>NZ_JBIUWJ010000049.1:0-34204 GCF_044743405.1 Pseudomonas sp. NPDC087626
GCTGTTCAAAAGTGAGCCGCCGTCAGGCGGAACCATAGGAGGCCGTTACCGCAAGAATGGATATGTACTCGGTCTAATCCAACACCCCAGAGGCCACTACAAAGTTGTGTAGAAACCTATGCCCATCGCGGGTAAGCCTTGCTCCTACACCACCTGCTCCGCCCGAAGAATGTCGAGCATGAAGCGTTCCGCCGGCAACGGGTGGCCCAGCAGGTAGCCTTGCAGCGAATCGCAGCCCAACTGGGTCAGGAAATCCTGCTGCATGTCGGTTTCCACGCCCTCGGCAACGATCCGCAGCCCCAATGCCTGGCCCAAGGCAACGATGGCCGAGACGATCGCGGCGTCATCGCTGTCGCGCTCCAGGTCGCGCACGAAGCCGCGATCGATTTTCAGCTCGTTGGCGGGCAGGCGCTTGAGGTACATCAGGCTCGAGTAACCGGTGCCAAAGTCATCAATGGACAGGTCGACACCCATTTCCGATAGCTGATTGAGCACCGTCATGCTCGCGTCCGCGTCGCTCATGGCCGTGGTTTCGGTGATTTCCAGGGTCAGGCTGTTGGCAGGCAGGCCGTGGGTAGCCAGGGCCTTGGCGACGCTGTGGACCAACTCGGTGTGACAGAACTGCAGCGCCGAGAGGTTCACCGCGATGCGCCAGTTGGTGTAGCCCTGCAGATGCCAGAGGCGCATCTGCCGGCAGGCTTCATTGAGCACCCAATCGCCAATCGGGATGATCAAGCCGGTTTTCTCCGCCAGTTCGATGAACTTGTCCGGCAGCAGCATGCCCTGGGTCGGGTGCTCCCAGCGCAACAGCGCTTCGGCCCCCACCGGATGACCGTTGCTGGCATCGAACTTGGGCTGGTAATACAAGCGGAACTGATCCTGTTCGAGCGCGTTGCGCAGGTCCTGCAGCAACTGCAACTGGCGCCGCGCGTTGTTGTTCATCGACACATCGAAGAAGCGATAGCCGTTCTTGCCAGTACCCTTGGCGTGGTACATCGCCGCATCGGCGTTCATCAACAGCTCTTGCGCGGTGTGGCCGTTGCCGGGATAGACCGCAATGCCGATGCTGGCCGAGATCTGTAGATCGTGCTCACCGACCCGGAACACCCGGGAAAGCAGGCCCACCTGGCGTGCTGCCAGGCGCAGCGCATCGTCCGGCTCGTGCAGTTGCACCAGCAACACGAACTCGTCACCGCCGATCCGCGCCAGGGTGTCCTGGCTGCGCAAGTCCTCGCGCAGGCGCACGCTGACCTCACGCAGCAACTGATCGCCCATGTGATGCCCGAAGGCATCGTTGACCGGTTTAAAGCCGTCCAGGTCGATGAACATCAGGGCAAAACAGCCGCTTTGTTCCTGCACCATGAGCATGGCCTGGTCGATGCGGTCGGCCAGCAACACCCGGTTGGGCAGCCCGGTCAGGGTGTCATGCAGCGCCAGTTGGGTCAGTTCGCGGTTGGCCAGGGTCAGGGAATTGGCCAGCTCCGAGGTGCGCGCCTCAAGGCGCGCGTCGAGAATCGAAGTCAGCAAGGCAATGCTCAGCACCGCCAACGTGGTCACCAGCACCAGATTGTCCAGGCCCTTGCCGCTCAAACCATCGACCGCCGCACCGCAGAAGCTGCCATCGGCAAAGCGTGCCGCAGCCATCCCGGTGTAATGCATGCCGACAATGGCCAGGCCCATGATCACCGCCGCCCCACCACGGGCGAAGCGCACATAGGGCGTGTTCTGGCGCAGGCGGAAGGCGATCCACAGCGCTGCGGCAGATGCCCCCACCGCAATCAACAGGGAGGCGCCGAACAGACTCGGGTCATAGTCGATGCCAGGGGTCATGCGCATGGCTGCCATGCCCGTGTAGTGCATGGCGCTGATGCCCGCCCCCATGATCAAGGCACCAAACCCCAACTGCCAGGCAGGTAATTGGGGTTGGCTGACCAGCCACAGGGCAAAACCGCAGGAGAGAATGGCGATCAGCAGCGACAAGGCCGTGATGCCGAAGTCATAGCCCAGGTCGATCGGCAAACTGAAGGCCAGCATGCCGATAAAGTGCATGGACCAGACTCCGACGCCCATGGCCAGTGCACCGCCGACGGTCCACAGGTGAGCCGCCCGACCCTTGGCCGTTGCGATACGCCCGGTCATGTCGAGGGCGGTGTAGGACGCCAAAACAGCCACGCAGAGCGAAATCAGGACCAGCGCAGGGGAATAGTTACCGATGAGCATCAGACTTCTCGACTATGCCCTGGCTGAAGCGTCCGTGCACCCTGGGCGAAAGTTGCCGATTGTACTGATTCCAAGGGCGAAAGCACCTGCAAAGTAATCAAAAGGCCACCAGCGCGACAGAAAGACTGTAACAAGCTCGACAAGCCCTTACGGAGCCTAGGTCATTGGCTTTCAGCGGGTATCAATTGCCCGTCCCAACCGCCGCCCAACGCCGCAATCAACTGCACGCTGGCGATCAGTCGGCTCTGCTGCAAGGTCAGCACACTGCGCTCGTTGCTCAAGGCCGTGGCCTGCACCACCACCACGTCGAGGTAGGCGATCAAGCCGGCCTTGTACTGATTCTGGATCAGGCGCAACGACTCCCGGGCGGCATCCAGCGCCTGCTGGCGCACCACGGCTTCGTCGCCCAGGACCCTGAGCTGGACCAGGTAGTTTTCTACCTCGCGAAACCCGTCGAGGACGGTCTGCCGGTACTTGGCCACGGTCTGGTCATACAGCGCCTCGTTGCGATCGACTTCCGCCGAGCGCTGGCCGCCATCGAACAGTGGCAGGTTGAGCTGCGGCCCCACCGACCAGAAACGGTTCGGCAAGCTGATCAGGTCGGTCGAGGTACTGCTGCTGTAACCACCGGACAGGCTCAGGGTCAGGTCCGGGTAGTAGGCGGCCTTGGCCACGCCGATATTGGCGTTGGCGGCAATCACCGAGCGCTCGGCCGAGGCAATATCCGGACGCCGTTCGAGCAATTGCGAAGGCAGGCCCAACGGCACTTCGGGCAAGTCCGGGATGTCCTGGGTTTCGGCCAGGGTGAATTCGGCGGGCGCCTGGCCCATCAACACCGCAATGGCGTTCTCGAACTGCGCGCGCTGCCAGATCAGGTCGATCATGTCGGCCTGGGTGCTTTTGAGCTGGGTCTGGGCCTGGGACACCGCGTCCTTGCCAGACACCCCGGCGCGGTACTGGTTTTCGGTCATTTTCAGCGAGCGCTGGTAGTTTTCCACGGTGGCCTGCAGCAGGCGCCGTTGCTGATCGATGACCCGCAGTTGCAGGTAATTCTGTACCAGCTCCGATTGCTGGCTCAGGCGCATGGCCGCCAGGTCCGCAAAGCTCGCCTCGGCGCTGGCCTCGTTGGCCTCCAGGCCGCGGCGCAGCTTGCCCCAGATATCCGCTTCCCAACTCACCCCCAACTGCGTGTTGTAGGTGTTGCGGATGCCACTGCTGGAACTGCTCAAGGATGAACTGCTGCTCCCCGTGCCCTGGCTGGAGCGGGTTTTCCCGGCGCTCAGGTCGACCGTGGGGTAAAACGCGCCCCGCGCGCTGGCGACCAGGGCCTGGGCCTGACGGTACTGGGCCTCGGCCTGGGCGACGGTCTGGTTGGAGCTGTTGAGTTTTTCCACCAGGCCATTGAGCTGCTGATCGCCATACAGCTCCCACCAGGCGCCACGGGCCAGGGAATCGCTCGGATTAGCCTGGCGCCAGCCCTGTGCCTGCTTGTACTGGGCCGGTTCTGCGACGCTGGGGCGCTGATAGTCCGGGCCGACGGCGCAGGCACTGAGCATCAGGGCGCTGAGGGAAAGGCTCAGCAATCGCGAGCCACGGGCCGTCACCAGGCGCTGGGGCGACAGGCAGTCGCGATTGAGTGGGTAACGGTCAGTCATAGCGCGGTTTCCAGAGCAGCATCGGTACGAACCCCACGCCAGCGGTTGACCCGGTGGCGCAAACGGTCGAGATAGAGGTAGACCACCGGGGTGGTATAGAGCGTCAGCACCTGGCTGAAGATCAGCCCGCCAATGATGGTCAGGCCCAGCGGCTGGCGCATTTCCGCGCCCTCGGCACTGCTCAGCAGCAAGGGCAAGGCGCCGAGGATGGCGGCCAGGGTGGTCATCAGGATCGGGCGCAAGCGCAACAGGCAGGCGCTGCGAATCGATTCCAGCGGCGCCAGGCCCTGATGGCGCTCGAGTTGCAGCGCCAGGTCGATCATCAGGATGGCGTTTTTCTTCACCACGCCGATCAGCAGGAACAACCCCAGCAATGAGATCAGGCTGAACTCGCCGCCCAGCACATAGATCGACAGCAAGGCGCCGACCCCGGCGGACGGTAGCGTGGAGAGAATGGTCAGCGGGTGCACGTAGCTTTCATACAGCACCCCAAGCACCAGGTAGACCGCCAGCAAGGCGCCGAGGATCATCCACGGCTGGCTCTTCTGGGTCGCGGCAAAGGCGTCGGCGGTGCCGGCCATCTTGGCGATCACTTCCTCTGGCAAACCGAGCTTGGCGATCGCCCGTTCAATGGCAGCCCCACCCTGCTCCACGGTCACGCCTTCAGCCATGTCAAAGGCGATGCTCTCGGAAGCAAACTGCCCTTCGTGGCTGACGCGGTCGTTTTCCAGGCTGTTTTCGTAGTGGGCAATGGCCGACAGCGGAATCCGCGCGCCGGTCGAGGTGATGACCTGCACCTGGTTGAGGGTGATCGGGTCCTGGGCATATTTGGGATTGACCTCCATCACCACCTGGTACTGGTTGAGGCTGTCGTAGATGGTGGAGATCTGCCGCTGGCTGTAGGCGTTGTTGAGCACCGAGGTGACCATGGCCATGTCGATGCCCAGGCGCTTGGCCTGGTCCCGGTCGACCACCAGTGTCACTTGCGCCGCACCACTGCCCTCGCGGGCGTCGATGGCGGTGAGCTCCGGCAGGGCCTTGAGCGCCGTCACCACTTTCGGGTACCACTCACGCAGCGCCGACAGGTCACCGCTTTGCAGGATGTAGCTGTATTGCGACGACTGCTGCTCGCGGCCACCGCCAAACTGCAGGTCCTGGTCGGCCATCAGCATCAGTTGCGCGCCGGGCACCTTGGGCATTTCCTTGCGCAGGCGCTCGATGACTTTCTGCGCCGACAGGTTACGTTCCTTGATCGGCTTGAGGCGCACCAGCATGAAGGCGTTGTTGGTACCGTTGCTGCCGCCGATGAACCCAGCGACGCTTTCCACCCCATCGTCCTTGAGCACCGCGCGGCGGAAGATCTCCATTTTTGGCTGCATCACGCTGAACGACAGCCCATCGTCACCGCGCACAAAGCCGATCAGTTGGCCGGTGTCCTGCTGTGGCAGGAAGGTCTTGGGTACCACCACGTACAGCGCCACGTTGACGCCGATAGTGATGAACAGGCTGAACAGGGTCAGGCGCGGATGGCGCAGTACCCAGTCCAGGCTGCTGGCGTAGTACTTGACCATCCAGTCGTTGGCCTTGCGGCTGCCGCGCTGCAGGCGGTTTTCCTGGCCTGGGGTATGGGGTTTCAACCAGCGGGCGCAGAGCATCGGGGTCAGGGTCAAGGACACCACCAGCGAGACCACGATCGAGGCGGCCAGGGTGATGGAGAATTCGCGGAACAGGCTCTCGATAATCCCGCCCATGAACAGGATCGAGAGGAACACCGCCACCAGCGAGACGTTCATCGACAACAGGGTGAAGCCGACTTCCTGGGCCCCCAGGTACGCCGCCTTCATCGGGGCGACGCCATCGTCGATGTGCCGGGAAATGTTCTCCAGCACCACGATGGCATCGTCCACCACCAGCCCGGTGGCCAGGATCAACGCCATCAGCGACAGGTTGTTCAGGGAAAAACCATAGAGGTACATCACCGCAAAGGTGCCGACCAGCGACACCGGGACCGCCAGCGTCGGGATCAGCGAGGCGCGGAAGTTGCCGAGGAACAGGAACACCACCAGGATCACCAGCCCCACGGCAATCAGCAGGGTCATTTCCGCTTCGTGCAGGGTGGCTTTGATCACCGGCGAACGGTCCATCGCCAGGTTCAGCTTGACGCTGGCCGGCAGCACCGCCTGCAAGGCCGGCAATTGCGCCTTGATCTCGTCGACCGTCTCGATGATGTTGGCGCCGGCCTGGCGGTTGATCACCAGCAGCACTGCCGAGTCGTCGTTGAAGAAGCCGCTGTTGTAGCGATCCTCGACGCCGTCGCTGACCTTGGCCACGTCACTGAGGCGCAACGCCGAGCCGTTCTGATAGCGGATGATCAGCGGTTCGTAGTCCTTGGCCTTCTCCAACTGGTCGTTGGCCTGCACCTGCCACATCCGCTGATCGTCTTCGATCGAGCCTTTGGGCCGGCGCACGTTGGCGTTGGCAATGGTGTTGCGCACGTCATCCAGGGCCACGCCGTACTGGTTGAGCAACTGCGGCTCGAGTTCGATGCGCACCGCCGGCAAGGAGCTGCCGCCGATCTGCACTTCGCCCACGCCCGGCACCTGGGACAGGCTTTGCGAGAGGATGGTCGAGGCCAGGTCATACAGCTGGCCTTTTTCCAGCACGTCCGAGGTCAGCGACAGCACCATGATCGGCGCCTGGGACGGGTTGACCTTCTTGTAGGTGGGCATGCTGCGCATGCCGCTGGGCAACAGGTTGCGCGAGGCGTTGATTGCCGCCTGCACTTCCCGCGCCGCGCCATTGATGTCGCGGTCCAGGTCAAATTGCAGGATCACCCGCGTCGAGCCCTGGCTGGAGCGGCTGCTCATGGTGTTGACTCCGGCGATGGCGCCGAAGGAGCGCTCCAGCGGGGTGGCCACGGTGGAGGCCATCACCTCGGGGCTGGCACCCGGCAGGCTGGCCTGGACCACGATCACCGGGAAGTCCATTTGCGGCAGTGGCGATACGGGCAGCAGGCCGAAGCTGACGCCGCCCAGGAGCATGATCGCCAGGCTCAGCAGCATGGTCGCGACCGGGCGCTTGATGAAAGGTCCGGACAGGTTCATGGCTGTTCTACCGACTCCAGGCGCTCAGGCGCGGGTCGCCAGCGCCGGCCAAGGCGGTCGAAGTACAGGTAGATCACCGGCGTGGTGAACAGCGTCAGCACCTGGCTGACCAACAGCCCGCCGACCATCACCAGGCCCAGGGGCTGGCGCAGTTCCGCGCCGGAACCGGTGGCCAGCATCAGCGGCACCGCACCGAACAGCGCGGCCAGGGTGGTCATCAGGATCGGCCGGAAGCGCAGCAGCGCCGCCTGATAGATCGCCGTCGCCGGGTCCATGCCCTGGTTGCGCTCGGCCTCGAGGGCAAAGTCGATCATCATGATCGCGTTTTTCTTGACGATACCGATCAGCAGGATGATGCCGATGATCGCGATCATCCCCAGGTCATTGCCACTCAAGAGCAACGCCAGCAAGGCCCCGACTGCCGCCGAGGGCAAGGTCGACAGAATCGTGATCGGGTGGATGTAACTCTCGTAGAGCACCCCGAGCACGATGTACATGGTCACCACGGCCGCCAGGATCAGCAGCAAGGTACTCGACAACGAGGCCTGGAACGCCTGGGCCGCACCCTGGAACTGGCTCTGCACGCCCAGTGGCATGCCGATGTCCTTCTGCACCTGTTCGATCAGTTCCACCGCCTGCCCCAATGCCACGCCGGGCGCCAGGTTGAACGACATCATCACCGCCGGGAACTGGCCGATATGGGCGATCGACAGTTGGGCCTGGCGTTCCTCGATGCGCGCCAGGCTGGACAATCGAACCTGGCCGCCGTCGGTGGTCTTGACGTGGATCTGCTCCAGCGCCTGCGGGCCGATCTTCTCGCCATCCTTGGCCTGCAGCACCACGCGGTACTGGCTGGCCTGGGTGTAGATGGTCGAGATCTGCCGCTGGCCGAAGGCGTCGTACAGGGCATCGGTGATGTTGGCCACCGACACGCCGATGCGCGAAGCCGCGTCGCGGTCGATTACCAGGTACACCTGCAGGCCCTTGTCCTGCAGGTCACTGGCGACGTCGGTCAGCTCCGGCTGGTGGCCCAGGGCTTCGACCAGGCGGCCGCTCCACAGGCTGAGCAACTCGGCATCCGGTGACGACATGCTGAACTGGTACTGGGTGCGACTGACCCGGTCTTCGATGGTCAGGTCCTGCACCGGCTGCATGAACAGGCGAATGCCCACCAGCTTGTCCAGTTGTGGCTGCAAGCGGGTGATCACCTGGGCTGCGCTGAGGTCGCGATCCTTGTGCGGCTTGAGGTTGATCAGCAGGCGGCCGCTGTTGAGCGTGGCGTTGTCGCCGTCCACGCCTATATAGGACGACAGGCTTTGCACCGCCGGGTCTTGCAGGATGATCTTGGCCAGTTCCTGTTGGCGCTGGCTCATGGCGGCGAAAGAGATGGACTGCGGCGCTTCGGAAATCCCCTGGATCACCCCGGTGTCCTGCACCGGAAAGAAGCCCTTGGGCACGATCATGTAGAGGAACACAGTGAGAGCCAGGGTGCCGATGGCCACCATCAGGGTCAGCGGCTGGTGCTTGAGCACCCACTGCAACTTGCGTCCGTAGGCAGCGATCATCCAGTCGATGCACGCGCCGCTGGCACGATAGAAACGGCCCTGCTCTTCAGGCTTGGGCTCAGGCTTGAGCAAGCGCGCACACATCATCGGCGTCAGGGTCAGGGACACTACCAGGGAAATCAGGATCGCCACCGCCAGGGTGATGGCGAACTCGCGGAACAGCCGCCCGACCACGTCGGCCATGAACAGCAGCGGAATCAGCACCGCGATCAGCGACAAGGTCAGGGAGATCAAGGTGAAACCGATCTGCTTCGCGCCCTTGAGCGCCGCCTGCAGCGGGCTGTCGCCCTCCTCGATGTAGCGCGAAATATTCTCCAGCATGACGATCGCATCGTCGACCACAAACCCCGTGGCGATGGTCAGGGCCATCAGCGTCAGGTTGTTGACCGAAAAACCGGCCAGGTACATCACCCCGAAGGTGCCGATCAACGACAGCGGCACGGCAATCGAAGGGATGATGGTGGCGCTGACGCGGCGCAGGAACAGGAAGGTCACCATCACCACCAGGGCGATGGCGATCAGCAATTCGTGCTGCACGTCGGTGACCGAGGCGCGGATGGTCTGGGTGCGGTCGGTCAGCACCGTGACATCCAGCCCGGCTGGCAGGTTGTCGGTGATGCTCGGCAGCAGCGCCTTGATCCGGTCAACCACCTCGATCACGTTGGCCCCCGGCTGGCGCTGGATATTGAGCAGCACCGCCTGGTTTTCGTTGGCCCAGGCCGCGAGGCGCTCGTTCTCGGCGCCATCGACGATCTGCGCGACATCCTTGAGCCGCAATGGCGCGCCATTGTTGTAGGCAAGGATCAGTTCGGCGTAGTCCTTGGGCGAGGTCAACTGGTCGTTGGCGTCGAGCATCGACACCCGGGTCGGGCCGTCGAAGTTGCCCTTGGGCTGGTTGACGTTGGAAGCGGCAATCAGGGTGCGCACATCCGACAGGTTCAGGCCATTGGCCGCCAGGGCCTCGGGGTTGACCTTGATCCGCACCGCCTGGCGTTGTCCGCCGGCGATGCTGACCATGCCGACGCCGCTGATCTGGGCGATTTTCTGCGCCATGCGCGTATCGACCAGGTCGTTGAGTTTGGGCAGCAGCATGGTTTTGGAGGTGATCGCCAGGGTCAGCACCGGGGTGTCCGCCGGGTTGACCTTGTTGTACACCGGCGGCGCCGGCAAATCGTTGGGCAGCAGGTTGCTGGCGGCGTTGATCGCGGCCTGCACCTGTTGCTCGGCGACGTCCATGTTGATGTCGAGGTTGAAGCGCAGGGTCAGCACCGAAGCGCCGCCGGAGCTGGTCGAGGCCATCTGGGTCAGCCCGGGCATTTGCCCGAACTGCCGCTCCAGCGGCGCGGTGACCGCACTGGTCATCACATCCGGACTGGCGCCGGGGTACAGGGTCATGACCCGGATGGTCGGATAGTCCACCTGGGGCAGTGCCGAGACCGGCAGCAGGCGATAGGCGATCAGGCCGGCCAGAACGATGGCCAGCATGCTCAGGGTAGTCGCGACCGGACGCAGGATGAACAGGCGGGAGATGTTCATGCGCCGCCCTTATGCGCCTTGCCATTGGCCTCTGGTGCAGGCGCGGCATCGCTCGCCTGGCTGTGGAGGTTGTCGGCCGGCGCGGCCGGGACCTGGTTGCTGTCGTTGACCACCTCCACCTCGCTGCCCTCTTTCAGGCGATCGGTGCCTTCCAGCACCACCCGGTCACCTGGCTTGAGGCCTTCCTTGATCACGGTGTTGTCGCCGTCGGTGGCGCCGATTTTCAGTGGGCGAATGGTGACTTTCTTGTCGCCATCCAGGGCGTAGACAAACGTGCCGTTGGTGCCGAACTGAATTGCCGCCGAGGGCGCCAGGATCACCCCCTTGAGGGTGTCAGCGAGCAAACGCACGTTGACGAACTGATTGGGGAACAGCGCCTGGTCACGGTTGTCGTAGCGCGCCTTGAATTTCAAAGTGCCGGTGGTGGTGTCGATCTGGTTGTCCAGGCTCTGCAGTACGCCGGTGGCTTGCAACTGGGTGTCGCCACGGTCCCAGGCTTCGACCGGCAGCTTGGCCCCGGAGCGGTAGCGGGCCAGCACGACGTCGAGGCTGTTCTCCGGCAAGGTGAAGGCCACGCTGATCGGTTGGGTCTGGGTGATGATCGCCAGGGCCGTGGTGTCGTTGGCCGCCACCAGGTTGCCGACATCCAGCTGGCGCAGGCCGACACGCCCGGTAATCGGCGCGCGGATGCGGGTGAATTCAAGGTTTAGCTTGGCGTCGTTGACCGCAGCCTGATTGGTCTTGACCGTCCCCTGGTACTGGCCCACCAGCGCGGCGGCGGTATCCAGGGTCTGCTTGGCGATGCTGTCCTCGGCGTACAGGCCGCGGTAGCGTTCCAGGTCCACCAGGGCGTTTTTCAATTGAGCCTGGTTCTGCAGCAGGGTCCCTTCGGCCTGGAGCAAGGCGTTCTGGTACGGGCGCGGATCGATCTCGGCGAGCAGGTCGCCGGCCTTGACCATCTGCCCTTCTTCGAAGGCGATCTTCACCAGTTCGCCGCCGACCCGACTGCGCACATTGATAGTGTTGAGCGCGGTAACAGTGCCCAGGGCCTTGTAGTACAGCGGGAAATCGCCGAGTACCGCTGGAGCCACCCGCACCGGAACCGCCCCCGCCGCGCCACCGAAACCCGGGCGCATGCCACCTGCCCTGCCGGTATGGCCGGCCGCCGCCTTGGATGCCGGGGCATCCTTGCTGGCGGAGCTGCTGGGCCAGAATTTCCAGCACAGGCCGCCAACCAGCAGCAGGACCAGCAGGCCGAACAGCCAGCGACGAGAATTACGGGAAGCGGAGGATTGCATGGAGTGATTAACCATTGGGCGCGTGGGCATCTTTATACGGGAGGCTGAAAGATAAGCACTAGAGGCCTTTTAGCAAAGCGCCTTTACCGGCAATTTACCTTCAGCTGACTTTTGCGAGTGTTTGCTAAATTACTGAAGCACAAATGAAAACGGCCTGGACAGAGCCAGGCCGTGAATAATTGTAAAGCCTATTACTTGAGAACGGCCAACGCTGCTGCGTAGTTAGGCTCTTCGGCGATTTCTTTCACCAGCTCGCTGTGCAGCACGTTGTCGTTTTCGTCCAGCACCACCACGGCACGGGCAGTCAGGCCTTTGAGTGGGCCATCGGCAATCGCTACGCCGTAGTTTTCGATGAACTCGGCACCCCGCAGGGTGGACAGGTTCTGCACGTTTTCCAGGCCTTCGGCGCCGCAGAAGCGGGCCTGGGCGAACGGCAGGTCAGCCGAGATGCACAGCACCACGGTGTTGGCCACGTCATTGGCCTGGGCGTTGAAGGTACGCACCGAGGTCGCGCAGGTCGGGGTGTCGACGCTTGGGAAAATGTTCAGCACTTTACGTTTGCCGGCGAAGTCCGCCAGGGTCACGTCCGACAGATTGCCGGCAACCAGGGAAAAGGCTGGTGCCTTGGCACCGGCTTGTGGCAGTTGGCCGTTGACCTGGACTGGGTTGCCTTTGAGAGTGACTTGAGCCATGAACAGTATCCTTATTAATGCAGTGGTTATGAACAATCGTCTGGTGTTGCGAGGAGCCAAAGTTAACCACGAATGTGCCAGTGAGCCTACCCCGGCAAGCTGTCAGACAATTCCTTGTACTGACCGCGAAGTGTGCCCCCTGAAATTGGCGCGACCTGCGGCATTGACAATCCGACCCCACCCCTTACGCACAGCGTTCCCTAGCAGTTCTGCCAGTAGACAACGCTGGCGCCGACGCCCAACCTGAAGGCCCGCAATCATGAGCACAGAGGACCTCGCGCCATGCCTGCAGACCGTGCCTTCGTACTCTGCAACTACCGCTACGATCCGCTGGACCGGCTCGTCGCTACCTCACCGTCCGGGCAGTCACCGCTGCAACGTTTTTACTGCAAGAGCCGACTGGCCACGGAAATCCAAGGGCTGTTGCGGCACACGATTATTCAGCACGACGACCAGTTGCTGGCGCAGCTGCAACGTAACGGGGATCAAATGACGGCCACATTACTGGCCACCGACCAGCAGCGTTCGGTGCTGCATGCACTTGGCGGCGGTGTACGTCATCCCATCGCCTATTCACCTTATGGTCATCACCCCGCCGACAGTGGATTGCTGAGCCTGCTGGGGTTCCATGGTGAACGGCGGGATCCGGTGACCGGGCACTATCTGTTGGGCAATGGTTATCGGGCGTTTAATCCGGTGTTGATGAGATTTAACAGTCCAGACAGTTGGAGTCCATTTGGAATGGGTGGGCTGAATGCTTACGCATACGGTATTGGAAACCCTCATAGACTGGACCCAACAGGGCACATATCACTGGCTTTGCTGGCGCTAACGCAAAGGAGTTCATCAGCAGCGACACTACAATTAGCTAGCGCCGGGAGTTCAGGCGCACTTGCAAGTTCAAGCATCAGTCGGGTTGCAGGCAGTGTACCCGCCCCTTCCTCCAGCCCTATAGCAATGCCTTCTTTCAACTATCGAACATCAGTCTCGGGCCACACTACCCTTCAATCAGCAAACGGACGTGGTTCCCTTGAGTCACTGGCATCATCTTCTTCGCTGAGTTCCAGGCGCTCCTCGCAATCCATATCGCAATTTGGTTCAACCGACTCAATCAACTCTATTGACTGGTCGGACTCCCTCAGCTCAACCGGTACACCATCATCGAGCCCAGGACGCAGAGCTCCTTCAATAGACTCAGACTGGTCTGGCTCTGGCAGGCCCTTGAGCCGTGTGCAAGTAGATAGGGTGATAGCAGTCCCACCGGCGTTAGTCGCATACGCTACAACGGGATCGATGCCTCAACCCCAATTTCCCACGTTTATCGAACCAACTATCCCTACGCCTGCAGTGCAGAATGGCTCCGTACGCCGTCTGTAATGGTCAGATCGTCCCTACCTCCCAGCTCGCGCCCTAGTAGTTCTGCCAGTAGACAACGCTGGCGCCGACGCCCAACCTGAAGGCCGGCAATCATGAGCACAGAGGACCTCGCGCCATGCCTTCAGACCGTGCCTTCGTACTCTGCTACTACCGCTACGATCCGCTGGACCGGCTCGTCGCTACCTCACCGTCCGGGCAGTCGCCGCTGCAACGTTTTTACTGCAAGACCCGACTGGCCACGGAAATCCAAGGGCAACTGCGGCACACGATTGTTCAGCACGAAGACCAGTTGCTGGCGCAGCTGCAGCGTAACGGGGTTCAAATGGCGGCCACATTACTGGCCACCGACCAGCAGCGTTCGGTGCTACATGCACTTGGCGGCGGTGTACGTCATCCCGTCGCCTATTCACCTTATGGTCATCACCCCGCCGACAGCGGATTGCTGAGCCTGCTGGGGTTCCATGGTGAACGGCGGGATCCAGTGACCGGGCACTATCTGTTGGGCAATGGTTATCGGGCGTTTAATCCGGTGCTGATGAGATTTAATAGCCCAGACAGCTGGAGTCCATTTGGGGAGGGAGGAGTGAATCCCTACGTGTACTGCCTAGGGGACCCGACAAATCGAAGTGATCGCAATGGGCATGCTCCCTCACTCACTTTGCTCATTCAAAACCAGCAATTGCTTGGGAGTAAACGCATAGCTACCACTTCAACTGCCACGACGACACCGATGGGGCTTTTTGAAAAGTTAAGAGGCATGCCACATATCACTGAAGCCATAATCAGGCACTTACCCACGAACGACCTGATTTCGCTTGCTTCCACATCAAAAGCCATGAAAGACACCGTGTACTCTGCCGCCACCCCTGTTTCAACGCTACTGGGCCAGGCCAATACGCCCTCGCAACTGGAGAACAATCTTGGCCTTATAACAGCTGCACGACGCATCGCCAGCGGCGAGATTCAAGGAATGCTACCCGCACAGCTAAATCAAGCGGGCATCAATCCCAACTACATCCCAATCATCGAGATCCCTCCCGGCTCGGGATATGTAAGCCGTCTGGATATGCAAAGCAGGTATCAATCTGAGCAGGCTGCCAAAATTCGCCAAGCAACCTGGAGAATCAATAATTTGTACAACAGACCGAACCAATACTAACCCTATGATTCGTCCAGGCTAAGTGAGGATTTATCGCTGATCGAAAACGTTCCGGGGAGGCCTTAGTTCCTCGATCAGAAAGCGCAGCCCCCCTCAATCCGGTAACCGTACCCTGTCTTTTGAACATTTCATCCCTGAAATGCCAGTTGCAGACCTCACGGATCGTCAACGCCCAAGACTCGACCTCAGCTGTTGAGGCTCCACCGCACATTCCCCGCTTAATCCAATGAATCCAATGAGTTTTATTGAAAAACCTTACGTGAACTGCGACACATATCGAAATATTTAATGACGACGAGCGGTCGTTAGCGTGTTTAATGCTAACCAAGCCTGACGTGTCCTACGGCTCTCCAGAATAAATACTACAAAGCAATCGACCATCAAGCCCTGACGCGATGATCGAGCCAACAGGGATATGAAGGAACGATGTCAAAGGGAATTTCACGCAGCGTCCTGCTGCTGGCCGTCACACTGCTGCCTGCTGCTGGTGCGCTGGCCGACAACGCCGAGACCGCCAACAAGAGCAACAACCCGCTGAGCCTGGCGCCCGGCGCCAACCTTCAGGACTACTACACCCCGCAACTCTTCGACAGCAACGCCCACACCAACGATGCCTTGTTGCGCGGCACCTTGCCGATGGCCGCCAATGACTTCATCGCAGTCCCGCAGTTGCTGCGCGCGACCCTGCCCATCAGCACCCGCCCCGATCCACACAGTGGCTACAGCACCGGCATCGGTGATCTGAACCTGTTCGACATTTTCCTGCTCAAGACCGAAGGCGTGCAGTTGGGCATCGGCCCGCAGATCACCGCGCCGACCGCCGAACAGGATGAGTTGGGCACCGGCAAATGGCAGGCTGGCCTGGCCGCCGTGGCCATCGATGCGACGCCCCGTGGCCTGCTGGGCGCACTGGTGCAGTATCAAAGCTCGTTCGCTGGTGACCACGACCGGGCACACGTCGAAACCGCCACCTTGCAGCCTTTTCTCATGCACAACCTGGAAAAAGGCTGGTACCTGCGCTCCACGGGCACCTGGACCTTCGACCTGAAGAACAACACCCATTACATCCCCATCGGTTTTGGTGCGGGCAAGGCCTGGAAATCCGGCAGCAACATCATCAACGCCTTCGTTGAACCGCAATGGACGGTCGAGCGCAAGGGTGATGGCCTGCCGCAGTTCACGCTGTTTGCCGGCATCAACGTGACCTTCGGCAAATAACCGCGCGACCCACAGGACAGTGCCATGACTTTTGCAAAACCGACCCGTCTGTTGCTCGCTGGCGTCTCGCTGCTGCTCAGCGCCAGCGCCTGGGCCGATTTCACGGCCAGCCCCGAAGAGGCCCGCGGGATCGCCAAGGAGGCCTACCTCTACGGCTTCCCGGTGGTGGAGATGTACAAGACCCTGTACACCCAGGCCGTGGACAAGACAGGGGCGAATTTCAAGGCACCGTTCAACCGTATCGGCAACACCGCCAAGGTGTTCACGCCCAAGGACACTGCGTTTGTCACGCCCAACTCGGACACCCCCTACTCCTTCGTGTGGATGGACCTGCGCGCCGAACCGCTGGTCCTGACTTTGCCGCAGATAGCCGAGGAGCGTTATTACTCGGTGCAACTGATCGACCTCTTCACGCACAACTTCGCGTACCTGGGCACCCGCAGCACCGGTAACAAAGGCGGACACTTCATGGTGGTCGGGCCGGATTGGAAAGGCCAGCAACCGGTCAACATCGATCGCGTGGTGCGCAGCGAAAGCAACATCGCCTACGCCCTCTATCGCACCCAACTGTTCGATGACAAAGATCTGGAAAAGGTCCGGAAAATCCAGGGCAACTACAAGGTCCAGACCCTGAGCCAATACCTCAAGCAACCGGCACCGGCGACCCCGGCGAAGATCAGTTGGCCGAAACCGACCGCCAGCATGACCGACAGCCCGGAGCTGTTTCGCTACCTGAATTTCATGCTGGCCTTCGCCCCGGCCCAGGACTCCGAGAAAGACCTGCTCGCGCGTTTCGCCAGGATCGGCATCGTTGCCGGCCAGCCGTTCGACCTCAAGACCCTCAGTGTCGAACAACGCAAGGCCCTGGACGATGGCATCAGTGACGCCAAGGCCGAGTTCGCCGCCTTCAAGAAAGACCAGGTGGACACCCATCAGGTCGTCAGCGGCGACTTCTTCGGCACCCGTGATCACCTGAACAACAACTACCTGTACCGCTACGCGGGCGCCAACATGGGCATCTTCGGCAACTCCGCCGATGAAGCGGCGTATATCGGTTACTTCGTCGACAGCAGCGGCAAACCGGCCAACGGCGCCAAGCACAGCTACACCCTGCACTTTGCCAAGGACCAATTGCCGCCGGCGGATGCCTTCTGGTCGCTGACCATGTACGACGGCAAGAGCAAGCTGCTGGTAGCCAACCACCAGCAACGCTACCTGATCAATTCACGCATGCTGCCCAACCTCAAGCGCGATGCCGATGGCGGCTTGACCCTCTACGTGCAGCACTCGGTGCCACTCAAGGAGCAGCGCAGCAACTGGTTGCCAGCACCCCACGGCCCGTTCTATGCGGTATTGCGCTTGTACCTGCCCAAGCCCGAAGTCGCCAATGGCCAGTGGAAACAGCCAGCACTGACACCGATCAACTGATCAAGCCGGCCCAGCCGAATTACCTTCTACAAGGAGCACACCGATGGGTTTTACCTCCAAACTGGGTCGCTTGGGCGTCTTCACCCTGGCGTTGACACCTGTTCTCGCCGCTGCCGACAACGCCCGGGACTGGCAGAACCTGCCGACCGACCTGAACATGGTCTTCGGCTATTACAACCGGATCGACAGCAACACCCCGATCGACACCGCGTTGCCGCTAGACGGCCTGTCGGTCAATGCCGACCTGTACATCGCCCGATTTGCCCGCTCGTTCGCCATTGACGGGCGCAACAGCGCGATCCAGGTCCTGCAGCCTTACGCCGACATCTCCGCCTCGTTCGACAACGCCGAGTTCTTCAAGGGCACCAAGCGCAACGGCGGCATGGCCGACACCCAGGTAGTGCTGGTGCACAATATCTTCGGCGGCCCGGCGCTGACCCAGGAGGAGTTTGCCAACTGGACCCCGGAAACCTTCCTCACCGGCGCACTCTGGGTCACCGCCCCCACGGGCGACTATGACAAGAACCGGGTGATCAACATCGGCGCCAACCGCTGGGCCTTCAAGCCGGAAATTGCCTTTGGCACGCCAATCGGCCCGACCTGGCTGGAGCTCAACACCTACGTCTCGCTGTACGGCGACAACGATGACTACCACGGCGACGGCACGCTCGAACAAAAGGCCCTATACGCCATTGAAGGACACTACAGCTACACCTTCAACCGTGCGCTGTGGGCATCGCTGGATGCCACCTACAACCGCGGCGGCGAAACCCGGATCAACGGTGACTGGCAGGACAACAAGCAAGAGAACGGCATCCTCGGCGCCAGCCTGGGCTTTATGCTCTCGCCGCAGTTCGGCGGCCTGATCGCCTATTCCGACACCGTCGCCGAACGCAGCGGTTCGCCGGACGTCAACACCTGGACCTTGCGTCTTCAGTACGCCTGGTAAGAGAGAGCTGAGCGATGGGATCTTCAAGGATACGTCCGGGTCCAGTCTTTGGCCATTCACCGGGATGATCTTATTAGTGGTAGTTGAAACTTGGGTCTATCGTTTATCCCGGTTATGCCAACGTTCATGTTTTAACCCGTCTACGCAAAGGACCGTCCCATGACAGCGCTTAATGACATCAACGCCCTGCAAGCCAGCATTGCCGAAGCGGTACTTGGCCAGGATCAGGTCATCCGCCAGATCATGCTCGGTCTCTTGGCCAACGGCCACCTGCTGCTCGAAAGCTTGCCTGGACTGGCCAAGACCCGCACCGTCAAGGCGCTGGCCAAGCACCTGGATGCGAAGATGAGCCGGATCCAGTTCACCCCTGACCTGCTGCCCTCCGACATCACCGGCGCCGAGGTGCTGCACCAGGTCGACGGGCAGAACCAGATCCAGTTCCAGCCAGGCCCGTTGTTCGGCAACCTGATCCTGGCGGACGAGATCAACCGGGCTCCGGCCAAGGTCCAGGCGGCGCTGCTCGAAGCCATGGAAGAACGCCAGATCACCGTAGCCGGTAACAGCCACGTGCTGCCTGAGTTGTTTATCGTGGTCGCGACCCAGAACCCGATCGAACAGGAAGGCACCTACCCGCTGCCCGAAGCGCAGATGGACCGGTTCCTGATGAAGGTCCTGCTGGATTACCCGAGCGCGGACAACGAAAGCCAGGTCCTGCGCCTGCTGCGTGAAGAAGAGCAGGCCCTGGGCGCCAAGACCGAGGCGCCAGGAGGATTTGCCCTGAGCCAGGAGGTGATCTTTGCTGCGCGTCGTGAAGTCAGCGCGGTCAGTGTGGCGCCGGCCATCGATCGCTACCTGATCGATTTGATCAATGCCACCCGCCACCCGGCCGACTACGACGCCGACCTCGGCCGCTGGATCGCCATCGGCGCCAGCCCGCGCGGCGGCATTGGCCTGGATCGCTGCGCGCGCGCGGATGCCTGGCTGCAAGGACAGGACTTCGTCACCCCGGACAATGTGCGCGCCGTGGTCCATCCGGTGCTGCGCCATCGCCTGCAATTGAGCTACGACGCCGTGGCCGATGGCGTGACGGCCGATCAGGTGCTCGACCGCCTGCTCGACAAAGTCGCGATCCCGGCTTGAGGTGATGCCCATGAACACTCAGGAACTGGATGGCCTGGTGTATGTGTCGCTGGCGCAATTGATGGCGCTGCAGTACCAGGCCGCCGACTTGAGTTTCCTCGCGCGCCAGCCCCAGGGCAGTATCCTGGCGGGCAACCACGCCTCGCGTCTGCGCGGGCGTGGCCTGAACTTCGACGAACTGCGCCGCTACCAGCCCGGCGATGACCTGCGGCACCTGGACTGGCGCGCCTCCCTGCGGACCGGCAAACCGGTAGTGCGCACCTTCACCGAAGAGCGTGATCGCCCGGCGCTGATCCTGGTCGACCAGCGCATGTCGATGTTCTTTGGCTCCCAGCGCAGCTTCAAGTCGGCCCTGGCCGCCGAACTCGGCGCGCTGGCGGCCTGGATGGTCTTCAATGCCGGCGACCGGGTCGGCGGCCTGGTGTTCAACGATCAGCGGATCGACAGCATTAGCCCGTTGCGCAGCCGCAAACGGATCGAGGCGCTGTGCAATCGCATCGCCCAGCAGAACCAGGAACTCAGCGCCCACAACCCCGATCGCGAAGGCGAGGACCAACTGGACAAGGTCTTGCAGCACTGCCTGGCCGTGGCCGGACACGATCACCTGATCTGCATCATCAGTGACTTTGCCGGCGCCGGTCCGCGCACCCTGCAACTGATGCGCCAGCTCAGCGCCCACAACGATGTGATCGCCATGCAGGTCTATGACCCACTGGCACTGAATCTGCCAAAAAACGGCCACCTGCTGGTGACCCAGGGTCAGTTGCAGGTGGAGCTGGCGGTGGCCCAGCGGCAGGTCCATCAGCCCCTGGGGGACTTCCTCAGCGGCCGGCTCAAGGATGTCGCCAGCCTGCTGCGCCGCAGCCAGGTGCCCTTGATGATGTTCAGCACCGCCCAGGCAGCCCATGAACAATTGCGCGCCGAACTGGGCAAGCTCGGAGGTCGGCCATGACTGCGCACGTCCCGAGCATCGAGCAACTCACTGAATTGGGCCTGCCAGCGCCGGTCAGCTATCTGCCGCAAACCTGGGGTTGGTGGCTACTGCTCGGCCTGCTGCTGGTGGGATTGCTGGCGTGGGCCGGCTGGCGCTACTGGTTATGGCGCCGGGACCGCTATCGACGTGAAGCCCTGGCACGGCTGGCGGAACTGCAACGCAGCAGCGATCCACTGGCCGCCCTGCGCGAATTGCCGGAGCTGCTCAAGCGCGTGGCGCTGTCGATGCCCTCCCGGGGCTCCAATGACTGCAATGCAAATACTAATGTGGGAGCGAGCTTGCTCGCGAAAGCGGCCGCTCAGTCGACATCCAGGGTGAATAGTCGGGCGCCTTCGCGAGCAAGCTCGCGGCCACAGGTTGCGGCTCTGGGCGGTGAGGATTGGCAAGCATTTCTGGTGCGACACAGCGCGCAGCCGTTACCCGCCGATTTCAGCCAGCAACTGGCAACCCTGGCCTACGCCCCGGATACAGTCCTGCTGGCGTTGCCGGCAGCACAGCGAAATCAGCTGTTCAGCACCTGCAAACACTGGGTGGAGCATCATCATGTGGCAGCTTGATTACCCCTGGTTGTTGCTACTGCTCCCGCTCTGCTGGCTGGGTTATCGCTTCCTGCCCGACTACCGCGAAGCGCGCAGTGCCGTGCGGGTGCCGTTTTTCGCCGCCATGAGCCGCGCCGTCGGCCAGGCGCCAAGCCAGGCCGGCAGCCGTAGCAATCGCTGGCAACTGGCCCTGAACCTGCTGGTCTGGACCTTGCTGGTGGTGGCCGTGGCGCGCCCGGTGCTGGTGGAAAAACCGATCGAACGCCAGCAACCGGTGCGCGACCTGATGCTCGCCATCGACATTTCCCAGTCCATGGAAACCACCGACTACAGCGATGCCAATGGCCAGAAAATCGATCGCCTGGCAGCCGTCAAGGAAGTGGTCCACGGCTTCATCGACCGCCGCAAGGACGACCGCCTGGGCCTGATCGTGTTCGGCAGCGGCGCCTACCCGCAAGCACCGCTGACCCTGGACCATGCCAGCCTGGCGCTGTTGCTCGATGACACCGGCATCGGCATGGCCGGGCCCAATACCGCGATCGGCGATGCCATTGGCCTGGCCTTGAAGATGCTCGACCAGGCCCACGAACAGGAAAAAGTCCTGATCCTGCTGACCGATGGCAATGACACCAGCAGTGCGATCACCCCGGACCACGCCGCCAGCATGGCGGCGGCCAAGGGCGTGGTGATTCATACCATCGGCATCGGCGACCCCAACGCCGACGGCGAAGCCAAGGTCAACCTGCAAGGCCTGCAGCAGATCGCCACGGCCACCGGCGGGCGGTTCTTCCGCGCCGAAGACCGCCAAGCCCTGGATCAGGTCTACAGCACCCTCGACCAGATCACCCCCCATCAGGTGCAGCACTTCAGTCACCAGCCCAAGCGCGACCTGTTCTGGATTCCCCTGGGGGCTGCCATCGCGCTGCTGGCCGTCTATCACCTGCTCGCCCTGCTCTGGCCTCGCCTGCGCAGTGCCCCATCGCGCCAGGAGGCTTGAGATGGAGATCAACCTCAGCGACTTGCACTTCCTGCGCCCGCTCTGGCTCTTGCTGGCACTGTTCGGCGCCCTGCTGCCGCTGCTCTGGCGCCGCAGCCGCGACCTGCGGCGGCGCCTGGGCAGCAACATTGCCCCGCATCTGCTGCCGCACCTGCTGATCACCCCCGAGGACAGCCATCGCCTGCGCCCGGTCCATCTGGTCTGCGCCACCTTGGTGCTGGGTGCCATCGCCGCAGCCGGCCCGACCTGGGAGCGCGATCGCCCGGACTTCCTGGAAAACCGCGCGCCGCTGATCATCGCCCTCGACCTGTCGCCCTCGATGGACGCCAGCGATGTCCAGCCGACTCGCCTGGAAGCGGCCAAACACAAGCTGCATGACCTGGTCCAGCGCCGCAGCGGCGCACGCACCGGGCTGATTGCCTACGCCGGCAGCGCCCACCTGGTGCTCCCACCGACCGATGACCCGGCGCTGCTCGACAGCTTCATCCAGGCGCTGGGCAGCGAGTTGCTGAACAAACCGGGCAAGGATGTCGCCGGCGTGATCGAACAGGCCAAGCGCTTGCTGGTGGCAGAAAAAGCCCCAGGCACCCTACTGCTGATCACCGACGGCGCCGACACCAGCCAACTGGGCAATCTCGACAAGCTGCTGGACAACAGTCAGTTGCAGGTGCTGGTGCTGGCCGTGGGCAGTACCGATGGCGGGATCATCACCGACACCAACGGCCAGCCCCGCACCGACAGCAATGGCCGTCCGACCCTGGGCAGTTTCGATCAGGCCGCCCTCAAGCAACTGGCCGCTGCCACCGACGCCCCGTTGGGCAGCCTGACCCTCAACGACGACGACCTGGACTGGATCGAGTTGCATGCCCAGCAACATTTCCAGAATGCCAGCGCCGAACAGCGTGAACTGCACTGGAAAGACGCCGGCTACTGGTTGTGCTGGCCGCTGTTGCTGCTGGCCTTTTTCAGCGTGCGCCGGGGCTGGAGCCTGAACTGGGCGGCGGCGCTGCTGCTGGGCCTGGGCTTGGGTTTGCAGGCGCCAGAGAGCCAGGCCAACGCCCTCACCGACGCGTTTTTCACCCGCGACCAGCAAGGCCGCTGGGCCTTCGAGCACCAACACTTTCCCGCTGCCGCCCAGTTGTTCCAGGAACCGTACTGGAAGGGAATCGCCGCCTACAACGCCGCCGACTATGACCTGGCACTGGCCAGTTTCGCCCGTCTCGACACGCCCCAGGCGTACTTCTACCTGGGCAACATCTATGTGCGGCGCTTCAAGTTCGACCAGGCGATTGCCGCCTACACCCAGGCATTGAAGCTACAGCCACAGTTCCCCGAGGCCACGGCCAACCTGGCGCTGGCCATCGCCCTGGAAAAAGACACCGACAGCGCGCAGCAGAACACCCCGGAGGTCAAGCCCGACGAAGTCAAATACGACAAGCCCAAGGGCAAGGGCCAGAGCAAATCGCTAGAGACCCAGCAGGCGACTTCCGATGAGCTGTGGCTGCAGAACCTGACCACCTCGCCGGCCAAGTTCCTCAAGCAAAAGTTCAGCCTCCAGGATCAGGCGGGCAAGCCATGAGCAGCAGACTCACGAAGTGTTTCACCGCCAGCGGCGCCCTGCTGCTATGCCTGTTGACCGGCCGTGTGCTGGCGGCCGAACCCGAACTGCGGGTGCAGGCTCAACTGCAGCCTGGCGCTGCGGTGATGGTGGGCGGCGTCGTGCAATTGCAGGTCGATGTGCTGACCGACAGCTGGTTCACCAGCGCCCCGACCCTGCCGGAGCTGAAGCTGCCGGGCGCGTTGGTGATGCCGCCCAACGGCGAAGCCCAGCACACCACGCAGACCCTGGAAGGTAAAACCTTCTTCGGCATGCGCTACCTGTACCTGATCACCCCGAACCAGGCCCAGGGCTTCGACATCCCGGCATTGACCGTACAGGCCACGCCCGGCCAGGCCAGCCAGCCACTGAGCGCGCAAAGCCAACCCCTGCACTTCATCGCCCAGCAGCCACCCGGGTTCAAGCCCGGCGAACCGGTGCTGGTGGCCCAGGGCGTGCGTTTGACCCAGGTACTCAAGCAGTCATCGCCGGCACTCAAGGTCGGTGACACCCTCACCCGCCAACTGACCCTGCAGGCCGACGGTGTATTGGCGATGGCCCTGCCAGCGCCGCCCCTGGGCGAGGTCGACGGCCTCAAGCGCTATCCCAAGACTGCGCAAGTCAGCAACCTCGACGATGGCCGCGGCCACATCAGCGGCGGCCAGCGCATCGACAGTGTCGCCTATCAGGTGCAACGCCCGGGACACTACAGCCTGCCGGCCATCCAGATGCACTGGTGGGACGCCAGCACCCAACAGGCACGTAGCGCCGAAGTACCGGCAGTGACCTTCGAGGCTGCGGCCAACGCCAGCTATCGGCCGGTGTTTTCGATTACCCAGGACCTCAAGCAACTGGGGCAACAGGGCCGCTTCCACCTCTCGCGGCACTGGCTGGTGCTGGTAGCGCTGCTGGCAATACTGGCCACCGCCGGCTACCTGTTGCAGCCCTGGTGCCTGCGGGCCTGGCGCGCCCTCCAAGAGCGTCGCAACGCACGCCATGCCGCCTGGCAGGCCTCTGCCGACTACGCCTGGAAGCAGATCCCCGAACAACTCGACGGCCAGCCGCCGCATTTGAGCGCGCTGTACCTCTGGGCCCGGCGCAGCCGCCTGGGCCTGGGGATCGGCGGCCTGGGCAACAACGTGCAGGCGCTGTTGCGTGGGCGGTATGGGCGCCAGCCGGCGGAAAACCAGGCATTGCCGCAATTCAAGCAATCCTTGGCTACGCTGCATGATCAGGCTGTCACCGCCAACGCGACGCACTCCTCGGCCTTGCGCCCCTTGAACCCCGGTCACGATAAGGACTTTTCATGACGAACCACGCTGCCCCCCGCCAACGTCACGCCTTCAAGCTCCTGCTGAGCCTGGCCCTGAGCCTGCCGCTCCTGGCACTGGCGGCCGAGCCGCTGCCATCCTGGAACGATGGCCCGTCGAAAAAAAGCATCATCGAATTTGTCCAGGCCGTGACCACTGAAGGCTCCAAGGACTACGTCAAGCCGGCCGAGCGCATCGCCGTGTTCGACAACGACGGTACGCTGTGGAGCGAACAGCCGATGTACTTCCAGGTGCTGTTCGCCCTGGAGGAAGTCAAGCGCATGGCGCCCCAGCATCCGCAATGGAAAACCGAGCAGCCGTTCAAGGCTGTCCTCGAGAACGACCACCAGGCCCTGGCCGCCAGCGGCATGGATGGCCTGATGAAGATCATCGGCGCGACCCATACCGGGATCACCACCGCCGCCTTCATGGATAACGCCAAGACCTGGCTGAGCCAGGCCCGCCATCCGAAGACCGGCAAGCCCTACACCGAGATGATTTTCCAGCCGATGCTGGAGATGCTCGACTACCTGCGCAGCCAGGACTTCAAGACTTACATCGTGTCCGGCGGTGAAGTCGAGTTCATGCGCGCCTTCGCCGAGCAGGTCTACGGCATTCCACCGGAGCAAGTGATCGGCACCACCTTTGCCACGCAGTTCCAGCTCAATGGCAATGACGCCTCGATCCTGCGCCTGCCCAAACTGGCCCACAACGACGATGGCCCGGGTAAACCGGAAAGCATCCAGCAGGTCATCGGGCGCCAGCCGATTCTAGCCTTCGGCAACTCCGACGGTGACCTGCAAATGCTCCAGTGGACGGCTGCCGGCCCCGGTAAAAGGTTCATGGGCCTGGTGCACCATACCGATGCAAAGCGTGAATGGGCCTACGACCGGCAGTCGAACATCGGTCGCCTGGACAAGGCCCTGGATGAAGCCAACAAACGCGGCTGGAGTGTCGTCGACATGAGCACCGAATGGAACCGGATCTACCCGTTCGACACCGGCACAACTGAGCAAAAGAAGTAAAAGATGTAAGCAAGACCGCAGTAAACGTTAGTCGTACTCCAACACGACTCCAGTCAGTACAAGGAGCAAGTCAGATGACTCGCATACAAAAGTGGCTGCCGAAATTTGCCCTGGTGGCGACTTCGGTCATGGCCATCTCGGCGACCGCCATGGCGGCAGAAAAACCGAACATTCTGGTGATTTTCGGCGATGACATCGGCCAGACCAACATCAGCGCCTATTCCATGGGCGTGGTGGGTTACAAGACGCCGAACATCGACCGGATTGCCAAAGAAGGCATGATGTTCACCGACTACTATGCGGAGAACAGCTGCACCGCCGGGCGCTCATCGTTCATCACCGGCCAGACGCCATTGCGTACCGGCCTGTCGAAAGTCGGTGCCCCGGGCGCCAGCGTTGGCCTGCAGGCCCGCGATATCACCATCGCCCAGGCGCTGAAATCCCAGGGTTATGCCACCGGCCAGTTCGGCAAGAACCACCTGGGCGACAAGGACGAGTACCTGCCGACCAACCACGGTTTCGACGAGTTCTTCGGCAACCTGTATCACCTCAACGCCGAAGAGGAGCCAGAGCGCCCTTACTGGCCCAAGGATGATGCCGAGTTCGTCAAGGCCAACTCCCCGCGCGGCGTGATCCACAGCTTCGCCGACGGCAAGATCGAGGACACCGGCGCGCTGACCACCAAGCGCATGGAAACCATCGACGACGAAACCACCGCCGCCGCCCAGGCGTTCATCGAGAAACAGGCCAAGGCGGACAAGCCGTTCTTCGTCTGGATGAACACCACCCGCATGCACTTGTTCACCCACGTGCGTGAGTCGATGAAGGGCCAGAGCGGTATGCCCGGCAACGAGTATGCGGACGGCATGATCGAGCACGATGGCGACGTCGGCAAACTGCTGAAAACTCTCGACGATCTGAAAATTGCGGACAACACCATCGTCGTCTACACCACCGACAACGGCCCGAACCAGTTCTCCTGGCCGGACGCGGCGACCACGCCGTTCCGTAACGAGAAGAACTCCAACTGGGAAGGCGCTTATCGCGTACCAGCGATGATCCGCTGGCCGGGCAAGGTCAAGGCTGGCGAAGTGTCCAACGAGATGTTCTCGGGCCTGGACTGGTTCCCAACCCTGCTGGCTGCCGCTGGCGATACCGGGGTCAAGGACAAGCTGCTCAAGGGCTGGGCGCCAGTCGCCGGTGGCAACAGCTTCAAGGTGCACCTGGACGGTTTCAACCAACTGCCGTACGTAACCGGCCAGCAACCCAAGGGCGAGCGTAAGGAGTTCTACTACTTCAACGACGACGGCGTGCTGGTGTCGATGCGTTTCGGCAACTGGAAAGCAGTGTTCTGTGAACAACGTGCACCCGGCGGCTTCAAGGTCTGGAGCGAGCCGTTCGTGTGCCTGCGCGTACCAAAAATCTTCAACCTGCGCATGGACCCGTACGAGCGTGCTGACGTGGTTTCCGATCAGTACTACGACTGGACCACCAAAAACGTCTACCTGGTAGCCCAGGCGGTGACCAAGTCTGCGCACTTCCTGCAGACGTTCATCGAGTACCCACCTAGCCAGAAACCGGCGAGCTTCAGCGTCGACCAGATCCGCGCTGCGGTAGATGCAAAAATTGCTGAAAAAATGAAAGCTGCACAGTAATACCTGCTGCACCGCCGTTCACCTTCACCGGTGAACGGCGTTTTTTCTTTTCCCCCTGTGGGAGCGAGCGCCGCTTGCGGCTTGCTCGCGATGGCCTTCACCATCCCTGGTGCCAGTGCTCTGGGTCCACCACATTTTTCAAGTTCTGTACAAGGCAACCAACAATGTCCTCACGAGTCGCCAGCAAGTCGACGGCCATTCCCGCCCCACACGCCAGTGCCCCGGCGTTGTTGATCCCGGCCCTGCTGTTACTGGTCTCGGGCGCCGCCGCGCTGGTGTACCAGGTGCTGTGGATCAAGCAGTTGTCGCTGGTGGTCGGGGTCGAGGTCTACGCCATCACCACCGGCATCAGCGCATTTTTCGCCGGCCTGGCCCTGGGCGGCTGGCTCTTCGGGCGCCTGGCCGACCGCCTGCAACGGCCGGTGCTGCTGTACGCCGGGCTGGAGGTGCTGGTGGCGCTGCTGGGTGTCGGTGCCACGGTGGGCATGAGCCTGGCGGCCAGCCCATTCAGTTGGCTGGCCGAGCACATCGGCCTGGCAGCCTGGGTGCTGCCGTTTGCCCTGGTGGGGATTCCCGCCGTGTTGATGGGCGGCACCCTGCCGGTGCTGGTGCGCGCGCTGGCCGCCGACCCACAGCAACTGGGCAAGGCCGGCGGCCAGTTGTATGCAGCGAATACCGCCGGGGCCATCGTCGGGACCCTGCTGACCGCCTTCGTCCTGATCGCGGCCCTCGGCGTGCGCGGCAGCGCCATTGCCGCGGCCATGCTCAACCTGCTGGCCGCCGCCGGCGCGCTGTTGTGGTTTCAACGCCAACCGCTGACGGCCATCGCGGCGCCCGTGGAACGCCCACCCCAGGCCGCACCCGCGCGCCTGGCACTGTGGCTGTACTCGATCGCCGGTGGCGTGGCGCTGGGCTACGAGGTGGTCTGGTCGCAAGCGATCGTGCAATTCATGAGTACCCGCACCTATGCCTTCGCCGTGGTCCTGGCGACCTACCTGTGCGGGTTGTTCCTGGGCAGCGTGTGGATGGCCCGGCGCGTGGCGCGGGTACGCGATCCATGGGGCCTGTTCGGCTTGTTGATTGCCGGTGCGGGGCTGTTGGCACTGCTCGAAGTAGCCCTGCTGGGACGTTGGCTGGTGCTGGCGCAAACCCAGGCCGAATCAGCGGTGCTGGCCCTGGGCGCCAGTGAGTTGGTGGCCATGAGTAGCCGTTTTGCCGTGGCGGCCCTGAGTATCGTATTCCTCCCGACCTTGCTCCTGGGTGCCGCGTTCCCCCTGGCCTTGCGCCTGTGCGTGGGCCAGGACCGGGTGGGCCGGGATGTCGGTGCTGTGGTGGCGTTCAATACCCTGGGCGGCATCGTCGGGGTGATGCTCTGCGGTTTTGTGCTGATACCGCTGCTCGGTCTGGTGCGCACCCTGGGCCTGCTGGCACTGGTCGCTGCGGCCGTCGGTTACCTGGCTGTCAGCCGTGGCAGCGCAGTACACAAAGGCACCCGCCAGGGCGTGGTGGCTGTCGGAGTGCTGGCGCTGGGGGTCGCGCTGCTGACCCCGGTGGACAAGCTTGCGAGCCTGCTGCCAGGAGCGCGCAACGGCGAATTGGTGTTCTATGAGGAAGGTCGTGGCGGTACCGTCGCCGTGGTCACCCAGGGCAAGGGCCAGCGCGCGTTCCAGCGCCTGTACATTCAAGGCGTATCGAACACCGGCGATGCCATGCCGTCGCTGCGCTACATGCGGATCCAGGCCCTGCTGCCGCTGCTGATCCACAAGGGCGAGCCACGTTCGGCCCTGGTCATCGGCTTTGGCACCGGCATCACCGCCGGCGCCTTGCTGCAGTACCCGGGCCTGGAACGGCGGGTGGTCGCCGAGCTGCTGCCATCGGTGGTCAAGGCCGCGCCGTTGTTCAAAGGCAACTTCAACGCCGCCGCCGACCCGGCGCTGCAGGTGCGCCTGCGCGACGGTCGCCAGGAACTGCTGCGCAGCGAACAGACCTATGACCTGATCACCCTGGAGCCGCCACCGCCCTCTGCGGCCGGCGTGGTCAACCTGTACTCGCGGGACTTCTATCAACTGGCTGCCAGCCGCCTGGAAAAGAACGGCCTGGTGGCCCAGTGGCTGCCATTGCCAACCCAGAACATCGACGACTCGCGGGCGTTGGTACAGAGCTTCCTCGACGTGTTTCCTTACGCCAACGTGTGGACCAGCGAGTTCCATGAAATGCTCCTGGTGGGCTCGCTCGACCCCATCGAGCTGGATGCGGCGCGGATCACCCAACGCTATGCCCAGGCAACCGTGCGCAGCACCTTGCAGGATGTCGGGGTGAGTTCGGCCGCGGCGCTGTTGGCCACCTGGGTCACTGATCGCCAGGGCCTGCAGCAGTTCGCCGGCCAGGCCCTGCCCGTCACCGACGACCAGCCGCGCATCGAGTACGCACCGTGGGTGCGTGCCAAGGAAATCAGCCGGGTACTCCCCGCCTTGCTCGACCTGCGGCGCCCGCCGGAACTGCTCAATGCCGACGCCACGTTCATCGAGCGCATGAATGCCCACCAGCAGCGCCTGATGCAGTTCTACCGCGCCAGCCTGCACGCCTACGATGGCGATCGTGAAGCCTGGGCCAGGGATATTCGTGAGGTGATGCAAGGGGATGCCGCCAACCCGTATTTGCGTTGGTTTGTCGGCCAGTGATATGGAGGTATATCCGTTGCTTGGGTAATGGCGGCTAATGGTTCCGCCCTTACGGCGGGTCACTTGGAAAAGCCCCAAGTAACCAAGGGCTCTTACCCCTGACGTACGGCCCCTCGCTTAGGCTCGGGGTACCTTCGCTACGGTATCCATCCGGGGGCATCGCCTCCGGTTTGCTGCGCTGCACCTCCTCTCGATGTATGCGGCTTCGCCGCACGGCGCTACGCGCCTCCCCCCAGATGGACACCTTCGCTCAGCCTTCCAATGGGGCGGGTGGATCAAGATCAAAAGCAAGAGCACGGCGACCTGACAGTCGGCCTGAGTGGTAAGGGCGGGCGAGGCGGCCTAGCGGCCGGCCTGCTTTTCCTGACGGCGATATCTCTGTGGGATATCCCCTGTGGGATAGCCTGCTGGCGATGGGGCCAGAACATTCAATATCGATGGTGCCTGACCCACCGCTATCGCTGGCAGGCCGCAAGCGGGCGCCGGCTCCCACAAGTTGGCTGTGGCGCATGCAAAGTCCGCGAGCACCCCAGAACCACTGTGGGAGCGGGCTTGCCCGCGATGGGGCCGGCACAGCCAACATTTATGGCCTTGACACCCCACCATCCCGAGTCGGCCCGCTCCCATCCAGGCGCTTACTTGGCCTTGAGTTTGATGTACGACTGGCCCAGGTCGTGGGCCCAGCCATCGACCACGTTCTTCACGTCGTTGGCGGTCATCACTTGCGAGTCGTTTTCCAGCGGTCTGCCGGTGCCCTTGCGAACTACCTGGGCGATCACCTTGTTGGTGCTGCCGTCGAGGAATACCGCTTCGGTGGCCAGGTCGGTTTCCTGATCGCGAATACCGGTCGCGGTGCTGACCGCCGCTGCCACCAGGGCAATCGGGATCACCTCGTAGGCTTTCAGGCCTTCGGTCTGGCTGCTGACGGCGGTGATCGCCGCACGTACCACCACCACACCCGGGCCCGGGCCGTTGGCCAATGGCAGGTTTTTACCCAGCTCGCGCTTGAGCGCCTGGTCGTAGTAGCTGGTAATGCCTGACAGCGTGCTTTGCGGGATTTTCACCGTCGGCTTGGGCTGCGGATAGAACTGGGTGGGTTCGACATAGAAACTGGTGTACTTATTGATATCGAGCTTGGGGTCGACCCAACGCAGCACGTCTACGCCCGACGGCGACTTGGCCTCCTTGAGCTGGCTGTAGTCCTTGAGAAACCCGGAGTAGTCTTCCGGCTTGGTGATCGTGCTGGAACAGCCCACTACCCCAAGGGAGGCAATGCACAGCGTACTCATCATGAGGGCAAGCTTCATTCGGTAACTCCTGTCAAAAGGACGACAACGGTACTGTCAAACGGACTTACAGGTATAGCCAAAAGTTAAGACGATTGCTGTGACAGGCTCTGAAAATTCACAAACAACTGTAGGATCGATCACAAGCGTCATTTGACAGACTGACCCTATGCAGCAAAGCTGCACGGCAGCACAAAAAGCCTGCCTTTATGGCCAGCGCCTCTGGACTACGGAAGTCGTAATGCCCAAGCATAAGAAAAATTCGATTACACCTGACCCTGATTCGCCACCGACCCTGATTTCCCGCTACCTGTTTCCCGTCACTGCCGGCCTGTTGCTGCTGGTCATGGCGGGCCTCGGCTGGTTCCTGTTCGCCAGCAAACCGACGCCAGCGCCCTATGTAGCGCCGAGCGTAGCCGTGACCCCGCCCACCCCGGTCGCGGCCCCTCTGCCGCCGGCCCGCATGGTCGACGAGCAACAATGCCAGGCTTGCCACACCGAGCAGGTCAAGGACTGGCAAGGCTCCCATCACCAACTGGCGATGCAGGTCGCCGACGAGCAGACCGTGCAGGCCAACTTCAAGGACAGCACCTTCAAGGGCGAGAACGAGACGACCCGGTTCTTTCGCAAGGACGCTGGCTTCTGGGTCAATACCCCGGGCGCCGACGGCAAGAACGCCGACTTCAAGGTGGCCTACACCTTCGGTATCGCGCCGCTGCAGCAGTACCTGATCGAAGTCGGTGAAGGCCGCCTGCAAGCCTTGGGCGTGGCCTGGGATACCGAAAAGAACCGCTGGTTTCACCTGTATCCGGGCCAGGGCGTGAGCTTCAAGAATCCGCTGCACTGGAGTAAACCCAGCCAGAACGCCAACTTTATGTGCGTGGAGTGCCACACCACCGGGTACCAACGCAATTTCAACGCCGCGAGCAATTCCTTTGCCAGCCAGTGGAACAGCCTGGGGGTCGGATGCCAGGCGTGCCACGGCCCGGCCTCCAATCACCTTGAATGGGCGGCGAAAAAGGGCGACCTGATCCACGCAGGCTTTGCCGTCGACCTCAAGGACAAGAACGCCACCACCGAGATCGAGACCTGCGCCCGCTGTCACTCCCGGCGTGCGCCCCTGGGCGATGGCTTCACCGTCGGCAAACGGTTGATGGACGACTACCTGCCCAGCGTACTGACCCGCGAACTGTACGCGCTGGATGGCAAGATCAAGGATGAAGTGTTCGAACACGGCTCGTTCCTGCAGAGCAAGATGTACGACAAGGGGGTGCGCTGCAGCAACTGCCACAACCCCCACAGCAACGAGCTCAAGGCGCCGGGCAATGGCGTCTGCCTGCAATGCCACAACACGGCCGGCAAGACCACGCTCCCAGGCGTCGACGGCAAGGGCCTGCAAGCCAAGAACTATGACTCGCCCGAACACCATCGCCATGCCGCAGGCCAGCCAGGCTCGCAGTGCGTGGATTGCCACATGCCGGGCAAGTTCTACATGGGCAACGACTTTCGCCATGACCACAGCTTCAGCATCCCCAATCCCGAGCGCGCGAAAAAGCTCGGCACCCCGGATGCCTGCCTGACCTGCCATCAGGGCAAGGCCGGGGACAAGGTCACAGAGCAATTCAAACTGTGGAACGCCAACCCGGCGGCCCAGGCTGCGCGCTATGACGAAAGCCTGTGGCTGATCCGCAACGGCCAGCCGGGCGCCGCCCAAGCGCTGTACGAGCAATTGCAGCGCAGCAATCTGCCCGCCATCCAGCGCGCCACCCTGTTGGCCGAACTGGTGCTGTACCCAAGCGAACAGGCGCTGAAGCTGGCGACCAAAGACCTGGGCAACAGCGATCCACAGGTGCGTGAAAGCGCGATACGTGCGGTCAGCGGTTTCCTTCCGGCCCCTGAGCGCGTGCCGCTGTATACGCCACTGCTCAGTGACCCGGTCAAGGCCGTGCGCATCGCCGCCGCCCGTGACCTGCTGGCGGCCGGCAACCAGTTGGGGGCCGCCCAGCCGCGCTGGAAGGCCGCCATCGACGAGTACGAAAAGGTCCAGTTGAGCCTGCTCGAACGCGCCGAAGCCAACCTCAATCTGGCCATGCTCTATCAGGCCAGTGGACGGACTGCCGAAGTCGAGCCGATGTTACGTGCGGCGATCCAGCGCGACGGCGATTTCTTCCCGGCGCTGGTGACCCTGGTGCAATGGCTGGAATCGCGTGGTCGGGCGCAGGAAGCCCAGGCACTGTTGGCCCAAGGCCTCAAGGCGCATCCGGACTCGGCGCTGCTCCAGCACACCCAGGGCCTGGCCCTGATCCGAGCCGGCAACACCGCGCAAGCCATGTCAGCCTTGCGCAATGCCGCTCGCCTGGAGCCGCTGAACGCACAGTACGGCTATGTGCTGGCCGTGGCCTTGTACGACGGTGGCAAGATCGACGAAGCCTGCGCGCAACTGGAGCAACTGATCAAACAACAACCGGCCAACCGCAACGCCCGGTTGTCACTGATCCAGTACTACCTGGACAACGGCCAGGAACCCAAGGCCCAGGTCTTGTTGCAAGGCTGGAAGAAGCTCAACCCGGGAGACCCGGCGCTGAAATGACCTGCAGAATCTGCGTGTCTCCATAGCACGCTGTGGGAGCCTGCTAGCGATGGAGCCGGTTCATTCGACATCTATAGTGCCTGACCCATCGCTATCGCGGGCAAGCCCGCTCCCACATCTATGGTTACCCCCTTTTCTGCAATACTGTTTTTGATGTCGTGTTTGGCTTGCTTTCATCTATCCGGCGTC
>NZ_JBIUWJ010000050.1:0-33444 GCF_044743405.1 Pseudomonas sp. NPDC087626
CGAGCCTAAGCGAGGTGCCGAGTGGTGGGGCAAGAGCCTTTTGCTTACTTTTGGGCTCCTCCAAAAGTGAGCCGCTGTAAAAGCGGAACCATAGGTGGCCATTACCGCAAAAATGGATATGTACTCGGTCTAATCCAACACCCCAGAGGCCGCTACAAAGTTGTGTAGATACCTATGCCGCGATGAGGCCAGTCCATTCAACATCGATAATGCCTGACACACCACCATCGCGAGCAAGCTCGTCCCTACACAAGTTGGGCGGGCGCACCTGCGAGAACCCAAAACCACTGTAGGTATGGGTAACCCCTCGGCGGATGGCTCTTGTAAGAAATATTCGAGAGGAGTACAAATGTACTCCATGAATACTTTAACGCCTCGCCGTGCCGCCATCCTGACCTTTATCCGCGACCGTATCGCGCAACAGGGCCAATCCCCGAGCCTCGCTGAAATCAGCGAGGCCTTTGGTTTTGCCTCGCGCAGCGTGGCGCGCAAGCACGTGTTGGCGCTGACCGAGGGCGGGTTCATCGAGGTCAACCCGCATCAGGCACGGGGCATTCGGCTGCTCAACCAGCCGCGGCGCCCCGAGTTGCTGGACATCCCGGTGCTCGGGCGGGTAGCCGCTGGTGCGCCGATGGGGGTCGATGCCGAGGTGCACAGCCGGCTGTGGCTGGACCCTGCACTGTTCTCGCGGACCCCGGACTACCTGCTGCGGGTGCAGGGCGACTCGATGATCGGCGACGGCATCCTCGACGGCGACCTGGTGGGCGTGCGCCGCAGTGCCGAGGTGCAGAACGGCCAGATTGTGGTCGCACGGCTCGAAGGCGAAGTCACCATCAAGCGCTTTGAACGGGCCGGGGACAGCGTGCGCTTGCTGCCGCGCAACCCGGCCTACAGCCCCATTGTGGTCAGCGCCGATCAGGACCTGGCGATCGAAGGAGTGTTCTGCGGCCTGGTGAGACAAGGCTGATGGGTGCCGTCGTTGCGCTGGACACCCTGTTCCATCGCGGCCAGGTCTGGAAAGGCCGGCCTGCGCCCGCCGACGTCAGCCGCCAACCCACCGGGCATGCTGCGCTGGACGCGGCATTGCCCAGCGGCGGCTGGCCGGAAGCGGCACTCAGCGAGATATTGATTGCCGGGCAGGGCGTCGGTGAGTTGCAACTGGTGTGGCCGGCCCTGGCCCGGCTGACCGCGGACGGTGAGCGGGTGGTGCTGGTGGCGCCGCCCTGCGTGCCCTATCCCCAGGCGTGGCAGAACGCCGGGATCGACCTGCGCCAGTTGTCGGTCATCCAGGCCAGTGACCGCGAGGCCCTGTGGGCGGCGGAACAATGCCTGCGCTCGGGCAGTTGCGGCGCAGTACTGTGCTGGCCGAAACAGGCCGATGACCGCGCCTTGCGGCGTTTGCAGGTGGCTGCCGAAACCGGCCAGACCCTGGCCTTCGCCTATCGCTCGATCAAGGACGCGATCAACCCTTCGCCGGCAGCCCTGCGCATCGCTATCGATGCGCGGCCCGCCCAGTTGCGGGTGCTCAAGTGCCGCGGCGGGCTGGCCCGTACGGCGCCCATTGCCTTCGCCCCGGGGCATTGAGGTTGCTATGCGCTGGGTCTGTATCCTGTTCCCGCAACTGGCGCTGGACGCTGTCTTGCGTCAGCGCAGCGACCCCGACGAGCCGCTGGCGCTGCTGAGCGGCCCGGCACAACGCCGGGTGTTGCAGGCGGTGAATGAGCCGGCGCGGGCCCTGGGCTTGCGGGCCGGGCAGTCGATGACGGCCGCCCAGGCCCTGAGCAAGGCTTTTGCCTGCGCCGACTATGACCAGGCGGGAGTGGAACACTGGCAGCAGTTTCTCGCGGCCTGGGCCTACCGCTTCAGTTCCCAGGTCAGCGTGCATTTCCCACGTACCGTACTGTTTGAAATCGAGTCGAGCCTGGCGCTGTTCGGGCCCTGGCCGCAGTTCGAGGCCCGCTTGCGTGCCGAGCTGACGGCCCTGGGGTTTCGCCATCGCCTGGTGGCGGCGCCCAATCCCTTGGCCGCGCGGATCCTGGCCAACGCCTACGACGGCCTGGCGGTGTCGGACTCCCAGGCCCTGGGGCCGTTGCTTGGGCAGATGCCGGTCGAGCGCATCGGCCTGGCGCCGACGGTCGCCAACGCCCTGTCACGCATGGGCCTGCGCACCCTTGGCCAGGTCCAGGCGCTGCCCCGGCAAACCCTGGCCCGGCGGTTTGAGGCAGCGGTGCTCAAGCACCTCGATACCCTGCTGGGCGACCGACCGCTGGCCTTGGCCTTCTACCTGCCGCCGGACCGCTTCGACGTGCGCATCGAACTGAATTTTGATGTGCAATCGCACCAGGCCCTGCTGTTTCCGTTACGCCGGCTGACCGCTGACCTGGCGGCGTTTCTCTGTGGTCGTGACAGTGGCGTGCAGCGGTTCGACCTGTACCTGGAGCACGCCGGCCTGCCTGATACCCTGATCAAGGTCGGGCTGCTGAGTGCCGAGCGCGACCCGGGCATGCTGTTCGAGCTGGCCCGGGGGCGCCTGGAACAGGTACAGGTCGAGGCCCCGGTACGTGGGTTTCGCCTGTCGGCGCAGGACTTGCCGAGCTTTGTACCGCAGCGCCGCGAGCTGTTCGACGAACGCCCACAGCAATCCTTGCCCTGGGAGCAGTTGCGCGAGCGCCTGCGCGCCCGGCTGGGCGACGATGCCGTGCAGGGCCTGGGATTCCAGGCCGACCACCGCCCCGAGTGTGCCTGGCAACCCCATGCCCAGAGCCAGCCTGCCACGCTGCTGTCGCGGGCGCAGCGCCCGGGCTGGTTGCTGACCGAGCCGCAGGCGGTACAGGAAGGCGCTGCACGGATTCTCATGGGGCCGGAACGCATCGAGTCCGGCTGGTGGGATGGCGCCGATGTGCGCCGCGACTATTACCTGATCCAGACTCGTGCCGGGCAACAGGGCTGGGCCTATCGCGGGGTGGGCGAGGGTGGGCCGCTGTGGCTGCAGGGCTGGTTTGCATGAGCGGCGGGTATGCCGAGCTGCACTGCCTGTCGAACTTCAGTTTCCAGCGCGGTGCCTCCAGTGCCGGGGAACTGTTCGAACGGGCCAGGCGCCAGGGCTACCAGGCCCTGGCGATCACCGACGAATGCACCCTGGCCGGCATCGTTCGCGCCTGGCAAGCGGCCAGGGTGCAGGGGTTGCCGCTGATCATCGGCAGTGAAATGCGCATCGAGAACGGCCCGAAGCTGGTGCTGCTGGTGGAGAACATCGAGGGTTATCAGGCCCTGTGCCGGCTGATCACCCAGGCCCGGCGGCGTGCGGAAAAAGGCCAGTACCGGGTCCTGCGCGAAGACTTTGCCGAGCCCCTGCCCGGGCTGTTGGTCTTGTGGCTGCCGGACCCGGACGATGCGCCGGGCGAGGGCGCCTGGTTAAAAGGGCTGTTTGGCGCGCGGTTGTGGCTAGCGGTGGAGTTGCATTGCGGGCAGAACGATGCCCGGCGCCTGGCCGATCTGCAGGCCCTGGCGGCACAGTTGCAGATCCGCGCCGTGGCCAGCGGTGATGTGCACATGCATGCCCGTGGTCGCCGGGCGCTGCAGGACTGCATGACTGCGATTGCCCTGCACGTGCCGGTGGCCGCCGCCGGGCAGCGCCTGCACCCCAATGGCGAGCGGCATCTGCGCAGTCTTGAGGCGCTGGGTGAGCTGTATCCGCGCGCGCTGCTCGACGAAACCCTGGAGATTGCCCAACGCTGCCGTTTCGATCTCACTCAGTTGCGCTATCAATACCCTCGTGAGCTGGTGCCTGAAGGGCAGACGCCGACCTCCTGGCTGCGCCACTTGACCGCGCAGGGCCTGGCCCGGCGCTGGCCGCAAGGCCCGGACAGCAAGGTGCAGGCGCTGATCGACAAGGAACTGCAACTGATTGCCGAGCTGGGCTACGAGAGCTATTTCCTCACCGTCGAGGACATCGTCAGCTTCGCCCGGCGCCAGCGCATCCTGTGCCAGGGCCGAGGCTCGGCGGCCAACTCGGCGGTGTGTTTTGCCCTGGGCATTACCGAAATCGATCCGAGCCGGATGAACATGCTGTTCGAGCGGTTCTTGTCCCGCGAGCGCAACGAGCCGCCGGATATCGACGTCGATTTTGAGCACGAGCGCCGTGAGGAGGTCCTGCAATACGTGTTCCAGCGCTATGGTCGGCGCCGGGCGGCGCTGACGGCAGTGGTCAGCACTTACCACGCGGCCGGGGCGATCCGCGATGTGGCCAAGGTCCTTGGTTTGCCGCCCGACCAGATCAACGCCCTGGCCGACTGCTGCGGCCACTGGAGTGACGACGCACCGGGGCTTGCGCGTTTGCGTGAAAGCGGCTTTGACCCTGACACCCCGCTGCTGCGCCGGGTGTTGAGCCTGACCCGGCAACTGATCGGCTTCCCTCGACACCTGTCCCAGCACCCGGGTGGCTTCGTGATTTCCGAGCAGCCGCTGGACAGCCTGGTGCCGGTGGAAAACGCGGCCATGGCCGAGCGCACGATCATCCAGTGGGACAAGGACGACCTGGACATGGTCGGCCTGCTCAAGGTCGACATCCTGGCCCTGGGCATGCTCAGCGCCATTCGCCGCTGTTTCGACCTGCTGCGCTATCACCGCGGGTTGGACCTGAGCCTGGCGAATATCCCGGCCGAAGACCCGCCGACCTACGAGATGATCTGCCGCGCCGACACCATCGGCGTGTTCCAGATCGAGTCCCGGGCGCAGATGTCGATGCTGCCCCGGCTGCAGCCTCGCACCTTCTATGACCTGGTGATCGAAGTGGCGATCGTCCGTCCCGGGCCGATCCAGGGCGGGATGGTGCACCCCTATCTGCGGCGGCGGAACAAGGAGGAGCCAGAAACCTATCCCAGCGTGGCGCTCGAAGCGGTGCTCAAGCGCACCCTGGGGGTGCCGTTGTTCCAGGAACAGGTCATGCAGATCGCCATCGTGGCGGCCGACTACAGCCCCGGCGAGGCGGATCAACTGCGCCGCGCCATGGCCGCCTGGAAACGTCACGGTGGCCTCGACTCGCACCAGGTGCGCCTACGCGAAGGCATGCTGAAAAACGGCTATTCAGAGGCGTTTGCCGCGCAGATCTTCGAGCAGATCAAGGGGTTTGGCAGCTACGGTTTCCCCGAGTCCCACGCCGCCAGCTTTGCCCTGCTGACCTACGCCAGTTGCTGGCTCAAATGCCATGAGCCGGCGGCGTTTGCCTGTGCCTTGATCAACAGCTGGCCGATGGGTTTCTACAGTCCCGACCAGATCCTCCAGGACGCGCGCCGGCATCAACTGCAGATCCGCCCGGTGGACATCAGCGCCAGTGCCTGGGATTGCAGCCTGGAACCGATTGCCCAGCAGCAGCCGGCGATCCGCCTGGGCTTGCGCATGATCAAGGGGTTTCGTGAGGAGGACGCCCGGCGTATCGAGGCGGCGCGCCTGTGCCGGGCCTTCGTCGATGTGGCCGACCTTGGCCAGCGCGCCGGGCTCGATGCCCGGGCCCATGCGTTGCTGGCCGATGCCGGCGCCTTGCGTCCGCTCGCCGGCAATCGTCACCGGGCGCGTTGGGAGGTGGCGGGGGTGCAGCAACAACTGGGACTGTTCGCCGGCTTGCCGAGCCAGGACGAACCGCCGGTGAGCCTGCCAGCCCCCACCGTCAGTGAAGACCTGCACGCCGACTACCACAGCGTCGGCACCACGCTCGGCCCCCATCCGCTGGCACTGTTGCGCGAGCAGTTGCGGGCCCGGCGTTGCCGCAGCTCACGGCAGTTGCTGGAGGTCGAACACGGGCGCAACGTCAGCGTCGCCGGCCTGGTCACCGGCCGCCAGCGTCCGGGCACCGCCAGTGGCGTGACCTTCGTCACCCTGGAAGACGAGTTTGGCAACATCAACGTGGTGGTCTGGCGCGACCTCGCCGAGCGCCAGCGCAAGACCCTGGTCGGGGCGCAATTGCTCAAGGTCGACGGGCGCTGGGAAAAGGTCGGCGAAGTGCGCCACCTGATCGCCGGCCGCCTGAGCGACCTGAGTCCGCTGCTGAACGGCATCAGCGTGCACAGTCGGGATTTTCATTGAATCAGCCGTTGGCGAAATTGCGCAACAGTCGCGCGGTTTCCACTGGACGCTCCAGCATGGGCAAGTGGTTGCAGTCGTCCAGGGTCACCAACTGCCGGGCCTGATGGGGCGGCAGGCGGTTTTCCAGGGTCTGCAGGGCAGAGATATCGATCACTCGATCCTCGCGGCAGCCGACGCCGAGCACCGGTATGTTGAGCCGGCCCAGACGCGGGTCCAATGCCCGCCATTGGGAAGGCGAGCGGATTTGCTCCAGGGTCGATTCGATGAAGGCGCGCTGGGCGCGGTTGAGACTGATGGCGTCTGCCACCTGCTGGTCGGACATCGGCAGTGGATCGAGGTAGACCAGGCGTGCGGTGCGTTCGACACCGGCACGGTCATCGTAGATAAATGGGTTGTCACCGGCATTCAGGGCACGGATGAAGTCGTTTTCGACAAAGCTCAATCCCAGGGATCCGATCAGCGCCAGTCGGGCGACCCGCTGTGGCCGTTCGACAGCATGCACTCCGGTTATGGCGCCGCCCATGGAATGACCGACCAGGGTGAGCTGTTGGAGATCAAGCGCCTGGATAAACCCATCAAGGCGCGTCGCCTGGGCTTCAATGTCATAGTTCTGGCCCGGGAGGCGCGTCGACTCACCCCAGCCAGGAAGGTCGGGAATGATCAGGTGAAAGTCTGTGCCGAGGTCTGCGGCGAGGCGGGCCCAAACGTCCTTGCCGGAAGCAAACCCATGGACGAGCAGCAGGCTCGGGCCGTTTTTCTCGCCCTCGTAATAGGCCCAGGTCGTGTCATCGACCTGGATCGCACGGGACTGCAGGGCGGTGCCTGGGGGCGGCAAACCATCGGCACGGGCCGTGGCCAGGTAAGGCAGCAGGGCCAGCGCAAGACTGAGCAAATGGGCCAGCAGTCGGTTGCGGGATTTATCGCGACGGGTGAAGCGCGGGTCAACGTCCATGTCATTACAGTCCTGTAGGCGAGGTGGGTGGGCATGCCCTGCAGGATCGATTTGAAGAGGAGTGCGGCGTCGCGGCAATGCTGGCAACCGGGAAAAACTGCCAGTTGAAGTTTCCGCTTGCTGCCGACCTCGAAGGTGGCCGGCACAGCGCCTTATTAGTGCTGTCCTCGGCGATAGCACTTTGCAATAATGCCGCGCGCCGACTCCTCGAAGCCTGGCTGTCGATTTCCATCCCATCATTATCTTTTGTTGCTGCAACGTGCAGTAACCAGGCCTGTTCGTGCCGGGATAAACAGTTTTTACATAAGGAATATGCAGTGAGAATGATCTCTCGGATGGTGCTGTCAGGTGCAGCGATAGCCATCGCGGCCACGCTCGGCGGATGTGCAACCGAAAGCTCCCGTGCCTTGCCGGTGGCCAAAGTCGAAAGCGCCACTCAGGCCTGGAGCGGTGCTCGGGTGCCTATGGCAGTCGGCAAGTTCGACAACCGCTCCAGCTACATGCGCGGGATTTTCTCTGATGGCGTAGACCGTCTCGGTGGCCAGGCCAAGACCATCCTGATCACACATTTGCAGCAGACCAACCGCTTCAGCGTGCTGGACCGAGACAACATGGGTGAAATCCAGCAGGAAGCGGCTATCAAGGGCCAGGCCCAACGCCTCAAGGGCGCCGACTTTGTGGTGACCGGTGATGTCACCGAGTTCGGTCGCAAGGAAACCGGCGATCGCCAACTGTTCGGCATTCTTGGTCGTGGCAAGACCCAGGTGGCTTACGCCAAGGTCAACCTGAATATCGTCAACATCAGCACCTCGGAAGTGGTGTATTCGACCCAGGGCGCAGGCGAGTACGCGTTGTCCAACCGCGAAGTGATCGGCTTCGGCGGTACCGCTTCCTACGACTCGACCCTCAACGGCAAGGTCCTGGACCTGGCCATGCGCGAAGCGATCAATCGTCTTGTAGACGGCATGAACGCCGGTGCCTGGAAGCCGGGCAACTGATCAAGGTCGATCACCAGGAGCGATACCGATGAGCAAGTGTATGGCGTGGCCAATGATGGCCCTGGCCTTGTCGGGCAGCGTGTTGCTGGCCGGATGCAGCACCCCGAAAACCCTGTACCAATGGGAAGACTACCAGCCCCAGGTGTATGAGTACTTCAAGGGCGAAGAGCCCAAGGAAGCTCAGGCCGAAGCGCTGGAGCGCGACCTGCAGAAGATCAATGCCACGGGCAGCACCCCGCCACCGGGTTACCACGCCCACCTGGGGCTGTTGTACCTGAGCATGGGCAAGGACGATCAGATGGTGCAGCAGTTCCGGACCGAGAAAGCCCTGTTTCCCGAATCCGGGCCGTACATGGACTTCCTGCTCAAGAACGCCAAGACCGGAGATGCCAAATGATCGTGCGCTCAGTAAAACTGCTGGCTGGGGCCCTGGCCCTGGCCCTGCTGGGTGGATGTGTCAGCCCCAAGACCGTGGACTATTCGGCGTACAAGCAAAGCCGTCCGAAAAGCATCCTGGTGTTGCCGCCGCTGAACGACTCGCCGGACGTCAAGGCCACTTACAGCATGCTGTCCCAGGTGACCTTCCCATTGGCGGAAGCCGGTTACTACGTCTTGCCCATCGCCCTGGTTGACGAGACCTTTCGCCAGAACGGCCTGACCACGCCGGCAGACATCCACCAGGCGCCCGCCAATAAGCTGCAGGAGATCTTCGGTGCCGACGCCGCGCTCTACATCACCGTGAGTGAGTACGGCACCAGCTACATGCTGATCGCCAGCGACACCGTGGTCACGGCCAGCGCCAAGTTGGTGGATCTGCGCACCGGCACTACCCTGTGGACTGGCACCGCCCGGGCCTCCAGCGAAGAGAGTGGCGGCGGCGGTGGTGGCGGCCTGGTCGGCATGCTGATTACCGCGGCGGTCAAACAGATCGTCAACAGTTCCACCGACGCCGGTCACCCGGTTGCCGGCATCACCAGTGTCCGGCTGCTGTCAGCTGGGCAACCAGCAGGCCTGCTGTATGGACCGCGTTCGCCCAAGTACGGCACTGATTGAGCTGAACTGACTGCGGATTCAGGCGTAGCTCGGCCCGCACATCGCGGGCTGACAAGCGCCGCGAGTTGGACAACAATGAAACCATCAGCGCCGGCCGCGCTCCAAGCTTTGAGCGCGGGCCCACCTGCGTCGGTCCGTTGTTCCACCTTTGCGCTGTGCGCACAGAGTCCATCGATGCAGTTTCTAACGCAGAATCATGGTTGTAGCGGGTGGAGCGGCGAAATGGCCGAACGCATTCGCGCGTTCGACTGGAGCGTCACCGAACTGGGCAGCTACGATACCTGGTCGCGCAGCCTGCGCAGTTCGGTGCAGTTGCTGCTGGCCTCACCGGTGCCGCTGGTGATGCTCTGGGGACGCCCCGGCTACATGATCTACAACGATGCCTATTCGGTGTTTGCCGGCGGGCGTCATCCCTATCTGCTCGGCTCGCCAGTGGAACTGGGTTGGCCGGAGGTCGCCGAATTCAACCGTAACGTGGTCGACACCTGCCTGGCTGGTGGCACCCTTTCATACCGCAACAAAGAGCTGGAGCTGTTGCGTAACGGCCAGCCCGAAGCCGTGTTCATGGACCTCTACTACAGCCCGGTGGCCGATGATGACGGCGTGCCGGCCGGGGTCCTCGCGATTGTCGTGGAAACCACCGCCCACATGACCTCTGAACGCCTGCGCGAACAGGCCGAAGCAGCCTATCGTGCCGACAACGAACGGGTACGCCTGGCGCTCAATGCCGGGGCCTTGCTGGGGTCGTTTGTCTGGGACATTCGGGCCAATCTGCTGTCCGGGGATGAGCGGTTTGCACGGACTTTTTCCTATCCGTGCGAGCAGTCGCTGGAGCTGATGTCACCCGAGTTCGCCGCGACCAGAATCCATCCCGATGACTTGCCAGAGGTTAATCAGTTGGTGGAGCAAGCCCTGGAAAATGGTGGCCCGTTCAATGCTGAATACCGTATCCGGCGGGCGGATGACAGCTATTGCTGGGTGCTGGCCAGTGGTTGCTGCGAGTTCGATGAACAAGCTCAACCCCTGCGTTTTCCCGGGGTGCTGATCGATATCCACGAGCGCAAGACTGCCGAAGAGAACCTGCTCAAGTTCACCCGCAACCTGGAGCAGCGGGTCGCCGATGAGGTGGAAGGGCGCCTCGCCGCTGAGGAGCAATTGCGCCAGTCGCAGAAACTCGAAGCCATTGGTGGATTGACCGGCGGCGTTGCCCATGACTTCAATAATCTGTTGCAGGTGATCGCCGGCAACCTGCACCTGTTGGCCCGCCATGAAGCCGATAACGCCAACGTGCAGCGCCGGGTCGGTGCCGCCCTGGCAGCCGTCGAGCGCGGTGCCATGCTGTCCTCGCAACTGCTCGCCTTTGCCCGCCGCCAGCCCTTGTCGCCGGCGGTCTACAACCCTCGGCAAATCTACCAGCGCCTGGGGGAGTTGTTGCAGCGTGCGCTGGGCGAAACCATTCAGATCGATGTGCAACTGCCCGACGACCCCTGGTGCATTTCGGTCGACCGCAACCAGTTGGAAAACGCCTTGCTCAACCTGGCGATCAATGCCCGTGACGCGATGCATAGCGAAGGCACGATTGTGATCAGTGGCAAAAACGTCGTGCTCGATCGCTTCGTGTGCGTCGGCAAGGGCATCAGCGCTGGCGACTATGTGCGCCTGTCGGTGATCGACCCCGGCGAGGGCATGGATGCGGCGACCCTCAAGCAGGCGTTCGAACCGTTCTTCACCACCAAGGCCGACGGCCAGGGCACCGGCCTGGGCCTGAGCATGGTGTTCGGTTTCGTCAAACAGAGCGGTGGGCATATCGAGATGACCAGCGAGGTCGGCGGCGGCACGTGCGTGCACATGTATTTTCCTCGCAGTGAACGCGCCCAGAGCCGTGAGATGCCATCGCGAAGTGTGCCAGGCACAGGCGGCAACGAGACGATCCTGGTGGTGGAGGACAACGAGGAAGTACGTGGTACCGCCGCCGAATTTCTCCAGGCCTCGGGCTACCAGGTGTTGCTCGCGGGCAATGGCGACAGTGCCATGCAGTTGCTGCTGGACGGGGCGACGGTGGACCTGATTTTTACCGACGTGGTGATGCCCGGGCTGATCAAGAGTTCCGACCTGGCCGCCTGGGCCAAGGTCCAGGTGCCTGCAGTGGCGGTGCTGTTCACCTCGGGCCATACCCGCGACATCATTTCCGACAATCATCAGCTTAGCCCCGACACCTACTTGCTGAGCAAGCCCTATGGTCCGGATGCGCTGTTGAGCATGATCCGCAGTGTCCTGGGGGAGAGCGGCCGCGAGTGAGGGGCGACGAACGGACACCGCTGGTCCGATTGACGGTCGACAGCGACCCTCAGGCAAGGCCATGCTGATAACTGGTGAACACAGGACAAGTGTTCGCCACCGATCAACAAACGGAGGTGTTCCATGCCGGTGAAACATGACCTGTATCAGGACTTGAGCTATTCAAAGGAAGACATTCAGAAAAAGCGTGCCAATGATCCCCACCTGCACGCGCTGCTGGATAAATACTCGGATATCGACACCCAGGTACTGAAGGCGGAAGCCGCTGCCCAGGCCGACGACGAGGTGAGGAAGCTCAAGGCCAAACGCCTTACGATCAAAGACGAAATCTCCAAAAGCTTGAACGGTGCCTCCAAGGCTTGACCACTCGGCGGGGGCGCAGCGTCGCCCCCGTGATTTACTCAAGGCAGTGCTGACAACGCCTTGGCCAAAGGCAGTCGTACCATATGACTGGACTTCAGCGAACCGAAATACAGCCAGTCGCCATACTCGCGGACCGTGGTGATGGGTGAGTAGTTGCCACTGCTGGCATCCTGCAGGTTACTGATCACCTTGCCGTCCAGATCCAACCCCAGGGCAAACGCTCGGTGCTCCACCGGCTTGGGCAGGAGCATCATCGCCCTGACGATCATCTTGCGCACGAACGGATACCCGGCCAACCCATCGAGCAGGCTGTTGCGCGGTGCGTACAACGCCACCCAGAAACGCTCCTGGCCGTTGAAGCTGAGGTTGTCCGGCAAGCCCGGCAGGTTGTCGACGAACACTTCGCGGGTGCGTGCCTTGGGGCCGCTCAGCCAGTAGCGGGTGATGCGATAGGCACCGGTTTCGTTAACCAGCACAAAGCTGTCATTGGGCCCCAGCGCCACGCCATTGGCGAACTCCAGGCGGTCCAGCAACTGCTCGGTCTTGCCACTCTGGAAGTCATAGCGCAGCAGACGCCCGTCACCCCCGTGCTCGATGATCGCCTCGCCATCATGGCCGTAGCCCCACCGACTGGAAGCATCGCTGAAATAGGCGAAGTGCCCGGTCCGGTCGATGACCACATCGTCGGTGAAGCCCAGGGGCACGCCGCCGGCCTCGGTGCTCAGGGCGATCAACTGGCCTTGGGTATCGAGGGCCAGCAGGCCCTTGATGGCGTCGGCGATGATCAGCCGGCCATCCGGATGCCGGGCCAGGCCCAGGGGGCGGCCGCCGGTGTCGGTCAGCACCTTGAGGACCTTGCCGTCCAGGCTGCTGCGGATCACCCGGCCGTCATGCAGGCCGCTGATCAGGAAGCCGTCTTCCAGCAGCAGGGCTTCGGGCCCCGGGAGGTTGGCCGCGCCGACGTGCTCCACGTCCCTGAGCCGTTGGTTTTCGGCAAACACCCCCGAGACCAGGGAAGGTGCTGGCGACGGCTTCCAGGCCACGGGTTGCACCTGGGTCGGCGCCAGCAGCAGGAACAGCCCGATCAGCACCACGACCACCAACAGCAAACCACTGAGGCTGACGCGCCGGCGCGCGCCGCTCATCAAGCGACGGCTCCGGCGGGCTTGCCCAGCGTGCCCAGCGCGCGGTCGCGCAGGGCCAGCAGCGACACCGCAGACTCGCGGTCGATCCGCCGCTTGAGCAGCAATTGATTGGCCAGGCGCATCCACAGACCGCTGAAGCGGTACTCCAGGGTACGCACAAAACGGCTGCCGTCGCCCTCGCTGCTGCATTCATAGGTCAACAGCAATTCCAGGCCATGATCGCCCTGGGCCCGGGCGCTCCAACGACGCCCCGGCAGGTATTCGTTGACCTCCCAGCTCAGGTGCCCGGCGCGACCACCGGCGTGGATGTCCTCTTCAAAACGTGCCCCGGCATGCAGCGGTCCTTGCGGCCCCTCGACCCGCAGCGAGGAGGGGTGCCACTCCGGCCAGCGGGTGGCGCTGCTGGCGTAGGCGAGCACGGCAATCGGCTCGCGGGCAATGTCGATCTGGTGCTGCAGGCGGGTCATGGGCGTTCTGCTCCAAGGCAGGTGGGCGTGGTTGGGGTGGTCTTCCCAGTACAGCGTGCCAAACAGGTAGTCCATCAGTGGCAACACGATGTTGAAGTTGCGCGCCTGCATCAGCTCGCGCCGATGATGCAGTTCATGCAGGTGGCGCATCTGGCGGATCCACGGCAGGCGGGTGAGGGGATTGCTCGGCGGCAGGTGTTCGCAGGCATGAAACACTTCGTAGGTCAGGTAGCCGAGGATCATGCAGCCGGCGAACAGTCCAGCAACGTTGCCATTGAACTGCGCCAGCAACCACCAGGCGGGCAAGGTGACCAGTAGGCAATGCACCACGATCAGCCAGGCCGGAAACAAAATCACCCGCCAGTCGCGCGCGGTGTCGTAGGCCATTTGGCCGGGGGCGAAAAAACTGTGGTGATCGCCGGCATGACGGGCATAAAACAGGCGGGCAAAGGCATGCTTGTGATGGCCCAGGTGCCGGTGCACGGTATAGACCACCAGGTTGAACAGCAGCAGGCTCAGCGGCACCGCCAGCCATTCGAGCACTTGCACCTGCTCCAGCGTGCCCCAGAACAGGCTGATCGCCGTGATCCCGAACACCAGCACAAACCCTGCGTGCAGCCACGGATTGTAGAAGCGGTGGATCTCGGCGCGATATCGGTTGCGAAACGCCTGCGTGGTTTGCCTCACCCTGATCACCTGTTGTCGTTGTTATTGACAGAAGATTAGTCGCGGGCAAATTATCCGGCCAATGGATCTGCGTAATAGCCGGTGATCCAGGTGCTGAATGTCTTCAGAGCAGCGGGTCCCAGCGCTGTGACCAGTCGCTTTCCCGCTGGACCAGTTGGCGCAGTAGCTCGAACGCCTGCTGCAGTACCTGGGAATCACGATCGCGCGAATACACCAGGAACGTCGGGTAGCTGAACTCCGGCGCCTTGGGCACCCGCTCCAGCACCCCGCTGTCCAGATAGGACTGCACCACCCGGGTCCGGAAGTAACCGGCGCCACCGTTCTGCAGAATGTACTGCAACGCCAGCGGCCCGAGGTTGAAACTCAGCACGGCCTTGGCCTTGTCCGGCAGCGCAGAGTCGTGCTGACGGCGAAAGTCGCTGCCCCAGTCGATGTACACATAGGGTTCGGGTTGCGAGGGCAGTCGTACCAGGATCAGCTTTTCCTCGAGCAGTTGCTCGACCTGCAGCCGCGGCCAGTATTCGGGTTGAAACACCAGGGCGGCGTCCAGCACGCCCATTTCCAACTGCCGCAGCAGGGCTTCGCCGTTGCCGATTTCCGTGCGCAGGGCGTAGGCCGGAATGTTGGCGCGAATGTCCCGGGCCCAACTGAGCATCAACGGATTGCACAGGCTGACCTCGCCACCGATGTGCAGCACATTGCGGTAGCCGTCCGGCAGGGGCAAGTCGCGGCGGGCCGCTTCCCAGGTCTGCACCAGCTGATTGGCATACACCACAAAGGCCTCACCGTCGGCCGTCAGGCGGGCGCCGGCACGGTTGCGCACGAACAGGGTGGCGGCCAGTTGGCTCTCGAGTTTTTGTACCCGCGCGGTGATCGCGGTCTGGGTGACGTGGAGTTTTTCCGCGGCCGCGGCCAGGCTGCCGCAACGCACGATTTCCAGGAAGGTACGGGCGAGATCGATGTCCATGGGCCGGTCGCTGACGTAAAGGGCCCCGCAGTGTAGAGCAAGCGGGCACTGAAGGCCCGTCGGGGGCCTGAAACGACGAATCCCGCCTTGGCGGCGGGATTCGTCTGCAGCTTGGCCGGGCCTCCACAGGGGAGGCCGCTGGCTTAGGCCGGGAACAACTCGGACAGTTTCATCGCCAGCATCATGTCGCCTTCAGCGCGCAGTTTGCCGCCCATGAACGCTTGCATGCCATCGGTTTCGCCGCTGACGATGCCTTGCAGGGTTTCGCTGTCCATGACCAGGGTCACTTGGGCGTCCGGGTTCTCGCCTTCTTTCAGTTCGCAGGTGCTGTCTTTGACAACCAGCGAGAAGTTCTTGTCTTCGTCGATACGGAAACCGAACACCAGGTCCAGGCCGGCAGCGGCGGCTGGGTTGAACTTGGCTTGCATTGCTTGTACGGCGTCAGCTACGGAGGTCATGGTTCGATCCTTTTATGGGGTGTTACAGCAAGGGTCACAGTAATCCGGGGTTCATCGGAAAGTGATGAGTTCCGGTGCCTTCAACAGTTGCAGGTGGGCATGACTGTTGAAAGAAGCCAGGGCCACCTCGCGACCACGGAACTTCAAGTGGTTGAGCGAGGTGTTGACGATTTGCCAGTTCAGCTCGAAAGCCTGTTTGGCTGGCATCAGCGTAATCAGGTGGAGCAGGGCGGTAATGGTGCCGCCGGAGGTGAACACGGCGATCTTCTGGGTGTTGTCGGCCTGTTCCAGTATGCGTTGCAGGCCGGCCTGCACCCGTTCGACAAACCCGAGCCAGCTTTCCAGGCCGGGCGGGTCGTAGGTGCCGGCCAGCCAGCGCTCGATGATCAGGGCGAAGATGCGCTGGAACTCGCCGCGGTTGTGCGTCGCGTTGCGCAGGATGTGCAGGGCCTCGGGTTCTTCGGGCAGCAGGTCCGGGAGCAGCGCACGGATCACCGCGTCGGCGTCGAACTCATTGAAGGCCGAGTCGGTCTCCAGGGTCGGCACCGGCAGGCCAACGGCGGCGAACTGCGCCAGCGCGCTGGTGGCGGTGTGTTGCTGGCGGCGCAGGTCGCCGGCCAGGCAGCGATCGAAGCTCAGCCCCAGCTCAGCCAGGTGGCTGCCGAGGATTTCTGCCTGGCGCACCCCGGTCGGCGACAACACGTCGTAGTCGTCTGCACCGAAGGAGGCCTGGCCATGTCGAATCAAGTAGATGCTGCCCACGTCCGCGTCATCCCGGTACGTTGAAGGTTTTGCGAGGTTATGAGGATGCCGGTGAGCTGTCAATGAAAAAACATACGCTTGTTTGAAATGCTCGTTGGAGGTCCCTCGCATCAGGTTTCACGGCTGGCCGCAACGCGGTCGCATGGGTATGCTGGAGCTATCCGCGCCCGCGTATCGAGCGGCGCACCGTCGTTAAGGAGTCCATGTGGAGTTTTTTGCCGAGTACGCAAGTTTTCTGGCTAAAACCGTTACCCTGGTGATCGCCATCCTGGTGGTCCTGGCCAGCTTTGCCGCGCTGCGCAGCAAGGGCCGGCGTAAATCAGCGGGCCAGTTGCAGGTCAGCAAACTCAACGATTTCTACAAGGGGCTGCGCGAGCGCCTGGAGCAGACCTTGCTCGACAAGGACCAGCTCAAGGCCCTGCGCAAATCCGAAGCCAAGTCCGAGAAGAAGCACAAGAAAAAGCCTGAGGCCAAGCCGCGGGTGTTCGTCCTCGACTTCGACGGCGACATCAAGGCCTCGGCCACTGAGAGCCTGCGCCACGAAATCACCGCGCTGCTGTCCCTGGCCACGCCCAAGGACGAAGTGGTCCTGCGCCTGGAAAGCGGCGGTGGCATGGTGCATAGCTACGGGCTGGCCTCCTCGCAACTGGCGCGGATTCGCCAGGCCGGCGTGCCACTGACCGTGTGCATCGACAAGGTTGCCGCCAGCGGCGGCTACATGATGGCGTGCATTGGCGAGAAGATTATCAGCGCGCCCTTTGCCATCCTCGGCTCGATCGGCGTGGTGGCGCAGTTGCCCAACGTCAATCGGTTGCTGAAAAAACACGACATCGACTTTGAAGTGCTGACCGCTGGCGAATACAAACGCACCCTGACGGTGTTTGGTGAAAACACCGAGAAGGGCCGGGAGAAGTTCCAGGAAGACCTGGATGTGACCCATGAACTGTTCAAGAACTTCGTCGCCCGTTATCGCCCGCAACTGGCCATCGATGAAGTGGCCACCGGGGAAGTTTGGCTGGGTATCGCCGCGCTGGACAAACAACTGGTGGATGAACTCAAGACCAGCGACGAATACCTGGCCGAACGCGCCAAGGGTGCCGAGTTGTTCCACCTGCACTATGCCGAGCGCAAGAGTTTGCAGGAGCGGGTCGGGTTGGCTGCCAGTGGTTCGGTGGATCGCCTGTTGTTGACCTGGTGGAGCCGCTTGACCCAACAACGGTTCTGGTAACTAACCAGGGATCTGTGTCGTCATGTAGGGGGGAACTCCTACAGGTTTTTTCCAAGCCCTGAATACAAGTAGCGATCCTTGTTTCGGGGCTTTTTTGTCATAGATGAATAACTGACTTCATGTGTCGGGATTTCGCCGCCAGTTGGCGATTTTTCCGGCGCGGATCCAGCAGTTCGATCGCTTAGGCTGGGGGTTCCCCACCCACCGCAATGGAACTGCCCAATGAATCAACCTCAACACCCTTTGCCCTTGGCGCTTTCGCGCGAAGACCTCAAGGCAACAGTCGATACCGTCCTGCCGTTATCGCCCGCGCAGTTCGCCAACCAACTGATTCAAGCCAAATGGGGTCATGACCTTGATCCCGAGACCGCGCAACTGGTCACGCTCAACTACAACTTTCACGGCCATCCAGCCCAGGCGGGTGTCGAGCAGGGGCGGGTGGCGAGCACCCGGAGTCTGACCCAGCTCCTGGTGGACAATTATCAAACCGTCGGTGACGGGCGTTTTGGCGAAACGGCGTTCGGTTTGTATACGCCACCCGATATCGGCCCAGCTGTGCAAATCGTCGCCAAGGTCGATGAGTTTGCCTATGTCGGCAGTGGCAACCATGACACCTATGAAGGCATCTACCGTCAGGCTGATCCGCAGACCTACGACCCTTCAACCCAGCTGAAAATCCGCCCTGTGGATTTCAAGCGCTGGGTCTGGGAGCTGGAGTTGAAGGACCGCTACAGTGACTATCTGGACCAGGCCTGGCCCACCGATGAGGTCATCATTGCAGCGCCAGCCTACCCGCTGCGCACCTCGGTCAAGACGGCCCTGGTCATGGCGGCGTACTTGCAGCGCCAGGAGCACAGCCTGAGCGAACAGGGTTTGGCCATCGTCCTGCAAGTGGCCGGCCTGGCGCCGCAGCAGCCTTGGGCGCAGGTGACGCTCGAGCAGTTGCAGGCACCGAGCCGCAGCTCGCGCCAGGTCGAAGTCGCGCGCCTGGTGATCTATCGCTACAGCGCCACGGATATCTGGAGTTTTTCTCGTCCCGGCGACCCGAGCGTCGTGCTCTACATCCCCGGCAACTCCTCACCCTTGCATGAGTTTGCCGATACCCGTGCGCTCTGTGCCTGGATCGTGGAGCAGGCCAGGGATGCCGACAAAAAAACCGCACTGGCTGCGCACTTTGCCGAAGACGACCGTGTCGATGGAACCCTCCATGCCGGGGTCGTAACTGCCCTGGAGGGCATGGCGATCTATCCCAGGCAGCACCATCTGCAGCCGGGCCATGGGTTTTTTAATGATGATGGGTACTGGGATGCCGCCAACTATGTCCATCTGGACGTAGCGCCCAGGGCGACCGACCCGTGCGCACAGTTGGTCCTGAGCATGAAGCGGGCGGCCCGTGCCAGCGTTGAAAGCATCCGCGATGACGCTCAGGTCAATCGCGATAACCTCAATGCGTTGGTCGAACCCATGGTGCAATGGATCAACCGCTATGCCCCCTTGGCCTTGTTTGTCCCCGGCGGTGAAGGCCTGTTGGCGCTGGCCGGGATCATCGATGCCGGATATGGCCTGGACCAGGCCGTCAATGGCAGTGATGCGCAGACGCAGGCCAACGGTGTGACACGCCTGGTGTTTGGCTTGCTCAATGCCCTGCCATTGTTGCGGGCCGGTGCGGTGTTGCGCGGCGAGGCTGGCGCATTGGAACAGTCGCCCGCTGCTGAGGCCCTGAAGGACCCCGACGGCAGCCTCGACTCTCCTGAACTCTCTACAGCCGTCCCATCACCAGGCCCGGCCACGCGCCTGACCCTGTTGCGTGGGCTGGGTGCGCCGGTGGCGACTTTCAGTGATGAACTGTTGCAGCAGATCGGCAAAGTCAGTGCGGTCGAGGACGACATGCTGCGTCTGATGCAGGCCGGTCGCCGGCCACCGACGCCGTTGCTGGCCGATACCCTCAGCCGTTTCCGGCTCGACCAGGAACTGGCCGGCGTTGCCGATCCCGCTGCGCGTAGCGAGCTGTTCAATCGCCGCTACCTGGCACTCCAGCACTCGGAGAATGAGTGGGTGCGCCTGTTGCAACGCCAGTATCCCGGCCTGCCGAAAGCCGTTGTGGAGCAGATGCTCGACCGCGTGGGCGTTGACCTCGCCCAGGATCTCGATCCGGCCGCCTGCCGCCAGGTTCTCAAGCGGCTCGACGCCAAGGCCCGTCAATATCAGCAGCACGTGCGCTTGAATCGAGCGTATGAAGGGCTGTACCTGCGGGCGATGAGCAACCCGGAGTCGGACACCCTGGCCCTGCATACCCTCGGGCGCCTGCCCGGCTGGCCGAAGGGTATGCGGATCGAGGTGCTGGACGGCTCGATCAGTGGGGCTGTGCTGGATCATATCGGTCCTACCGATGGCGCCGATTGTCGGCGCTTGATCCGGGTCGGCGCGGGATATCAGCCGTCCGATGTGGCCGCCAACGCCGAGGCTGCAATCGACCTGTATGGCGGGCTGCTTGCGCAGTTGGACAAAGAGCAGCGTGCAGCCTTGGGTTTGCACGGAGCGGACCAGGCCGCACAGTTGCGCCGATGTCTTGCGGACCAGGCGTTGTCGCGCTCCGAACTCATGCATGGCCTGGGCCGGATGGATCTGGGCTTGCCGTTCGAGCCTCAGGGGCTGGCAGGCGGCGGTTTTCCCACGACTCTCCAGGGCAGTGCGCTGACCCGCGAAACCATGCGCCTGCAGGTCCGCGACCTATACCCCGATTTCACCGATGCCCAGGTCGATGAGCTGCTGCAACGCGAAGGGGCAGGAGCGGCCGCCTGCCTCGACAGGCTGCACAACCAGTTCCAGCAACTGCTGGCGCAACTCAACCTGTGGCTCGACCAGACCGTGCAGGACATCGGCGACATGCAGCACGGTTTTCTCGCCGTCGGTGATCCCGAAGCAGGCGGGATGAACCAGGCTCAGGTGCATGCCCATAACCTGGAGATACTGCAAGCCGATGTTGGTCATGAGCGTGAAGCGCGCAAGGAGCTGGCCCAAGACCTGATTGCGATCTGGCAGCAGCGCACGCCGGCCCCCGGTTGCCTGTACAGCGGCGATGCCATAAACGGTTTCTCGATCAGCATGGATTTCGAGGAGTTCCACCGCCTGCCGGACCTCGATGTACGGTTCAGCGCAGTGCGCGAATTGTCCATGCGCGATATTCACCTGGTGGAGCGCGACAGCCTGAACATCTTTCTGCGCAGCATGCCGAATTTGCACAGACTGAATCTGGAACGTGTGGATCTGCGTCTGCTGGCCACCGAGGATGACCTGCAAGGCAGATTGCCTGCCGCGATCCTCGACATGAAGGGCTTGCAGAACCTCAATCTGCGCTCGACCTTCCTGGTGTTCGATGAGCGCAGTGCTGGCCAGTTGAGTGGCCTGAAGCAGTTGCAGAAGCTGGACCTGAGTGACAACCCCCTGGGCGTTCCGCCGCTGGTAATGGGGCTCAATGAACTGCAGGTGCTGAACCTGCAGGGCACGGGCATCAGCCGGTGCCCGGTGGGTGTCGCCGAGCAACCCTACCTGACGTCACTGGACCTGCGGGACAACCAGATCAGCCGCGTTCCCCAGGCGATCCTCAACCAGGCGGTATCCCGTGATCGGCTGGGGTTGTGGGGCAATCCACTGACGGATGAGGACACCCTGCTGCGCCTGGTCGAACACCGCGAACGTACCGGCATCAATCTCTGGCTGAGCCAGCCGGGCGAAGGGTATGGCAGCGCCCAGCCTTGGCTGGCGGAAGGCGACCCGGCGCTGCAGCAGGCTCGTCAGTCGGTCTGGCAGCGTCTGTCCGTGCGGCCCTCGGGCACGGCGCTGCTCCGGGTAATCGATGGGCTGAGCCTGAGTGCGGACTTCCAGGTTGACTATCTGGCGTTGCAGGCGGGGGTCTGGCAACTGTTGGTCGAGGTCGATGCCAGTGAGGAGTTGTGGGGCTGGTTAGGCCGGCTTATCGAATCGACGCCGGGGGATTCGCAAAACCCGTTCAGGTTGTTCGCTGTGCTGGAAGACCGCGCCCGGCTGTACCGTGACTGGGTAGCCCTGGGACGGCCGATTTCGATGGCGGGGCAGGATCTGCCTCGAATTGGGGAAGCGCCTTGAACCCGGGGTGGGTCCAAGGCGTGACGATCAGCGACGACGGAACAGCGGCAGCGGTTCGTCAGTGGCGGCCTGGTAGGTCACCGAGAAGTCCTTGAGGCTTTCCAGCGCTTCGTACGGGTCTTTGTCGGCACGCAAGGCGTAGGCGTCAAACCCGCAGCGGCGCAGGTAGAACAACTGGTCGCGCAGGATGTCGCCAATCGCCCGCAGCTCGCCTTTGAAGCCGTAGCGGTCGCGCAGCAAACGGGCGTTGGAGTAGTTGCGGCCGTCGGTGAACGCCGGGAAATTGAGGGCGATGACCTGGAATTTATCCACGTCGTCACCGATTTCCTCGGCTTCTTCATCGGCGTCCAGCCACACGCCCAGGCCGCCATCACGGGCCAGGAGCATGCGCCCGTGTTCGCGCCACAGTTGCAACGGCACGATGTAGTCGTCGCAGTTGCTGATCTCATCGATGTTGAAATCCTTGGGCAGCAAGTGCCAGGTTTCGTCGATGACCTCGTTGTTCTTAATGATTCGCTGCATAGACGCGTTCCTTGAAGAGGTCGATGCCGATACGTTGATAGGTGTCGATGAAGCGCTCGTCTTCGGTACGTTGTTCCACGTACACATCGATCAGCTTCGAGATCACGTCCGGCATGGCGTCCTGGGCGAAGGACGGGCCGAGGATCTTGCCCAGACTGGCGTCGCGGCTGGCGCTGCCACCCAGGGACACCTGGTAGAACTCTTCACCTTTCTTGTCCACCCCGAGGATGCCGATGTGGCCGACGTGGTGGTGACCACAGGCGTTCATGCAGCCGGAGATGTTCAGGTCCAGTTCACCGATGTCGAACAGGTAGTCCAGGTCATCGAAGCGACGCTGGATCGATTCGGCAATCGGGATCGACTTGGCGTTTGCCAGGGAGCAGAAGTCACCCCCCGGGCAGCAGATGATGTCAGTCAGCAGGCCGATGTTCGGCGTGGCAAATCCTTGCTCGCGCAACTCGCCCCACAGGGTGAACAATTGGCTCTGCTCGACGTCGGCGAGAATGATGTTCTGCTCGTGGGAGGTGCGCAGTTGACCAAAGCTGAAGCGATCGGCCAGGTCGGCCACTGCGTCCAGCTGTTTGTCGGTCAGGTCGCCCGGGGCAACGCCGGTAGGCTTGAGCGACAGGGTCACGGCAACATAACCCGGCTTCTTGTGGGCCAGGGTGTTGCGGGTGCGCCAGCGAGCGAAGCCTGGGTGTTGCTGGTCGAGTTCGGCCAGTTCGGCGCTCTGGTTGTCCAGGGCCTTGTAGTCCGGGTCGACGAAATGCTTGGCGACACGCTGCACTTCGGCTTCGGTCAGGGTGGTCTGGCCACCGCGCAGGTGCTCCATTTCCGCGTCGACTTTCTGGGCGAAGACTTCCGGCGTCAGGGCCTTGACCAGGATCTTGATCCGCGCCTTGTACTTGTTGTCGCGACGGCCATAGCGGTTGTACACACGCAGGATGGCGTCGAGGTAGCTCAACAGGTCTTGCCACGGCAGGAATTCATTGATGAACGCACCCACCACTGGCGTACGCCCGAGGCCGCCGCCAACCAGCACGCGGAAACCCAGTTCGCCTGCGGCGTTGTGCACCGGCTCCAGGCCAATGTCATGGACTTCGATGGCGGCGCGGTCGGAAGTCGAACCGTTGATCGCGATCTTGAACTTGCGCGGCAGGTAGGCGAATTCCGGGTGGAAGGTGGTCCACTGGCGGACGATCTCGCACCACGGGCGCGGATCGATCAACTCGTCGGAGGCCACGCCGGCAAACTGGTCGGTGGTGACGTTGCGCAGGCAGTTGCCGCTGGTCTGGATGGCGTGCATCTGCACGGTGGCCAGCTCAGCCAGAATGTCTGGAATGTCTTCCAGTGCCGGCCAGTTGAACTGCACGTTCTGCCGGGTACTGATGTGGGCATAACCCTTGTCGTAGTCGCGAGCGATCTTGGCCATCATTCGCGTCTGCCGCGAAGTCAGTTGGCCATAAGGCACGGCAACCCGCAGCATCGGGGCGAAGCGCTGGATATAAAGGCCATTTTGCAGGCGCAGGGGGCGGAATTCTTCTTCGCTCAGCTCGCCTGCCAGATAGCGTCGGGTCTGATCACGGAACTGCTTGACGCGGTCCTCGATGATCCGCTGATCGTACTCGTCGTATACGTACATATAAGTCCTGTTCTCAGGCTTGGGCCCCTCGAAAATCGCGGCGTTTCTCGCTCGCTGAGTTCCGAAAATGCCTTGGCAATTCTGCGCGCACGGCCGCGCACTCCCCACGGAGCCGGGGCAAGATACCAGTTTGCGTTTATGCGCAAAAGTGATGTTTGAGTATATGGAAAGAACCAAATCGACTAATGAGACTGATTATTGTCTTACCCTTATTTGTCGTATGGGCAATCCTCGACTTAACTGTGATCGAGTCTTCATGCAATCACCGATAAAACCGACAAGAGGCGATGCAATGAGCAATCCGACCAAAGCAGGCAAAAGCGATAGCAGCGTCGATGCGTGGGCGATTCTGTTCCTGATCATCCTGGTAGTGGGCACTGCCGTGTACTGGGTCAGCCATCAGTAAACCCGCGTGGCCGGGCCCTGATCCGCTGATTGTCGGACGACACGTTAATTAACCGCAATGTGCCAGCCAGTGGCCGGCTATAATGCGCGGCTAATTTTCGGGGCTCGGTTGTTTAATGTTCAGGTTCGTGTGGGGGATTTTACTGACGCTTTGCGCGGTCTTCGGACCCGGCGCGCAAGCGGCGTCGGTGGTATTCCTCAATCCGGGAACTACCATGGAAGTGTTCTGGGTCAGCTACAGCCAATTCATGCAGGCGGCCGCTCGCGACCTGGGCATGGACCTGCAGGTCCGTTATTCCGAGCGCGTGGCGCAATCCACCATCGAGCAGGCACGCGAAGTGCTGCTGGGGCCCAACCGCCCGGATTACCTGGTGTTCGTCAACGAACAGTATGTCGCCCCAGAAATCCTGCGCCTGTCCCAGGGTAGCGGGGTCAAGCTGTTCATGGTCAACAATGCCCTGACCGCCGACCAACTGGCGTTGCTCGGTGACGCGCGGGAAAAATACCCCGACTGGCTCGGTAGCCTGGTGCCCAACGACGAGGAGGGCGGCTACCTGATGCTCAAGGAACTGATCCGCCAACATCCGCCCGTCGCCCCCGGCCAGAAGCTGGAGTTGCTGGCGTTTTCCGGGCTGAAGATCACCCCGTCCGCGCAGTTGCGCGAGAAAGGCATGCAACGTGCGCTGCGTGAGCATCCCGAGGTGCAATTGCGACAGATGGTCTATGGCGCCTGGAAGCGCGAGCGCGCCCATGAGCAGGCGGCACAACTGTTCAAGCGTTACCCTGGGGTATCGCTGGTCTGGGCCGCCAATGACGAGATGGCCTTCGGCGCCATGCAGGCTTACGAGGAGGTCGGTGGGCAACCGGGCAAGGGCGTCTTGTTCAGCGCGGTGAATACCTCGCCGGCGGCGTTGCAGGCGTTGCTGGACGGGCGCTTGAGCGTGTTGGTGGGCGGCCATTTCAGCCTCGGCGGCTGGGCCCTGGTGCAGTTGCATGACTATGACCAGGGCGTGGCCGTCGAACAGTACGGCGGGCGCGACCGGCAAATACCGCTGTTGCAACTGATCGACCGCAACCAGGCCCGGCGCATGCTGGCGCTGCGCGACAGCCAGGGCTACGGAGTGAATTTCCGCAGCCTGTCGGCCAAGGGCCGTCCAACCAGTTACCGCTATCCGTTCAGCCTGCAGACCCTGATGCGCTGAGCCGCTCGCTAGACCCCGGCCAGATGCACCACCAGCTTGACGATGGCAAACAGGGTCAGGGCAAACACCGCCGTGAATATGATCCCCAGCAGCACAAAATGACTCGGCTTGCCGTGGGTAAAGTCGCGGGCGCGGTTCTTCCCGCTTTGTACGCCAAAGGCCGCCGCCATCACGCTGTGGAGCATCTGCCAGAAGCTGGGGGGCTTGTTGTCGATTGGATCGTCCATAAATCCCTCGTCACCGGTGGGTGTCAGCCAAGCATAGTCAAACTTCCCGGGAGCGGGGTGGCCAGGTCGCTCCGGTAGAGGGTAGGGTGGCGTGGTCTATCAGGAGAAAGACCATGCAATTTAAAGGAACCACCGCAATTGTCACTGGCGCCGGCCGAGGCCTGGGCTGGTGCTATGCAGAGGAGCTGGCGCGGCGTGGCGCCAACGTGGTGATCAGTGATGTCGGGGCTGACAGTGTCGGCGCCGGCAGCGACGGCTCGATCGCCCTGGACGCTGCCCGGGCGCTTCAAGAGCAGGGTCTGAGTGTCATCGGCCACGCCGGCGACCTGGCCTCGCAACAGGGCTGCGAACACCTGGTGAACAGCGCCATCGAGGCCTTCGGTCAATTGGATATCCTGATCCATAACGCCGGCTGGGTCGGCTACCAGGCTATCGAGGACAGCGACCCTGGGTTCATCCAGCGGGCGTTGGAGATCAACGTCTACGCCCCCATCTGGCTGTGCAAGCACGCCTGGAAACACCTCAGGCAGTCAGCTGCACCGCGGGTGGTGCTGACCACCTCCGACCGCGCCATGTACCAGGTCTATGCCCAGTCGGGCCTGGCGGCCTACGCCGCAGGGAAAATGGCCCAGTTGGGCCTGATGAATGCCTTGAGCATGGAGGGCGCAGCCGACGGCATCCTGGTCAACGCCGTCTCACCGGTGGCCAAGACCCGGATGTGGGGTGTCACCCAAGAGCCTGACGAACTCAAGCCCCAATGGGTGGTGCCCGGGGTGATCTACCTGGCTTCGGCGCAGTGCCAGGACAGCGGCTATGTCTTGCGAGCCAGCAACGGCCAATTCACCGCCACCCGCTTCAATGAGAACCCGCACGTCAGCTATCCCCGCGACCTGGCCCGGGTCGAGGCTGAGAGTGCCGAAGAGGTAGCGCAGTTGTGGGGGCAGATCAGGGAAGGCTAAGGGTGTGCGCAACGTCAGGCGCCCGCCGTGGAGACGGGCACCCAATGCCCCGCCCTCGCGAGGGCGGAAGGGGCCTCAGAACTGTTCGGCGCTGAGGTCGAACAACGGCTGGCTGCCAGCACGAATCGCTTGCTCCAGGCCCAACACCCGTGGCAGCAGGCGCTGCATGTAGAACTTGGCGGTGGCCAGTTTTGCGCCGTAGAACCCGGGGTCGTCCTGCAGCTTGTGTTTCGCCACCTGGGCCATGCGTGCCCAGAGCCAGGCGTAGGCGACATAGCCGAACAGGTGCAGGTACTCCACCGAGGCCGCGCCGATTTCGTTGCGATTGTTCGCGGCCTGGTCTTCCAGCCAGTCGCTGAGGTCTTCCAGGCGTTGCACCGCCTCGATCAATTGCGTGCGGTAGGGCGCATCCGGTTGTTGGGCGAACTGGTGGATTTCCCCGGTGAACAGGCGCAACGTCACGCCGCCGTCAGCCAGCACCTTGCGCCCCAGCAGGTCCAGGGCCTGGATGCCATTGGTGCCTTCGTAGATCTGCGCGATGCGCACGTCTCGCACCAGTTGCTCCTGGCCCCACTCCCGGATGTAGCCATGGCCGCCGAACACTTGCTGGCCGTGGATGCAGCTTTCCAGGCCGGTGTCGGTGAAGAACGCCTTGGCCACTGGTGTCAGCAGGGCCACCAGGGCCTGGGCGCGGTCCTGCTCGGCAGGGTCGGGGGAGAACTTCGCCAGGTCCAGCTGTTGCCCGACGTAACTGGCGAACGCCCGGCCGCCCTCGGTCATGGCCTTGATGCTCAGCAGCATGCGCCGCACATCGGGGTGGACGATGATCGGATCGGCGACCTGCGCCGGAGCACTGGCCCCGTTGGCTGCCCGACCCTGCAGGCGGTCACGGGCGTAGGCCACGGCGTTCTGGTACGAGGCTGCGGCGCAGCCGATGCCCTGGATGCCGACGGACAGGCGCTCGTAGTTCATCATGGTGAACATCGCCGCCAACCCCTTGTTGGCTTCGCCCACCAGCCAGGCGCTGGCGCCGTCGAAGTTGATCACGCAGGTGGCCGAGGCCTTGATACCCATCTTGTGTTCGATCGAACCACAGCTCACCGCGTTGGCCGCGCCGAGGGAACCGTCCGGGTTGACCAGCACCTTGGGCACCACAAACAGCGAGAGACCCTTGGGACCGTGCGGCGCATCCGGCAGCTTGGCCAGGACCAGGTGGATGATATTTTCGGTCAGGTCCTGGTCGCCTCCGGTGATGAAGATCTTGCTGCCGCTGATCCGATAGCTGCCATCGGCCTGGGGTTCGGCGCGGCTGCGGACAATCCCCAGGTCGGTGCCGGCATGGGCTTCGGTCAGGCACATGGAGCCGGCCCAGCGGCCTTCATACATGGGCGGCAGGTAGAGGCGTTTGAGGGCGTCGCTGGCGTGGGCGTCCAGGGCCAGGCAGGCTCCGGAACTCAGGGCGCTGTACAGGGCGAAGCTTGAGTTGGCAGCGTAGAGCATTTCCTCGAACTGCACGGCGAGCATCTTGGGCATGCCCATGCCGCCGAAATCGGGATTGCCGGACAGGCCGACCCAGCCGCCTTCGATGTAGGTGGCATAGGCCTGCTGGAAACCCTCGGGAGTGCTGACCAGGCCCTCGTGCCACTGGGCACCCTGTTCGTCGCCACTGCGATTCAGTGGGGCGATCAGTTGGCCGGTGACTTTGGCGGCCTCCTCGAGAATTGCATCGGCGGTGGCGGCGTCGACCGTCTCGGCCAAAGCCGGCAGGCGCGCCCACAAGGCCTGGGCGTCGAACACTTCATGCAGGACAAAGCGCATGTCGCGCAACGGGGCGTTGAATTCGGGCATTACGTGAACCTCAATGGGACTGTGGGCACGGCGAGGTCTACACCCCGCCGCCGGACGGTTGGACCACACGCCTGGTTTACAGGGCCTGGGCCCGCTCGCGCAGGAGGTACTTCTGGATCTTGCCGGTGGAGGTCTTCGGCAGCAGGGTGAAGACCACGCTGCGCGGCACCTTGAAGCCGGCCAGGTGGTCGCGGCAGAAAGCGATGATGTCGGCCTCGCTGACGTCCTGGTGATCGGCCTTCAGGGTGATAAAGGCGCAGGGGGTTTCTCCCCACTTCTCATCGGGACGGGCGACCACCGCCGCTTCCAGCACGCCGGGGTGGCGATACAACACACCTTCGAGTTCGATGGTGGAAATGTTCTCGCCGCCGGAAATGATGATGTCCTTGAGCCGGTCCTTGATCTCGATGTAGCCGTCCGGATGACACACCGCCAGGTCGCCAGTGTGGAACCAGCCGCCCGCGAACGCCTCGGCGGTGGCGGTAGGGTTCTTCAGGTAGCCCTTCATCACGGTGTTGCCGCGCATGAAGACTTCGCCGATGGTCTGGCCGTCGCGCGGAGTGGGCGCCAGGGTCCGCGAGTCGCCGACCATCACGCCCTCCAGCGTCGGGTAACGCACCCCCTGGCGGGACTTGATCTGGGCCCGTTCATCCAGGGCCAGTTCGTCCCATTCGGCGTGCCAGGCGCACAGCGTCACCGGGCCATAGGTTTCGGTCAGGCCATAGACATGAGTGACCTTGATGCCCATTTCTTCCACGGCGCCAATCACCTTGGCCGGCGGTGCGGCACCCGCGACCATGGCGTTGACCGGGTGATCGATGGCCGCCTTCGCCGACTCTGGCATGTTGACCAACGCGTTGAGCACGATGGGCGCGCCGCACAGGTGCGTGACCTGGTGCTCGCGGATCAGGTTGAGGATGCGCTGCGGATCGACCCGGCGCAGGAACACATGCACACCGGCCAGTGCGGTGATGGTCCAGGGATAGCACCAACCGTTGCAATGGAACATCGGCAGGGTCCAGAGGTACACCGGGTGGTTGCCGATGGACCAGGTCATCTGGTTGCCCAGGGAGTTCAGGTAAGCCCCTCGATGGTGGTACACCACGCCCTTGGGATTGCCGGTGGTGCCGGAGGTGTAGTTCAGCGAAATGGCCTGCCATTCGTCCGCCGGCCACTGCCAGGCAAAGTCCGGGTCGCCTTCGGCTAGCAGCGCTTCATAGTCCAGCTCGCTGACAGCCTCGCCTTCGCCGTACTCCGGATCGTTGACATCGATCACCAGCGGCGGGTGATCGAGCATCCCCAGCGCCGCGTGGATCACCCCGTGGAATTCACGGTCGGTGATCAGTACACGGGCTTCGCCATGCTGGAGCATGAAGGCGATGGCTTCGGCATCCAGGCGCACGTTGAGCGGGTTGAGCACGGCGCCAATCATCGGCACGCCGAAATGCACTTCGAGCATCTCGGGAATGTTCGGCAGCATCACCGCCACCGTATCGCCCTGGCCTATTCCGCGCCCGGCCAGAGCCGAAGCCAGGCAGCGGCAACGATCGTAGGTCTGCTTCCAGGTACGGCGCAGCGAGCCGTGGATCACAGCGGGGTAGTGGGGGTAGATGCTGGCAGTGCGCTCGATGAAACTCAGGGGCGACAAGGCGATGTGATTGACCGGGACAGGGCTGAGCCCTTGTTCATAAATCGACATGACGGATTCTCGGTGGCTGATTGTTAGCTCTACGGACGACCCTGGGCGCGGTGGCCGGGATCGTCTCTTGGGTCCGGTAGACTTTATATAACATTCGTCGATCTATATGGAAGTTAAACCTAAGCACTATAGTATATGTACTATACTTGTTTCATCCAAAGCCATGGCCGGTATATGCTGGGCGCCCCGGATGAAGTAGACCTGCAATGACCCACGTTCCCGTTCGATTGCACAGCTGGTTGCGCCTGCAGCGCGAAGGCGTGCCCCTGGCAACGCGGGCCGACGCCTTGTGCCGTGCATTGCAGGACTGCCCCGAAGTGCGCCGGGCGTTTTATTTGCGCTGGCAACCGCAGGCGCGCCTTTATAGCCATGCCGGTGCTGCCCGGCATTTTCCGCCGGGGCAGGGCGATCCGGCGCTGGCCAGCGATCAGCGATTGCTCGATCAACTGCAGCAAGTGGGGCGCCTGGACCTGGCCCAGGTGCGCCAGCTCGATTGCTGGCTGGCCGGACGCCTGCGCCGGGCCGCCATTCGCCATGGCCAAGTGTTCGAGCTGGCTTTGCAGGCAGGGCAGCCGGGGCTGTTGCTGATTGAAGTGTGCGAGGGTGTCAGCCTCGATTGGCTGGGCTGGGTCCATGACCTGTTGACGACCCTGCTGCACAGCGCCAATGGCACGTTGCGCGCGTCACCGCTGTTGGGTCACGATCCGCAACCGAGCCTGCTGCTCGATGCCCAGGGCCGGACGCTGGAATGCAACGCCGCGCTGTTGGCCTTGCTCGGGGACAAGCCGCTGGCTGAGGTGCCGGGTTTGTTGCCAGTCAATCATCGCGAACTGGTGCGCGCTTGCCTGGAGCAGCAACGCGCCATCGACGGGGTCGAGGCCCAGTGCCAGGCACAGATCCTGATCTGGACTTTTATCCCCGACCCACAGGATGAGCGGGTGCTCGCCCGTTGTCGCGACGCCACCACCCAGGTGCTGGCCGCACGCGAAGCGGCCACGGCCCGTCGGCTTTATCGCTTGATCATCGAGAACACCACCGACCTGATATCCCGGCACACCCCGGACGGGCGCTTTCTCGACGCCTCGCCGGCGTCCTGGACCCTGTTGGGCTACTGGCCGGAGCAATTGCGTGGGCGCCTGGCCCGCAGCCTGTTCCATGAACATGACCTGCACAGCCTGGTGCAGCGGGCGCGGGATGCGCTGGAGCAAGACGGTTATCACACCATGACTTACCGCATCCGCCACTGTGACGGCCATTACCTGTGGTTCGAAACCGCGAGCCGGGCGATCCGTGAAACCTACACTGGGGCGGTGGTCGAGGTGGTCAGCGTGTCCCGGGACATCACCGCCCGGGTCCAGGCCGAGGAGAACAAGCGGCGCCTGGCCGAGGTGGTCGAGGTCAATACCGATCCGGTGTTGTTCATCGACCCGCAGGGCCAGGTGACCTACCTCAATCCGGCGGCCCGGCGCCTGCTCGGGATCGCCGACGGACAACCGTTGCCGGAGCTGGCCGCGCTGTTTGCCAGTGACGACCTGGCGCGATTGCAGCGTGACGGCTGGAGCAGCGCTGAGCGCGATGGCGTGTGGAGCGGCGACGCGCGCCTGCAACCCTTGGCTGGCGCCAGTTCGGTGCCAGTGTCGCTGGTGCTGCTGGCCCACCGTTCGGCCGGGGGCGAGCGTTACTACTCGCTGGTGGCGCGGGACATGACCGAACGGGAATTGCGCGAAGCCCAGCAGCGTCGCCATCAGGACGAACTGGCGCACACTGCGCGGGTGGTGACGCTGGGCGAACTGGCCTCCGGGATTGCCCACGAGATCAATCAACCGCTGGCGGCGGTGGTCAATTATGCCAATGCCAGCCAGCGCTATTTGCAGAGCCTGGAGAGCAATCCGCAGGCCGCGGAAAAAGTCGCCCAGGGCCTGCAACGCATCACCCATCACGCCACCCACGCCTCGCAGGTGATCAGCCGCCTGCGGGCATTCCTGCGCAAGGGTCAGCGGCGCATGCAGGCCCTGGATTTTGCCGAGGTGGCCCGCGGCGCCGTGCGTTTGTGCGCCTGGGAGGCGAGCAATTGGCAAGTGACAATCGAGGATCGCCTGCCGGATAATCTGCCGCCCGTGTATGCCGACCGGGTGTTGCTCGAACAGGTGTTGCTCAATCTGTTGCGCAATGCCATCGATGCCAACCGCGAGCGCCATCCCGGCCAGCCTTCGCTGATCCTGATGGCGGCGCAGCAGGGTAGTGCGGGCAACGTCGAGATCACGGTGCATGACCAGGGGCCGGGTGTCAGCGAGTCGCAACTGGCGCAGATGTTCACTCCGTTCTACACCAGCAAGGCCGACGGGCTGGGCCTCGGCCTGTCCATGAGTCGCAGCATCATCGAAGGTTTTGGTGGCGAGCTTGAGGCTCGGCGCCAGGCCGTCGGCTTGCTGATGAGCTGCCGCTTGCCGCTGGCCGGCCCAACCAGACAACCTCAGGAATAACGTAATGGCGGGTGCGACAGAACACGTGGTGTATGTGGTCGACGATGACCAGGGCATGCTCGACTCAACGGTCTGGCTGCTCGAATCGGTGGGGCTCAAGGCCTTGCCGTTTACCAGTGGGGTCGAGTTTCTCAATGCCTGCGATGCCAGCCTCGATGCCTGCGTCTTGCTTGATGTGCGCATGCCCGGCATGGGTGGCTTGAACGTGCAGGAGGAAATGCGCCAGCGCGAGCTGAACCTGCCGATCATTTTTGTCAGCGGCCACGCCGATGTGCCGATTGTGGTGCGCGCCTTCAAGGCCGGGGCCCATGACTTCATCGAAAAGCCCTACAACGAGCAGTTGCTGCTGGACAGTGTGCAACAGGCGCTGAGCAATGGCGCCGCTGGCCGCTCCGGCAACCAGGGGCACCAGGCCTTGCAGGCGCGCCTGCAGACGTTGACCCCACGGGAGCGCGATGTGTTGTTGCCTTTGGTACAGGGTTACACCACCCGAGAGATTGCCGAGCAATTGGGGGTGAGTGCCAAGACTGTCGACTTGTATCGTTCGCGGGTGATGAAGCGGATGTTGGCGCAGACTTTGCCGGATTTGGTGGGGATGGCTATTGCTGCGGGGTTGGTTGATCCGCTGCGGTTGCGGTGATTTTTTTTGGGGGGGAGGGTGGGTGTATCCGTTGCTGCGGTAACGGCTACTTAGGGTTTCGCCCTTACGGCGAGGCACTTTTGTCAAACGACACAAAAGTACCCAAAAAGTCTTGCCCCAGCGTTCGGCCCCTCGCCAAGGCTCGGGGTCCCTTCGCTACGGTATCCATCAGGGGGCATCGCCTACGGTTTGCTTCGCTGCACCTCCTCTCGATGCATGCGGCTTCGCCGCAC
>NZ_JBIUWJ010000051.1:0-11505 GCF_044743405.1 Pseudomonas sp. NPDC087626
CTTACTTTTGGGCTCCTCCAAAAGTGAGCCGCTGTAAAAGCGGAACCATAGGAGGCCGTTACCGAAGAAATGGATATGTACTCGGTCTAATCCAACACCCCGCCCGACCCAGAGACCGCTAAAACGTTGTGTAGATAGCTATGCCCATCGCGGGCAAGCCCGCTCCCACAGGGGATTTGTGTCCAGCACAAGTCATCTGTGGGCGCGGATGCCCGCGATATTGGCAACGCGGACTTCAGACCTGCGCCTGCGCCCCTTCAAACCATGCCAGTTTCTCACGCAGCTGCACCACCTCTCCCACGATCACCAGGGTCGGCGCATGCACTTCATGCTCCGCCACCAGGCGTGGCAGGTCGGCCAGGGTGCCAGTGAAGACTCGCTGGTTAGCGGTAGTGCCCTGCTGGATCAACGCCGCTGGCGTGTCCGCGCCACGGCCGTGCTTGATCAACTGCTCGCAGATGATCGGCAAGCCCACCAGGCCCATGTAGAACACCAGGGTCTGGGCCGGTGCGACCAGGTCGCTCCACGGCAGGTCGCTGGTGCCGTCCTTCAGGTGACCGGTGACAAACCGCACGGATTGCGCGTAATCACGGTGGGTCAAGGGAATCCCGGCGTAGGCTGCGCAACCGCTGGCAGCGGTAATTCCCGGCACCACCTGGAACGGGATGCCCTGGGCCGCCAGCTCTTCGATTTCTTCGCCGCCGCGCCCAAAGATGAACGGATCGCCACCCTTGAGTCGCACCACACGCTTGCCTTGCCGAGCCAGGTCCACCAGTTGCTGGTTGATCTGGTCCTGGGGCACTGCGTGATCGGCGCGACGCTTGCCGACGTAGACACGCTCGGCGTCGCGCCGACAGAGTTCGAGAATCGCTGGCGCCACCAGGCGGTCGTACAGCACCACGTCCGCCTGCTGCATCAGGCGCAGGGCGCGGAAGGTCAACAGGTCCGGATCACCCGGGCCCGCGCCCACCAGATACACCTCGCCGGTAGTCACGCTGGCTTCACCCGCCAGCTTGGCTTGCAGCAAGCGTTCGGCCTCGGCGCCCTGCCCGGCCAGTTGCCGATCGGCGATCGGTCCCTGGAACACGTCTTCCCAGAAGCCACGGCGTTGCTGCACGTCCGGGAACAGGCCTTTGACCTGGTCACGGAAACGCGCCGCCAAGCCTGCCAACTGGCCGTAGGTCGACGGAATCCAGGTTTCGATCTTGGCCCGGATCAGCCGCGCCAGCACCGGTGCATCACCGCCGCTGGACACCGCAATGATCAGCGGCGAACGGTCGACGATCGCTGGGAAGATCACGCTGCACAGGGCAGGCGCGTCCACCACATTGACCGGCAGGCAACGCCGATGGGCATCGGCGGAGACTTGCGCGTTCAAGGTTTCGTCATCGGTAGCGGCAATGATCAGCCCGCAGCCATCCAAGTCCGATTCCTGATAGCCGCGCACCAGCAGTTCGCCGCCACTGTTTTGCACCAGCTCACGCAGCTGGACTTCGATCTCGGGTGCAACGACCCGCAGCAGCGCACCGGCATCGGCCAGCAGGCGGGATTTGCGCAAGGCAATCTCCCCTCCACCGACCACCAGCACACGGCTACCGCGCAGGTTGTGAAACAGTGGCAGATATTTCATTTAGCCGATGACCTCAAGGCCACCCATGTAGGGTTTCAGCACGTCTGGCACGCGGATCGAACCGTCGGCCTGCTGGTAGTTTTCCAGCACCGCCACCAGGGTCCGACCGACTGCCAGGCCAGAACCGTTCAAGGTGTGCACCAGCTCAGGCTTGCCGGTTTCCGGGTTACGGAAACGCGCTTGCATGCGTCGGGCCTGGAAATCACCGCAGTTGGAGCACGAGGAAATCTCGCGGTATTTGTCCTGGCTCGGAATCCACACTTCCAGGTCGTAAGTCTTGACGGCGCTGAAGCCCATGTCGCCGGTGCACAGCGCCAGGGTGCGGTAAGGCAGTTCCAGCAATTGCAGGACCTTCTCGGCGTTGGCGGTGAGGCCTTCGAGGGCTTCCATCGAGGTCGACGGCTCGACGATCTGGACCATTTCAACCTTGTCGAACTGGTGCTGGCGAATCATCCCGCGGGTATCACGACCCGAGGCACCGGCTTCACTGCGAAAGCACGGGGTGTGCGCGACGAACTTGATCGGCAGCAGCTTGGCATCGACGATTTCGCCGGCGACGATGTTGGTCAGCGACACTTCGGCAGTCGGGATCAGGTACAGATCGGCCTCGCCTTCGCGGCTGATCTTGAACAGGTCTTCCTCGAACTTCGGCAGTTGCCCAGTGCCTTGCAGGGCCGGCGCTTGCACCAGATAAGGGGTGTAGGCCTCTTCGTAACCGTGTTCGGTGGTGTGCAGGTTGACCATGAACTGCGCCAGGGCGCGGTGCAGACGGGCAATCGGTCCGCGCAGCAGGGCAAAACGGGCACCGGACAGCTTGGCGGCGGTTTCAAAGTCGAGCCAGCCGAACTTCTCGCCCAGGGCGACGTGGTCCTTGACCTCGAAATCGAAGGTGGCCGGGGTGCCCCAGCGACGCACTTCGACGTTGCCGTCTTCGTCTGCGCCTACCGGCACCGACTCATGCGGCAGGTTCGGCAGGCCCAGCAGGATGCCATCCAGCTCGGTCTGGATCGCGTCCAGCTCGACCTTGCCGGCCCCCAGTTCGTTGGCCATGCGCTCGACGTCGGCCATCAACGGTGCGATGTCTTCGCCGCGCTGTTTGGCCTGACCGATGGATTTGGAACGCGCGTTACGTTCAGCCTGCAGTGCTTCGGTGCGGGTCTGGACGGTCTTGCGCTGTTCTTCCAGCGCTTCGATGCGCGCGACATCCAGCACAAAACCACGGGATGCCAGGCGGTCCGCTACGTCCTGAAGGTTGCTACGTAACAGTTTGGAATCGAGCATGTCGGTCTCTCGTTTATCAAAGTTTGGTCAGGGACAGGCCAGCCCAGGTCGCGAGCAGCCCGCCGAATACGCTGATGGCCGCGTAGCCCAGGGCCAGCGGCACTTGCCCGCTTTCCAGCAAGCGCACCGTATCCAGTGAAAAGGATGAAAAAGTCGTCAGGCCGCCAAGAAAGCCAACCATCAACCCGGCGCGCACCTCCAGGGGTACTTCCGGGCGAGTCAAAAACAGGCCGTACAAAATGCCAATCAGCAGACAGCCCACGATATTAACGGCCAGCGTCGCGCTATAGAAGTGCCGCGGCCAATTGGCGTTGATCCAGTTGCCGGTGGCAAAGCGCAATAACGTGCCGGCCACCCCGCCGACGGAAACCGCAACAATCAGTGCAAGCACTATTTTCTCCGCTGCCTAGGGCTTAAACGGTCGAGTTTTGCCAAGTGATTGAGCTTCTCGCCGATTTTCAACTCCAGGCCACGGGGCACCGGTTGATAGAACGGGATCGGCGCGAGCTCTTCCGGGAAATAGTCTTCCCCGGCGGCATAAGCATCCGGTTCGTCGTGGGCGTAGCGGTATTCGTCACCATAGCCCAATTGCTTCATCAGCTTGGTCGGCGCATTGCGCAGGTGCAGGGGCACTTCCAGCGAACCGTGCTCGGCAGCGGCACGCAGGGCAGTCTTGAAGCCCATGTACACCGCGTTGCTTTTCGGTGCGCAAGCCAGGTAGGTGATGGCCTGGGCCACCGCCAGTTCGCCTTCGGGGCTGCCCAGGCGCTCCTGCACTTCCCACGCTGCCAGGCACAGGCTGAGGGCGCGCGGGTCGGCATTGCCGATGTCTTCGCTGGCCATGCGCACCACGCGCCGGGCCAGGTACAGCGGGTCGCACCCGCCGTCGATCATGCGCGCGAACCAGTACAGCGCGCCGTCGGGGTTGGAGCCACGTACCGATTTGTGCAAAGCGGAAATCTGGTCGTAGAAGGCTTCACCGCCCTTGTCGAAACGACGACGAGTGTCACCGAGCAAGCTTTGCAGGAGGTCGGTGCCGATTTCGCTGTTGTCTTCAGCCAGGTCCGAGGCGTTTTCCAGCAGGTTGAGCAGGCGCCGACCATCGCCGTCGGCGGCCGACAGCAGCATCTGGAAGCCTTCGTCGCTGAGGCTCAGGTTGCGCTTGCCCAGGCCCCGCTCTTCGGTCAGCGCGCGCTGCACCAGCTTGCGCAGGGCCGTCTCGTCGAGGCTTTTAAGCACGTACACGCGTGCCCGCGACAGCAAAGCGTTATTGAGTTCGAACGAAGGGTTTTCCGTGGTCGCGCCGATGAAAATCAGCGTGCCGTCCTCGACATAGGGCAGGAACGCATCCTGCTGCGACTTGTTGAAGCGATGCACTTCGTCGACGAACAAGATGGTGCGGCGGCCGTATTGCCCAGCCTGCTGCTTGGCCACTTCCACTGCCTGGCGGATCTCCTTGACCCCGGCCAGCACCGCCGAAACCGTTTCGAAGTGTGCATCCGAAACTTCCGCGAGCAAACGCGCCAGGGTGGTCTTGCCCACACCCGGCGGTCCCCAGAAGATCATCGAATGCAGGGCACCCTGCTCCAGCGCCTCGCGCAGGGGCTTGCCGCGGGCCAGCAGGTGTTCCTGGCCGACGTACTCATCCAGGTTCGCCGCGCGCAAGCGAGCGGCCAGTGGCTGAGCGATCGGGGCACTTCGAAACAGATCCATGACTACGTTTGAAACCTCACTGGGGCCTGACGTCGATGTGCTTGACAACACAATCCCTGTGGGAGCGGGCTCGCCCGCGAAAGCGGCGCATCAGTCACATCAATGCTGGATGTACCGGCGCCATCGCGGGCAAGCCCGCTCCCACAGGCGTTTTGCGGCTGGTTATTCCTGGATCACATCGGCACCCTTGGGGATGTCGAACTTGAACTTGGATGCCGGGATCGGCTCGTTGGCTTTCACACCGGTGAACAGGATATTGGTGCGCTGGCCGACGCTGTCGATCAGTTGCATGTCGTTGACCAGGCCATTACGGAACGACAGGCGCAGGTTGTCGAACAGGGTGTCCTTGGTTTTCGGCTTGAGGGTGAAATCGATCACGCCGCCGGCTTCCTTGGCACTGATATCAAAACTCTGGCTGATCTTCGACACATCACCTGAGAGCAGCAGCGCCGGGGTCTGGGTCAGGCGCTGGTCGAGGGTCTTGATGGTGACCTGCTCCAGGTCCGGGTCCCACAGGGAGACCTTCTTGCCATCGGAGACCATCAACTGTTCCTGCGGCGCATCGGTGTGCCAGTAGAACAGGCCCGGGCGCTGCAGCGACATCTGGCCGGTGGTTTCCTGCAACTGGGTACCGCTGCCGTCGAGGGTCAGCTGGGAGAAACGCGCACTCAGGGTCTGGGACTTTTCCAGCAGTTGAGTCAGACGCGCCACGTCCTTGTCATCGGCATGGGCCGAGAGGGTGGTGAAAGCCAGTACCGGCAACAGCAACATGCGGATAAGACGCATGGGAGTCCTCATAGAGATTCGTTTGAATGACGTGCCGCGTGAGGTCACGCGGCACTGATCAGTCGCGCACCGGGCCAGGGGCCAGGACTTCACGCGAGCCGTTGGTATTCATGGAGGTCACGACCCCGGCCATTTCCATGGCTTCGATCATGCGCGCCGCACGGTTGTAGCCGATCTTGAGCTTGCGCTGCACCGCCGAGATGGACGCGCGGCGGCTTTCAAGCACGAACTGCACGGCTTCGTCGTAGAGCGCATCGGTTTCGGCGTCATCGTCACCACCGCCGCCGCCATTTTCAAAGCCGCTGCCGGCTTCTTCGACACCGGCGAGGATGTCGTCGTTGTATTCCGGAGCGCCGCGCAATTTCCAGGCCTCCACCACGCGGTGAACCTCGTCATCGGAAACGAACGCACCGTGCACCCGGATTGGCAGGCTGGTGCCAGGTGGCATGTAGAGCATGTCACCGTGGCCCAGCAGTTGCTCGGCGCCGCCCTGGTCGATGATGGTCCGCGAGTCGATCTTGCTCGACACCTGGAACGCCATGCGCGTCGGGATGTTGGCCTTGATCAGACCGGTGATCACGTCCACCGATGGACGCTGGGTCGCGAGAATCAGGTGGATACCGGCCGCACGGGCTTTCTGCGCGATACGGGCGATGAGTTCTTCAACCTTTTTGCCGACGATCATCATCATGTCGGCGAATTCGTCGACGACCACGACGATGGTCGGCAGCTTGGTCAGCAGCGGCGCTTCGTCGTGAATGCTTTCGCGGTTGTACAGTGGGTCGGTCAACGGCGTGCCAGCTTCTTGCGCCTCGCGCACCTTCTGGTTGAAACCGGACAGGTTACGCACCCCCATCTTGGCCATCAGCTTGTAGCGCCGCTCCATCTCGGCGACGCTCCAGCGCAGGGCGTTGGCGGCGTCCTTCATGTCGGTGACCACCGGGCAGAGCAGGTGCGGAATGCCTTCGTAGATCGACAATTCAAGCATTTTCGGGTCGATCATGATCAGCTTGGCGTCTTCCGGACCGGACTTGAACAGGATCGACAGGATCATTGCGTTGACCCCCACCGACTTACCGGAACCGGTGGTACCGGCCACCAGCAGGTGCGGCATTTTGGCCAGGTCGGTGATGATCGGCTTGCCGCCGATGTCGTGGCCCAGGGCCAGGGTCACCGGCGACTTGAAGTTGTCGTATTCCGGGGTCGACAGCACTTCGGAGAAGCGCACGATCTGCCGGTCTTCGTTGGGAATCTCGATACCGACCGTGGTCTTGCCCGGAATCACTTCCACCACCCGCACACTGGTCACTGCCAACGAGCGCGCGAGGTCTTTCGCCAGGTTGGAAATACGGCTGACCTTGACCCCCGCCGCCGGCTGGATTTCGTAGCGGGTAATCACCGGACCCGGGTGAATCGAGTCCACCGAGACCTCGACCCCGAACTCCTTGAGTTTGATTTCCAGCAGATGCCCGACCGCCGCCAGCGACTCAGGCGAATAGTTGAGTTGTTTCTTTTCCGCCGGGTCGAGAATAGAGATCGGCGGCAAGGTGCCTTCCACGGCGCTGTCGACGAACAACGGCGCCTGCTTCTCTTTCTCCACGCGCTTGCTTGGGGCGGCGGGTTTCGGTGGCGCCGGGGCGATCACCGGCGGGACCTGTTTCTCGCGTTCGGACATGTGCTTGCTCAGGGCCTGCTCGCGCTCGATCAAGCGCTCCTTGACCTTGGCCTGCTCGCGTTTGTCGGTCACGGTCGGTGCCACGACGTTATGCACCCGATCATCCACTTCACGCAATTGCGCGACCAGTTGCTTGCGCTCGGTACGCGCGGCCCACCAGCGATTGGCGGCCCCCTGGAACAGTTCGAACAGGTCGAGGGTGATCTTGCCGGTGAGGTCCATCACCTTGAACCACGACAGGTCGGTAAACACGGTCAGGCCGAACAGGAACAGCGCAATGAACATCAGGGTGCTGCCCTGGATGTTCAGCGCATTCTTGGCCAACTCGCCCAGGCTTTCGCCCAGCGCACCACCGGCGCCGGCCGGCAAGCCGGTGGGGGCATGGAAATGGATGTGGGCCAGGGCTGCGCCCGACAACACCAGGAACACCAGGCCAATCAGGCGCCAGGAGAACAGCCAGCCGCTCCACTCCCACGGATCGTGGCGCTGGCGGAAGATCTGATAGGTCTTGATCGCCAGCAACAGCGGGAAGATATAGGCGAAATACCCCAGCACCATGAACAGGATGTCGGCGCTGTAGGAGCCCGCCGGGCCGCCGAAGTTCTGCACGTCGTCGATCTTGCTGTTGTGGCTCCAGCCCGGATCGTCCTTGCCATAGGTCAGCAAGGCCATCATCAGGAACAGGCACAAGGCCCCGATGGCGATCAACGCACCTTCCTTGAGTCGGTAGTGCAGGTGTTGACGCCAAAGCGGAACGACTGGTTTAGGTGCTGCGGTGGATTTCTTCAAAACGCTACTTTTCCTGCGCCAGGGGCGCGTCCATCTGTTGAATGACTATAAAAAACTGCCCAATCCAGGCAGGTAAAAAAGTGTAGAGGCGCAACTGGGACTACTTTTAACACTGCGCTTGGGTTTTTATAAACACGGCACGCTGTGCTTTTTTCCGTAAAGCATTGTTACAGCCTTGCATTGTACGGGTTTGTACGGCCGATGCCATGCTTCAAGTCCATGGCTACAGCATAGCCAGAAGTCTCTGGCACGCGATTCAATTTGAGCATGCATTGTCTTTTGTGACAAAGGCTTATGAGGTGTTTTTATGAGCGATGCGAAGCATTCACGCCTGATCATTCTGGGTTCCGGTCCTGCCGGTTACAGCGCTGCCGTTTATGCCGCCCGCGCCAACCTCAAACCCGTGGTCATCACCGGCATGCAGGCTGGTGGCCAGCTCACCACTACGGTCGAAGTCGACAACTGGCCCGGCGACGTCGAAGGCCTGACCGGCCCGGCACTCATGGAACGCATGCAAAAACACGCCGAGCGTTTTGACACACAGATCGTCTACGACCACATCCATACCGCCAAGTTGCAGCAACGCCCGTTCCAGCTGATTGGCGACAGCGCCACCTACACCTGCGATGCCTTGATCATCGCCACTGGCGCCTCGGCGCAGTACCTGGGACTGCCGTCGGAAGAGGCCTTTGCCGGCAAGGGGGTCTCGGCCTGCGCGACCTGCGACGGGTTCTTCTATCGCAACCAAGTGGTCGCCGTCGTGGGTGGCGGCAATACGGCGGTCGAGGAGGCTTTGTATCTGTCCAACATTGCCCGGGAAGTGCACCTGATTCACCGTCGCGACAAGTTGCGTTCGGAAAAAATCCTCCAGGACAAATTGTTCGAAAAAGCCGCCAACGGCAATATCCGCCTGCACTGGAACCAGAACCTGGACGAAGTCCTCGGCGATGCCAGCGGCGTGACCGGCGCCCGCCTGCGGGACAGCCTGAGCGGGCAAACCCGTGAGCTGCCCCTGGCCGGAGTCTTCATTGCTATTGGCCACAAACCCAATACCGAGCTGTTCCAGGGCCAGTTACCGATGCATGATGGCTACTTGCGGGTCCAGGGCGGCAGTGAGGGCAATGCCACCGCCACCGCGATTGCCGGGGTGTTTGCCGCAGGCGACGTAGCCGACCATGTGTACCGCCAGGCAGTGACATCTGCCGGCGCGGGTTGCATGGCGGCGCTGGACGCTGAAAAATACCTCGACGACAACTGACCCGGATGATGAGCGGCAGCCCGGCGCTGCCGCTGCCCTCCCCTACTGCAAGCTGGATACCATGCTGACCTGGTTACAACGCGACTCCCTGAATTTCCCACCGCTGGAAAAAGCCATGCGCGAGCCCAACGGCTTGCTCGCCGCCGGTGGCGATCTGTCTGCCGATCGCCTGGTCCAAGCCTATCGCCACGGCTGCTTCCCCTGGTTTTCCGAAGGCCAGCCGATCCTGTGGTGGTCTCCCGATCCGCGCACGGTGTTGTTTCCCGACGAACTGCATATCTCGCGCAGCCTCGGCAAACTGCTGCGCCAGCAACGCTACCGGGTGACGTTCGACCAGGACTTCGCCGCCGTGATCAGCGCCTGCGCAGCGCCCCGGGACTATGCCGACGGCACCTGGATCACCGACGCCATGCAGGACGCCTACCGAGAGCTACACGCCCGTGGCCACGCCCACAGCGTGGAAGTCTGGGACCAGGACGTGCTAGTGGGCGGCCTGTACGGCCTAGCCATGGGCCAGTTGTTTTTCGGCGAGTCGATGTTCAGCCGCGCCGACAACGCCTCCAAGGTTGGCTTTGCCAGCCTGGTGCAGCACCTGCGGGAGGCCGGCTTTGTCCTCATCGACTGCCAGATGCCCACCGACCACCTGCACAGCCTGGGCGCCCGCTCGATTGCGCGCCGGGAGTTCGCCGATTATCTGGCCCGCCACCTCGATCAGCCCAACCGCGCCACATGGGTTTATCAGGCGACTTTGACGCCTGTGGCTTACACTTAATTGAACGGCTTACCCCCGAGGGTTGATCCATGACCGAGTTGGCGCGTCTCAAGTTTTATGCCACTCAGCCCCATTCTTGCAGCTATCTGCCAGAGGAGCAGGCGACCACGCTGTTCCTCGACCCTAGCCAGCCCATGGATGTGCATGTCTACGCAGACCTGTCGGAAATGGGTTTTCGGCGCAGCGGCGATCACCTGTACCGGCCCCATTGCCAGAACTGCAATGCGTGCGTGCCTGCCCGTATCCCCGTGGCGCAATTTACCCCCAACCGGCAGCAGAAACGCATTTTCAAGCGCAACGCCGACTTGCAGGTACGCCCAGCCAAACCAGGGTTCAGCGAAGAATATTTCGACCTTTACCAGCGCTACATCGAACAACGGCACGCCGATGGCGACATGTACCCGCCCAGTCGCGATCAGTTTTCCACCTTCCTGGTGCGCGACCTGCCCTTTTCCCGCTTCTACGAGTTCCGCCTGGAAGGCCGGCTGCTGGCCATCGCCGTGACCGACCTGCTGCCCAATGGTTTATCCGCGGTCTACACCTTCTACGAGCCCGCAGAAGAGCGCCGCAGCCTGGGACGCTACGCGATCCTCTGGCAAATCGGCGAGGCCAGCCGCCTGGGGCTGGATGCGGTGTACCTGGGGTACTGGATCAAGAACTGCAAAAAAATGAACTACAAGACCCAATATCGCCCCATAGAGCTGCTGATTAACCAGCGCTGGGTGGTTCTGAACTAGGGTCACCCCTAAAGCCCTTGGCTTAAACCCCATTTTTCGGGCACAATGCACGCCGCTTTTGCCTGGCGCAGTTGCACCGGGCCATTCATTGGACACCGAGGGCTTTACTGCATGTCGAAAGAAGACAGCTTCGAAATGGAAGGCACTGTCGTCGACACCCTGCCCAACACCATGTTTCGTGTGGAGTTGGAAAATGGGCACGTCGTAACCGCGCATATTTCCGGCAAGATGCGCAAGAACTACATTCGTATTCTTACCGGTGACAAAGTGCGCGTCGAGCTGACGCCCTATGACTTGAGCAAAGGGCGCATCACTTACCGCGCTCGCTAATCAAGTCAATACAAAACGCCCGGTTTATGCCGGGCGTTTTTGTTTGTCTGTTGTTTGCGTAGATTGAGTGCATATCCGTTTCTACGGTTACGGCTGCCGGCGGGTTCGCTTTTGCGGGCTGGGTTGCGTATATATCTGTTTCTGCGGTTACGGCCGCCGGCGGTTGCGCTTTTGCGGGCTGGGTTGCGTATATATCCGTTTCTGCGGTTACGGCTGCTGGCGGTTGCGCTTTTGCGGGCTGGGTTGCGTGTATATCCGTTTCTGCGGTTACGGCCGCCGGCGGTTTCGCTCTTACAGCGACTCACTTTTCCAAACGCCGAAAAGTAAGCAAAAGGCTTCGCCCCGGCGTACGGCACTTCGCTAAGGCTCAGTGTTCCCTCGCTACGGCGTCCATCAGGGGGCATCGCCTACGGTTTGCTTCGCTGCACCTCCTCTCGATGTGTGCGGCTTCGCCGCACGGCGCTACGCGCCTATCCCCCTGATGGACACCTTCGCTCGGCCTGCCGAAGGGGCGAAAGATCAAGAGCCAAAGCA
>NZ_JBIUWJ010000051.1:11600-28624 GCF_044743405.1 Pseudomonas sp. NPDC087626
AAGCAAAGCAAAGCAAAGCAAAGCAAAGCAAAGCAAAGCAAAGCAAAGCAAAGCAAAGCAAAGCAAAGCAAAGCAAAGCAAAGCAAAGCAAAGCAAAGCAAACGCCAATGCCAATGCCAATGCCAATGCCAATGCCAACGGTGTGGCGCGGATCGCCATCGCGAGCAAGGGGGATTTGTACGCAGGGCAAACAGGCCGGCCGGTAGGCCGCCTCGTTCGCTCTTACCACTCAGGCCGACTGTCAGGTCGCCGTGCTCTTGCTTTTGATCTTGATCCACCTGCCCCTTCGGCAGGCTGAGCGAAGGTGTCCATCAGGGGGGGAGGCGCGTAGCGCCGTGCGGCGAAGCCGCACACATCGAGAGGAGGTGCAGCGAAGCAAACTGTAGGCGATGCCCCCTGATGGGCACCGTAGCGAAGGCACCCCGAGCCTTAGCGAGGGGCCGAACGCTGGGGCAAGACTTTTTGGGTACTTTTGTGTCGTTTGACAAAAGTGCCTCGCCGTAAGGGCGAAACCCTAAGCCGCCGTTACCGCAGCAACGGATATGCCCCCAAACCCCCAAACCCCAAGCAGCAAACCCCACACAGCAAAAAGGCGCCTCCCGGCGCCTTCTGCTCTAACACAACCAACCGTCAGGCCATTTCCGCCGTGGTCTCGAAATCGAAGGTCAGCTCGCCGTCCTTGATATCGATATGCACCACGCCACCATGATCGGCCAACTCGCCAAACAGGATCTCCTCCGCCAGCGGACGCTTGATCTTGTCCTGGATCAAACGGGCCATTGGACGAGCGCCCATTGCCGAATCGTAGCCACCCGCCGCCAGCCAGCTGCGTGCGGCATCGGTCACTTCCAGCTGCACGCGCTTGTCTTCCAACTGCGCTTGAAGCTCGGTAAGGAACTTGTCCACCACACTTTTGATGACCTCATGACTGAGGCGACCAAACTGGATAATGGTGTCCAGACGGTTACGGAACTCCGGCGTGAAGCTCTTCTTGATCACTTCCATCGCATCGGACGAGTGGTCCTGATGGGTGAAGCCGATCGACGCACGGGCCGCGGTTTCGGCGCCGGCGTTGGTCGTCATGATCACGATCACGTTGCGGAAGTCCGCCTTGCGCCCGTTGTTATCGGTGAGCGTACCGTGGTCCATGACCTGCAGCAGCAGGTTGAAGACTTCCGGATGCGCCTTCTCGATCTCATCGAGCAACAACACGCAATGCGGCTGCTTGGTGATGGCTTCGGTCAACAGACCGCCCTGGTCGAACCCGACGTAACCCGGCGGCGCACCGATCAGACGCGATACGGTGTGACGCTCCATGTACTCGGACATGTCGAACCGCACCAGCTCGATCCCCAGCGCCTTCGCCAGTTGGCGAGCCGCCTCGGTCTTGCCGACACCGGTCGGACCGGCGAACAGGAATGAGCCCACTGGCTTGTCCGGCGACTTGAGACCGGCACGGGACAGTTTGATCGCAGTCGACAGCGAGTCGATCGCGGCATCCTGGCCAAATACCGTCAGCTTGAGGTCACGCTCAAGGTTGCGCAGCAGCTCCTTGTCGGAACTGGTGACATGCTTAGGCGGAATCCGCGCGATTTTCGCCACGATGTCCTCGACCTGAGGCACCTCGATGCGTTTCACGCGTTTCTCGACCGGTTGCAGACGCTGGTAGGCGCCCGCCTCGTCGATCACGTCGATGGCCTTGTCCGGCATGTGCCGGTCGTTGATGTAGCGCGAGGCCAGTTCGGCAGCGGCGCGCAAGGCCTCATCACTGTATTCGATGTTGTGGTGCGCCTCGAAACGACCCTTGAGGCCGCGCAGGATGCCAATGGTGTCTTCCACCGAAGGCTCCGACACATCGACCTTCTGGAAACGTCGTGCCAGGGCGCGGTCTTTTTCGAAGATCCCGCGAAATTCCTGGAACGTGGTCGAACCGATGCAGCGGATATCACCCGACGACAGCAGCGGCTTGAGCAGGTTCGAAGCGTCCATGACGCCACCAGAGGCGGCACCCGCACCAATAATGGTGTGGATTTCGTCGATGAACAGAATGGCCTGCGGACGTTTTTTCAGCTCATTGAGCAGCGCCTTGAAGCGCTTCTCGAAATCGCCACGGTACTTGGTACCTGCCAGCAGCGCACCGAGATCCAGGGAGTAGACCACGGCATTGGCCAACAGATCAGGCACCTGGTTGTCGACAATGCGCTTGGCCAGGCCTTCGGCAATCGCGGTTTTACCCACGCCTGCCTCGCCCACCAGCAACGGGTTGTTCTTGCGCCGGCGCGCGAGAATCTGCGCCACTCGCTCAACTTCCATTTCACGCCCGACCAGCGGGTCGATACGACCCTGGCGGGCCAGTTCGTTGAGGTTGCTGGCATAAGCATCCAGCGGATTGCTTGAAGAAGAAGATTCACCACCTTCCTCGTCCTGCATATCTTGCTCACCTTCAGAGTGATCGCCATGCCCGGGCACTTTGGAAATGCCGTGGGCGATGTAGTTGACGACATCAATGCGGGCAACGCTCTGCTGTTTCAGCAGGAACACCGCCTGACTCTCTTGCTCACTGAAGATCGCGACCAGCACGTTGGCGCCGGTCACTTCACGCTTGCCCGAGCTCTGCACATGGAAGACAGCACGTTGCAGTACACGCTGGAAGCCCAGGGTTGGCTGGGTTTCACGATCCTCGTCATGGACGGGAATCAAAGGCGTGGTGGAGTCGATGAACTCCTGCAGGTCGTGCTTGAGTTTGTCGAGGTTTGCGCCGCAGGCACGCAAAACGGTGGCGGCTGCCTCATTATCCAATAGTGCCAACAGGAGGTGTTCGACGGTCATGAACTCATGACGTTTCGAACGCGCCTCCTTGAAGGCGAGATTGAGGGTGACTTCGAGCTCGCGGTTTAACATAGCTTCACCTCATACCCAAGTGGTCGGCGTTAACCGTCCTTCTCGATTTCACAGAGTAGCGGATGCTGGCTTTCCCTGGCGTACTGGTTGACCTGCATGGCCTTGGTCTCGGCGATGTCACGGGTAAACAATCCGCATACTGCCCGTCCTTCTGTGTGGACGGCCAGCATTACCTTGGTCGCCAGCTCACGATTCAGGTTAAAAAACACCTCGAGCACTTCGACGACGAAATCCATCGGTGTGTAGTCATCATTGAACAAAACCACCTTGTACATCGGCGGCGCCTGTAAAGCAGGCTTTGCCTCCTGTACAGCAATGCCTGCGGAATCGTCGTCGTGTGAATCCGGGCGATCCTGATTGAATGTTAGTCGAATCTGGCTGATTGCATGCATGGAAAGAAAGGTTCGTCTGTTGAGCTGAATACAGTGGTGGGGGCGGTCCCAGAGCTTTTCAACTCTGACTGTCCGGTCGCCTTGACTATCGGCAAATCAGTGTTACAACCAATAGAGCCCACAGTGGGTAAAAAAGGTCCGTGCCGTCAAACCCTATTTGCAGGATTTGAGCAGGATCAACTGGATGATACTCCAGTGATGGAGTCTGTTGCAGAGGGAGTTGGGTATGTCAGGCGTCAAGATCAATGGCAAGGTCAAGTGGTTCAACAATGCCAAGGGTTACGGTTTCATCAATGAAGACGGCAAAACGGACGATCTGTTCGCCCACTACTCGGCGATCCAGATGGAGGGATACAAAACCTTGAAGGCCGGCCAGGCGGTGGTCTTCGAGATCATCCAGGGCCCCAAGGGCCTGCACGCCGTGAACATCGGTGCCGCCATTGAAGCCGGCGCAATCAACACAACCCCGCAAGAACACTCCGTTACCGCCTGAGACCCTCACTGACCGCAGGCTTTGCATAAAAAAACCGGCCGACTCAATCACTTGAGCCGGCCGGTTTTTGTTTAATGCCGCTCAGCTCACATGTGCGAGATCAGGGCATCGCCAAACGCCGAAGAAGACAGCAGCTTGGCGCCTTCCATCAGGCGTTCGAAGTCATAGGTCACGGTCTTGGCCGAGATAGCGCCATTGGTGCCCTTGATGATCAGGTCGGCCGCTTCGGTCCAGCCCATGTGGCGCAGCATCATTTCCGCGGACAGGATCAGCGAGCCCGGGTTGACCTGGTCCTTGCCGGCGTACTTCGGCGCAGTGCCGTGGGTGGCTTCGAACATGGCCACGGTGTCGGACAGGTTGGCACCTGGCGCGATACCGATACCGCCGACTTCAGCCGCCAGGGCGTCGGACAGGTAGTCGCCGTTCAGGTTCAGGGTCGCGATCACGTCGTATTCCGCCGGGCGCAGCAGGATCTGCTGGAGCATGGCATCGGCGATAGCATCCTTGACGATGACGTTCTTGCCGGTTTTCGGGTTCTTGAACTGCATCCACGGACCGCCGTCGAGCAGGGTCGCGCCGAACTCTTCGGCCGCCACTTCGTAGGCCCATTCCTTGAAGGCACCTTCGGTGAACTTCATGATGTTGCCTTTGTGGACGATGGTCAGCGAGTCGCGATCATTGTCGACCACATATTGCAGGGCTTTGCGCGCCAGACGCTTGGTGCCTTCCAGGGAAACCGGCTTGACGCCGATGCCGCAGTTTTCGTCGAAACGGATCTTGGTGACACCCATTTCCTCTTTCAGGAACTTGATGACCTTGGTCGCTTCCGGCGAGCCGGCTTTCCACTCGATACCGGCATAGATGTCTTCCGAGTTCTCACGGAAGATGGTCATGTCGACGTCGCCTGGCTTCTTCACCGGGCTTGGTACACCTTCGAACCAGCGCACCGGGCGCAGGCAGACGTAAAGGTCGAGTTGCTGACGCAGGGCCACGTTCAACGAACGGATACCGCCACCGACCGGGGTGGTCAGCGGGCCCTTGATGGAAACCACGTAATCCTTGACTGCGTCCAGGGTTTCCTGAGGCAGCCAGGTGTCCTGATCGTAAACCTGAGTCGCTTTTTCCCCGGCATACACTTCCATCCAGGAAATCTTGCGTTCGCCGCCGTAAGCCTTCTTAACAGCAGCATCGACAACCTTGATCATGACCGGGCTGATATCAACACCAATACCATCACCTTCAATGAAAGGGATGATCGGGTTGTTAGGAACATTGAGAGAATGGTCTGCATTGACGGTGATTTTGTCGCCGACTGCTGGAACCTGAATCTTCTTGTATCCCATGCTGAACTCCGTTGTGTGGATTGAACATCTGGCTGCGTTCGAGCGTACCCCAGTTGAATCTGCACGGGAACCTCATGTTCCACTCATCTGCCGCCAAGCTAACCAGTTCGCGGCCTACAAGCCTGAAAGCAAAGGGGAAACTGCCAAACTCAAGCACATGGAGCGACTCTACGCCGCAGCACCGGGTGCGACCTTTAGACCAATGGACGAGACCGGAGGTGTATGAACCATCGGCGTTTTGCCAGCTACCTATGTATAATGCCGCCGCTGACCACAGAGTCACGACGGCCGAGCCCTCTACTACAAGAGTTTCGGCCCGAAAAGCCGGGTTGTTACCGCAACCCGAGCGCTTGACGCTCGACTGATGCACCCAACATCACCGCGACGAAATCTCGACATTCGGCTCATGGATGACTTTGAACGAACGCGCTTACCCGGCGCCCCTCGAATTTCCGCGCACGCTTTTAGCAAAGAAGAGAGTTAATCCGAATATGCCCACCCGCTCGAAGATCATCTACACCTTCACCGACGAAGCTCCCGCCCTCGCCACCTATTCCCTGCTCCCGATCGTAGAAGCCTTTACTGCTTCCGCCGATATTGCCGTGGAAACCCGCGATATCTCCCTTGCAGGGCGCATCCTGGCAAGCTTCCCCGAGCAACTGGGTGACAAAGCCGTAGCCGACCACCTCGCCGAACTGGGCGCCCTGGCCGTTACGCCTGAAGCCAACATCATCAAGCTGCCGAACATCAGTGCTTCGGTACCGCAACTGCAGGCCGCGATCAAAGAGTTGCAAGCCCAGGGCTATGCACTGCCGGACTACCCGGAAACCGTGACCAGCGATGCCGACAAAGACGCCAAGGCTCGTTACGACAAGATCAAGGGCAGCGCGGTAAACCCGGTTCTGCGTGAAGGCAACTCCGACCGTCGCGCACCGCTGTCGGTCAAGAACTACGCACGCAAGCACCCGCACAAAATGGGCGCATGGGCCAAGGACTCCAAGTCCCACATTGCGCACATGAGCACCGGCGATTTCTACGGCAGCGAAAAGGCCGCCCTGATCGACGCCGCTGACGCCGTGAAAATCGAACTGATCGCCCAGGACGGCACCGCCACCGTCCTGAAGGCCAAGACCACCGTGCAAGCCGGTGAGATCCTCGATTGCGCAGTCATGAGCAAAAACGCCCTGCGCAGCTTCATCGCCGCCGAGATCGAAGACGCCAAGTCCAAGGGTGTACTGCTGTCGGTCCACCTCAAAGCCACCATGATGAAGGTCTCCGACCCGATCATGTTCGGCCAGATCGTTGCCGAGTTCTATAAAGACGCCCTGGCCAAGCACGCAGACGTGCTGGCCCAGATCGGCTTCAACCTGAACAACGGTATCGGCGACCTGTACGCTCGCATCAAGGCCCTGCCGGCCGACCAGCAAGCGCAGATCGAAGCTGACATCCAGGCGGTCTACGCCGCTCGCCCTTCCCTGGCGATGGTCAACTCCGACAAAGGCATCACCAACCTGCACGTGCCAAGCGACGTGATCGTCGACGCATCGATGCCGGCCATGATCCGTGACTCCGGCAAAATGTGGGGCACCGACGGCCAACTGCACGACACCAAGGCCGTGATCCCGGATCGCTGCTACGCCACCATCTACCAGGCCGTGATCGAAGACTGCAAGGTCAATGGCGCCTTCGACCCAACCACCATGGGCAGCGTGCCAAACGTTGGCCTGATGGCGAAAAAAGCCGAAGAATACGGTTCCCACGACAAGACCTTCCAAATCAAGGCTGACGGTGTGGTTCGTGTTTCCGACAGCGCTGGCCGCACCCTGCTGGAGCAACCGGTTGAGGCCGGCGACATCTTCCGCATGTGCCAGACCAAGGACGCGCCGATCCAGGATTGGGTCAAACTGGCCGTCAACCGCGCTCGCGCCAGCGCCACCCCAGCGATTTTCTGGCTGGACCCAATGCGCGCCCACGATGGCGTGGTGATCGAGAAGGTCCAGGCTTACCTGAAGGACCACGACACCGCCGGCCTGGATATCCAGATCATGGCACCGGTCGACGCCATGAAGTTCACCCTGCAGCGCACCCGCGAAGGCAAGGACACCATCTCGGTGACCGGCAACGTGTTGCGCGACTACCTGACTGACCTGTTCCCGATCATGGAACTGGGCACCAGCGCCAAGATGCTGTCGATCGTACCGCTGATGAACGGTGGCGGCCTGTTCGAAACCGGCGCTGGCGGTTCGGCACCCAAGCACGTGCAACAACTGCTGGAAGAAAACTTCCTGCGTTGGGATTCGCTGGGCGAGTTCCTGGCCCTGGCCGCCTCCCTGGAACACCTGGGCGTGACCTACAACAACCCTAAAGCGTTGGTGTTGGCCAAGACCCTGGACCAGGCTACTGGCCAGTTCCTCGACAACAACAAGTCGCCATCGCGCAAAGTCGGCAACATCGACAACCGCGGCAGCCACTTCTACCTGGCGCTGTACTGGGCACAAGCCCTGGCCGCCCAGAGCGAAGACACTGCACTGCAGGCGCAGTTCAGCCAACTGGCCAGCACCCTGACCGAGAACGAGGCAACCATCGTTGCCGAGCTCAACGCCGTCCAGGGCAAGCCAGTGGACATCGGCGGTTACTACCACGCCAATGCCGAGCTGATCAGCCAGGCCATGCGCCCGAGCAACACCTTCAACGCGGCGATTGCTGCGCTGGTGTAAGGTTGTAAGGGAACACCACAAACCCCGGCCATGTGCCGGGGTTTGTGTTTATGACTTTTATTGATCGACACAGGCCCCTGTGGGAGCTGGCTTGCCAGCGATGGCGGCTTATCATTCAACATTGATGATGACTGCCCCGTTGCTATCGCTGGCAAGCCAGCTCCCACAGGGTTTCATTGCTCACGACCGAGGACACTTCATGGACTGGAAACCCCACATCACCGTTGCCACCATCGTCGAGGACAACGGCCGCTTTCTGATGGTTGAAGAGCACAAGGCTGGTCGCAACGTACTCAACCAGCCCGCCGGCCATCTGGATCCGGATGAGACCTTGACCGAAGCCGCCGTGCGCGAAACCCTCGAAGAGACCGGCTGGGACGTTGAACCGACCGGCGTGGTCGGCATTTACCTGTACACCGCCCCCAGCAACGGCGTGACTTACCAACGGGTCTGCTTCATCGCCAAAGCGATCAAACACCACCCCGATTACCCACTGGACGACGGTATCGTCGGCGCCAAGTGGCTGACCCGGGACGAGTTGCTGGCCCAGCGCGACAACTGGCGCAGCGAGCTGATCATCCGTTGCATCGACGATTATCTGCAGGGAAATTGCTTCAGTCTCGAACTGATCCGTCCTTCTCTTTAGCCTTGCGGGCGCCAGCCTGTTAGAATCGCGTCCTTTTTCAAGACACTCATTAAATTCCCATGCGTGATCCAGCCCCTTCTGACACCCAATCGAAGCGCGTCATTGTCGGCATGTCCGGCGGCGTGGACTCTTCCGTTTCCGCCCTACTGCTGATCGAGCAGGGTTACCAGGTGGAAGGCCTGTTCATGAAGAACTGGGAAGAGGACGACGGTACGGACTACTGCACCGCCATGGATGACCTGGCCGACGCCCAGGCCGTGTGCGACAAGATCGGCATCAAGCTGCACACCGCCAACTTCGCCGCCGAGTACTGGGACAACGTGTTCGAGCACTTCCTGGCCGAATACAAGGCCGGACGTACGCCAAACCCGGACATCCTGTGCAACCGTGAAATCAAGTTCAAGGCGTTCCTCGACTACGCCATGATGCTCGGCGCCGACCTGATCGCCACCGGTCACTACGTGCGCCGCCGCGACATTGATGGCCGCACCGAACTGCTCAAGGGCCTGGACCCGAACAAGGACCAGAGCTATTTCCTGCACGCAGTCGGCGGTGAACAGATCGCCAAGACCCTGTTTCCGGTCGGCGAACTGGAAAAGCCGGAAGTCCGCGCGATTGCCGAGAAACACGACCTGGCCACGGCCAAGAAGAAAGACTCGACCGGCATCTGCTTTATCGGTGAGCGTCGTTTCAGCGACTTCCTCAAGCAATACCTGCCGGCCCAGCCAGGCGAAATCAAGACCACCGAAGGTGAAGTGATCGGTCGCCACCATGGCCTGATGTACCACACCATCGGCCAACGCCAGGGCCTGGGCATCGGCGGCTTGAAAGACGCCGGCGACGAGCCCTGGTACGTGCTGGTCAAGGACCTGGAGCACAACGAGCTGATCGTGGGCCAGGGCAACAACCACCCATGGCTGTTCTCCGGCGCCCTGCTCGCCTCCGAGATCTACTGGGTCAACCCGGTCGACCTGAGCCAGCCGCGCCGCCTGACCGCCAAGGTCCGCTATCGCCAGGGCGACCAGCTCTGCACCCTGGAACAAACGGCGACCGGCTATCGCGCCACCTTCGATGAACCGCAACGCGCGGTCACGCCCGGCCAGTCCGTGGTGTTCTACGACGGTGAGATCTGCCTCGGTGGCGGTGTCATCGAAGTCGCAGAGCCCTGGAGCAGCAAGGCATGAGCCCCACTCAGGAGCAATTGACCGCGCTGGGCGGTGTCTTCCTGGCCGCTGTGCTGGTGGACAAGATCGCCAAGACCGGCCAGGTCAGCGAAGCCGGCCTGACCTGCATGCTCGGCAGCCTGCTGATCCGCGACCCCAAGGACACCCTGGAAGTCTACGGCGGCGACGACCTCAACCTGCGCGAAGGCTATCGCGCGTTGATTGGCGCCCTGGAGCGCGACCCCAGCACCCTGCAGCGCGAACCACTGCGCTACGCCCTGTCGATGCTCGGTCTTGAGCGGCAACTGGCCAAGCGCGAGGACATGCTCGCGGAAATCGGCAAGCGCCTGCCCCAGATCCAGTCCCAGGTTGAACACTTCGGCCCGGCGCACGAGAACGTGATTGCCGGCTGTGGCGCCCTGTACCAGGACACCCTGAGCACCTTGCGCCAGCGCATCCAGGTACACGGCGACATGCGCAACCTGCAGCAACCCAGCAATGCCTCGAAAATCCGCGCCCTGCTGCTGGCCGGCATCCGCTCGGCACGCCTGTGGCGGCAACTGGGTGGGCACCGCTGGCAGTTGGTGATCAGCCGTCGCAAATTGCTCAAAGAACTTTACCCATTGATGCGCAACGAATAAGTCGCATCAAGGGTCATGTACACCGTGTTAGGCGTAATACGCTGGTCAGTTGGCAACGGACCGGCGGATTTTTTCATGTATGATACGCGCCCCATTTCGTTGCCCGACTGTCCGAGAACACCCCATGCAGCTCTCTTCGCTCACTGCGGTTTCCCCTGTTGACGGCCGCTACGCCGGCAAAACCCAGGCCCTGCGGCCAATTTTCAGCGAATACGGCCTGATCCGTGCTCGCGTCCTGGTGGAAGTGCGCTGGCTTCAACGCCTGGCCGCCCACGCTGCCATCCCTGAAGTGCCAGCCTTCTCCGCGCAAGCCAACGCCGTTCTCAACGAACTGGCCGAGAACTTCTCGCTGGAGCACGCCGAGCGCGTCAAAGAGATCGAGCGCACCACCAACCACGACGTCAAGGCCATCGAATACTTGCTCAAAGAGCAAGCGGCCAAGCTGCCGGAACTGGCCAACGTCAGTGAGTTCATCCACTTTGCCTGCACCAGCGAGGACATCAACAACCTGTCCCACGCGCTGATGCTGCGCGAAGGCCGTGATGACGTGATGCTGCCGCTGATGCGTCAGACCGCCGAAGCCATCCGTGAACTGGCGATCCGCTTCGCCGACGTGCCGATGCTGTCGCGCACCCACGGGCAACCGGCTTCGCCGACCACCCTGGGCAAAGAGCTGGCGAACGTGGTGTACCGCCTGGAGCGCCAGATCGCCCAGGTCGCTGCCGTGCCACTGCTGGGCAAGATCAACGGCGCCGTAGGCAACTACAACGCCCACCTGTCGGCCTACCCGCAGATCGACTGGGAAGCCAACGCCCGCGCCTTCATCGAAGACGAACTGGGCCTGGGTTTCAACCCCTACACCACGCAGATCGAGCCGCACGACTACATCGCCGAGCTGTTCGACGCGATCGCGCGTTTCAACACCATCCTGATCGACTTCGACCGTGACATCTGGGGCTACATCTCCCTGGGTTATTTCAAACAGCGCACCATCGCTGGTGAAATCGGTTCCTCGACCATGCCGCACAAGGTCAACCCGATCGACTTCGAAAACTCCGAAGGCAACCTGGGTATCGCCAACGCACTGTTCCAGCACCTGGCGAGCAAACTGCCGATTTCCCGCTGGCAGCGCGACCTGACCGACTCCACCGTACTGCGTAACCTCGGCGTGGGTTTTGCCCACAGCGTGATCGCGTACGAAGCCAGCCTCAAAGGCATCAGCAAGCTGGAGCTCAACGCGCAGAAAATCGCCGCTGACCTGGACGCCTGCTGGGAAGTGCTGGCCGAGCCGATCCAGACCGTGATGCGCCGCTACAACATCGAAAACCCGTACGAAAAGCTCAAAGAATTGACCCGCGGCAAGGGCATCAGCCCTGAAGCGCTGCAGACTTTCATCGATGCACTGGACATGCCTGCCGAGGCAAAGGCCGAGCTGAAACTGCTCACCCCGGCCAACTACATCGGTAACGCAGTCGAGCAAGCTCGACGCATCTGATCGACCGCTTGACCCGTTTGAGACGCCCGGCAGCGCCGGGCGTTTTTATTCCCGTCTGAAAAGTGCTTTTTTTCAATAGGTTACACATGAATCCTGATATTCCTCTGCAACTTCTGGGCGGCATCACTGCACGCGAGTTCCTGCGCGACTACTGGCAGAAAAAACCGCTGCTGATCCGCCAGGCAATCCCTGACTTCGAAAGCCCGATCGACGCCGACGAACTGGCCGGCCTGGCCCTGGAAGAAGAAGTCGAATCACGCCTGGTCATCGAGCACGGCGAGCGCCCTTGGGAATTGCGTCGCGGCCCGTTCGCCGAAGACGAATTCAGCAAGCTGCCGGAGCGTGACTGGACCCTGCTGGTGCAGGCTGTCGACCAGTTCGTGCCGGAAGTCAGCGAACTGCTGGAAAACTTCCGCTTCCTGCCGAGCTGGCGCATCGACGACGTGATGATCAGCTTCGCCGCCCCAGGTGGCAGTGTTGGCCCGCACTTCGACAATTACGATGTGTTCCTGCTGCAAGGCCATGGCCAGCGCAACTGGAAAATCGGCCAGATGTGCGACTCCGAGAGCCCGCTGCTGCAACACGCCGACCTGCGCATCCTGGCCGACTTCGAAGCCACCGACGAGTGGGTCCTGGAGCCGGGCGACATGCTTTACCTGCCGCCACGCCTGGCCCACTGCGGCGTCGCCGTGGATGACTGCCTGACCTACTCGGTAGGTTTCCGCGCACCGAGCGCCGCTGAAGTGCTGACCCACTTCACTGACTTCCTCAGCCAGTTCCTGCCGGACGAAGAACGCTACACCGACGCCGACGCACAACCGGCTGCCGACCCGCACCAGATCCAGCACGACGCACTCGACCGCTTGAAAGGCCTGCTGGCCGAGCACATGAGCGACGAGCGCCTGCTGTTGACCTGGTTCGGCCAGTTCATGACCGAGCCGCGCTACCCTGAGTTGGTTGCAGGGCCGGAAGACGTGACCGAGGACGACTTCCTTGGCGCCCTGGAACAAGGCGCGGTGCTGATTCGCAACCCGAGCGCGCGCCTGGCCTGGTCCGAAGTCGACGACGACCTGCTGCTGTTTGCCAGCGGCCAAAGCCGTTACCTGCCGGGTAAACTGCGCGAACTGCTGAAAATGATTTGCGCCGCCGACGCGCTGCATGTCGACAACCTCGGCCAATGGCTGAGCGACGAAGACGGCCGCGGCCTGCTGTGCGAACTGGTCAAGCAAGGTAGCCTGGGGTTTGCCGATGAATAAGATTCGCGTACGTGTCGCAGACTGGCAAAAGGATAACGCCGAGATCCGGCGCATTCGTGAAGCGGTATTCATCGCCGAGCAATCGGTTCCACCCGAGCTGGAATGGGATGCCGACGACGCAAGCGCCGTGCACTTCCTCGCATTTGAAGGCGACTTTCCAATTGGTACTGCCCGCCTGCTGTCCGACGGCCACATCGGCCGGGTCTCGGTGCTCAAGGACTGGCGCGGCCTGAAAGTCGGCGACGCCTTGATGCAAGCGGTGATCGGCGAAGCCGAGGAGCGCGGGCTCAAGCAGCAGATGCTCAGCGCCCAGGTGCAGGCCACAGCGTTCTATGAGCGCCTGGGCTTCAAGATTGTCAGTGAAGAGTTCCTCGAAGCCGGGATTCCTCATGTCGACATGGTGCGTGACTCGGCTTGAAACCGGGTTGCGGCCATCGCGGGCAAGCCCGCTCCCACAGGGCTTGCCCATGACCTTGTGGGAGCGGGCCGGGCGGCGCTCCGCTTGCCCGCGATAGCACTATCAGAACCACCCAGAACGCCCCGCCATCCAACGATGCCGGGGCGTTTTGCTGTCTACGATTCAACTTGCTCCACCGCAGGCCGACAAACTGGCACTATCAAGACACTTGAATGCGGAGATAACGGATATGTCCCTACGCGCCCTGCTCACCACTCTGCTGCTCGGCTGCAGCTTTGCGGCCATGGCGGCGACCGAAGTGGTGCCGCTCAACCACCGCACCAGCGCCGACCTGCTCCCCGTGGCACAGAATTTCATCGGCAAGGACGGCACCGTCAGCGCCTATGGCAATCAACTGATTGTCAACGCAGATCCCGCCAGGATCGACGAACTTAAGGCGCTGCTTAGCCAGCTCGACACCGCGCCAAAACGCCTGCTGATCACCGTCGACACCAACCAGAACAACCAGCAGGACAGCAGCGACCAGCAAACGCAGATAATCAGCTACAGCACCGCCAGTCGCGAAGGCGGCATCCAGCAGATCCAGGCCAGCGAAGGCGTGCCGGCACTGATCCAGACCGGCCAGAGCGTCCCGCTCACCAGCACCGGGACCGACACTTACGGCCGCCTGCAAAGCCAGACCGAATACCGCAATGTCACCCAGGGTTTTTACGTGACCGCCAGCGTCACCGGCGAAACCGTGCACCTGGCCATCAGCACCAACCGTGACCGCATGAGCCAGGAACGTCCCGATGTAGTGAATGTGCAAAGCACCGACACAAGTGTCAGCGGCCGCCTGGGCCAATGGATCACCCTGGCCGGGATCAACCGCCAGACCCAGGCCGATAAACAGGGCATGACCCATACCTATGGGACCCAAGGCCGGGATGACCTGAGCTTGCGGGTGAAAGTCGATACCTTGGACTAACTCACCGAAAACTGACTGATTAGTCGTATTAGACCAAAGATGTAGTGCTTGAAAAAAAGCACTACAAAACGTTTGACGAGGCAAAAAAGCAAAGGCATGATGGCCTCGCTCCCGCTAATCAGAGGCCCTGGCAAGGGCCTTCGAAGCGTTGCTTGCAACCACCCTGCGAGCCGTTTCGTGTCTGTACCGCCCACAAGGTGTGTTTGACGAGGTTGCCGACTGGAACGAAGTTGTCCCGAGGGACGGAAGCGTAAATAGGTAACCCGGCACACCACTGATGTTCGCACCAGGCCCACGACGCCCGAATGCGCCCGACAGCTCGCCCTTACCTGCTCAGCCTCCATCCTCGAGCCCATCGTTCATCCCGTCGCCACCCCCGCCAAACCCGCCTTGACCGGCCAAGCTTCTGGTCAGCGAGCAGCCTGTTACGCCTTTTGACACGCGTACCCGGCAAACGGAATTTTCCACCAAGACCTATGCGACGAGGTTTATCTCCATGGCACTGACACGCGAACAGCAAATTGCAGCCCTCGAAAAAGACTGGGCTGAAAACCCACGCTGGAAAGGCGTGACACGCGCTTACTCCGCTGCTGACGTCGTCCGCCTGCGCGGCTCGGTTCAACCTGAGCACACCTTTGCAAAACTGGGCGCCGAGAAGCTGTGGAACCTGGTGACCCAGGGCGCCAAGCCGTCCTTCCGCCCTGAGAAAGATTTCGTCAACTGCATGGGCGCCCTGACCGGCGGCCAGGCTGTACAACAAGTCAAAGCCGGTATCCAGGCAATCTACCTGTCTGGCTGGCAAGTGGCTGCGGACAACAACTCCGCCGAATCGATGTACCCAGACCAGTCGCTGTACCCGGTTGACTCGGTACCGACCGTGGTCAAGCGCATCAACAACTCGTTCCGTCGCGCTGACCAGATCCAGTGGAAAGCCGGCAAAGGCCCGGGCGACGAAGGCTACATCGACTACTTCGCACCCATCGTGGCTGACGCTGAAGCCGGTTTCGGCGGCGTCCTGAACGCCTACGAGCTGATGAAGAGCATGATCGAGGCAGGCGCTGCCGGCGTCCACTTCGAAGACCAACTGGCCTCCGTCAAAAAATGCGGGCACATGGGCGGCAAGGTACTGGTTCCTACCCAGGAAGCTGTACAGAAGCTGACCGCTGCTCGTCTGGCAGCTGACGTCGCCGGTACTCCGACCATCATCCTGGCCCGTACTGACGCTAACGCCGCTGACCTGCTGACTTCCGACTGCGACCCGTACGACCAGCCATTCGTGACTGGCGAACGCACCCAGGAAGGCTTCTACAAAGTGCGCGCCGGCCTGGACCAGGCCATCGCTCGCGGCCTGGCTTACGCTCCGTACGCCGACCTGATCTGGTGCGAAACCGCCAAGCCGGACCTGGACGAAGCTCGTCGCTTCGCTGAAGCGATCAAGAAGGAATACCCGGACCAACTGCTGTCGTACAACTGCTCGCCTTCCTTCAACTGGAAGAAGAACCTGGACGACGCGACCATCGCCAAGTTCCAGCGCGAACTGTCCGCCATGGGCTACAAGCACCAGTTCATCACCCTGGCTGGCATTCACAACATGTGGCACAGCATGTTCAACCTGGCGCACGACTACGCCCGCAACGACATGACTGCCTACGTGAAGCTGCAAGAGCAGGAATTCGCTGACGCTGCCAAAGGCTACACCTTCGTGGCGCACCAGCAGGAAGTGGGCACTGGCTACTTCGACGACATGACCACCGTGATCCAGGGCGGCTCGTCTTCGGTGACCGCACTGACCGGCTCCACCGAAGAAGAGCAGTTCCACTGATCGACTTCGCCTTGAGCACACGGACATCGCAGACCTGGTAGAAAGCTAACTGCAATGCCGAAAATCTGACGCCCCGACTGGTTCGGGGCGTTTTTTTTGCGTGGGATCCCACGAACACCGTGTGCGCCCCTCCCACAGGACGCATGAAGCAAAACATTGATCCAGAGCGGTGTCGGCAATGGTCAAAACGGTTAAAACCTGCCCCCGGGCAACTTGCTGTAGCAGGCAAGTAACCGTAACTTTGCGCTTACCCGGCTGTGGAATAGTTTAAAAACCGCTACAAACAATATTGATTATCATTCAGCTCAAACTATATTCATTGCAACAGCCACAAAACATAATTAACAAAACCCCGGCTAATGCCCGTACCGCACGGGCTGCAGGGCCTCGCAGGTGCGCTATGTCCTTATTCCTATAAATAATTTCGCTATAGGAATTTTACTTGCACGGTGTTTAGCCATAAAATCACCGCGATTGATTGCGCTGCGACATATCGTCACTGCTTTATTTCTTTATCAAGCTCAGAGACCCTTGCTCTCTGTTAAGGATTACCAGCATGCCCGAAGCGACAGGACTCATGGCCCACAACTGGGGCTTTGCCATTTTCCTTCTGGGTGTCGGCGGCCTTTGTGCCTTCATGCTCGGCGTCTCCAGCCTCCTCGGGTCAAAAGCCTGGGGCAGCAGCAATAACGAACCGTTCGAGTCCGGCATGCTACCTACAGGTGGCGCCCGCTTGCGGCTCTCAGCCAAATTCTATCTGGTCGCGATGT
>NZ_JBIUWJ010000052.1:0-28329 GCF_044743405.1 Pseudomonas sp. NPDC087626
CCTTTTGCTTACTTTTGGGCTCCTCCAAAAGTGAGCCGCTGTAAAAGCGGAACCATAGGAGGCCGTTACCGCAAAAATGGATATGTACTCGGCCTGATCCGACACCCCAGAGGCCCAGAGGCCCAGAGGTCACGACCCAAGCAGGTTCTCTCTCCACAGGTGCAACGTCAATGCCCATCGCGAGCAAGCCGCAAGCGGGCGCCCGCTCCCACAGGGATTGGAGATGCCTGTGGGAGTTGAGGTGGGGATTAGCGGGCAGCCCAGGCGTTGAAGCGTTGTTCCAGCTCCTCGCCATGGTCGACCCAGAACTCGGCGTTCACCGCTCCGGCGCCGGCCAGGTTGGCCTCGGCGGTGGGCAGTTGCGCCTGCACCGACTTGGGCAGCAAGGCCAGGGTCTGCAGGTGCACCGGCCCGTAAGGGATGTTTTGCGCGAACACTTTCTGCGCCTGGGGCTGGCTGGCGAAGGCGATGAACTTCTCGGCCAGGGCCTTGTTCGGGGTGCCCTTGACCACGGCCCAGTATTCCGGGTCGTACAGGCTTTGTGGCCAGACGATGCTCAGTTTCATGCCCTCCTCCTGGGCCGAAGCAATGCGACCGTTGTAGGCGGCGCTCATCACTACGTCCCCGGCCACCAGCCACTGTGCCGGCTGGGCGCCCGCCTCCCACCACTGGATGCTGGATTTGATCTGGTCCAGTTTGGCAAAGGCCCGGGTCACGCCCTGCGGGGTATTCAGGACCTTGTACAGCTCATCCATTTTCACCCCATCGGCCAGCAAAGCGATTTCCAGGGTGTACTTGGCGCTCTTGCGCAGCCCGCGCTTGCCGGGAAATTCGCTGACGTTCCAGAAGTCCGCCCAGTTCTGCGGCGCCTTGGCCAGCTTGCCCTGGTCAAAGGCCAGGACCATCGACCAGACATAGGTGGCAACCCCGCATTCGGTCAGTGCCCCCGGGACAAATTGCGCCGGGTCGCCCAGGGCGCTCAGGTCGAGTTTCTCGAACAGGCCTTCCTCGCAGCCGCGCAGCAGGTCCGGGCTTTCCACTTCGACCACGTCCCAACTGGTGTGACCGGCGGCCACCATGGCCTTGATCTTCGACAGTTCGCCGTTGTACTCACCGGCGACGATGTTGCCGGCACCGCTGGCGTTGAACGGCTGGAAGTAGGCCTTGTCCTGGGCCAGCTTGGTGGCCCCGCCAAAGGAAATCACGGTGAGGCTCTGGGGCGCGGCGCACACTGCACCGCTCAACAGGGCCAGGGCAAACGGAAGGCTGCAACGCAAGGATCTGGACATGGATCTGTTCCTCGATAATGCCGGTACGCACTGAGGCGGCGGCGGGACACGCATGGGCGGCCGGAGGGCCTTGTTATTGTTCTTCGGGTGCGCTCAGCCAGGCCGCCAGGCGATCCATCAGGCGGTCACAGGCGTGCAACTGCTCGACGCTGACGAACTCGTCGGGCTTGTGTCCTTGCTCCATGCTGCCGGGACCACAGACCACGGTCGCGATACCCGCCGCATCGAACAACCCACCTTCGGTGCCGAAGGCCACGGTGCTGAAGGCATCGCTGCCACACAGCTGGGCGATCAGGCGCGCGGCGGCGCTGTCCGCCGGGGTTGCCAGGCCCGGGTAGGCCGAGAGTTGTTCAAAGCGAATCGACGTCTCGGCCTTGATCGCCTGCATCGCCGGCAGCAACGTGGTCTGGGCGTAGTGCTGCAATTCATCGACCACCGCCTGCGGGGCGAAGTCCGGCAAGGCGCGCACTTCGAAATCGAAACGGCAATCGGCCGGCACGATGTTCAACGCCGTGCCGCCCTGGATCACCCCGACCTGTACGGTGGAGTAAGCCGGATCAAAACGTGAGTCCTGCAGTTCCGGCTCGGCCAGGGTGGCACCGATCTCACCCAGCCGGCCGATCAGGCGTGCGGCTTGCTCGATGGCGTTCACCCCGTAGGGGGCGTACGCCGAATGGCAGGCGGCGCCGTGCACATGGCAACGCATCGCCAACTTGCCCTTGTGGCCGAGCACCGGCTTGAGCTCGGTCGGCTCGCCGATCAGGCACAAGGCCGGCGCCGGGATCCGCTGGGGCAACAGCTCGAGCAAACTGCGCACGCCCAGGCAGCCGACTTCCTCGTCATAGGACAACGCCAGGTGTACCGGCCGGCGCAAGTCGCTTGCCAGGAACAGCGGCACCGCCGCCAGGACCGAGGCCAGGTAGCCTTTCATGTCGGCGGTACCGCGCCCGAACAATTTGCCGTCGGCCTCGCTCATACAGAACGGCTCGACCGTCCAGGCCTGGCCGTCCACCGGCACCACGTCGGTGTGCCCGGACAACACGATGCCACCGGCCACCTGCGGGCCCATCGACGCCAGCAGATTGGCCTTGCTGCGTTCGGCGTTGTAGATCAGTTCGCAGTCCACGCCCAGGCCCTGCAGGTAGTCGCGCACGAACTCGATCAGTGCCAGGTTCGAGTCGCGGCTGACCGTGGCGAACCCTACCAGCCTGGCCAACAGGGCGCGGCTGCGCGGCTCACTCATCACCCGGCACTCCATAGCTGGGCGCCAGGGTTGGGTCGAGTGCGCGGATCAGGTAGTCCTGCAGTTGGGGCTGGTAGGCGCGCCACAAGTTGCCCAGCTCATCGATCGGATTGTGTTCGGCCCAGTCAACCCGCAGGTCGACGATTGGCCAGGTCAGGTCATCGACCACCGACAGTGCTGCCGAATGCACCGAGCCAGCTTCGCCACCAGCCGCCTGGCCAGCTTGCAAGGCACTGAGTAAGCGGGCGGCAAGGCAGCCTTCGCTCTGCTCAAAGGCGGCGACCATGGCCTCGATCACCGCGCTGTTGGCCAATAGGTTGCCAGCGGCCACGCACTGCTCACCGGCCAGGGCGTTGTGGGTGCCCAGGGCTTGGCTGCCGCTGAACACGGCAGTCCGGCCTTGGGCATCCACCACCGCCACCTGGCGGTACTGGCTGTAGCCGTTGCGGGTCAGGGCCTGGTCCAGGGCCTGGGACGGCGCGGCGCCAGCGGCCAGGCCGTCGAGGATCTGCGGGCCGAGGGCCGGCAGGGTAATGTTCTGGCTCGACACCGCGCCGACACCGGCCCGCAGCCAAGGGCAACGAGCACCGACGGCGATGCTCGAGGAACTGATGGCGATGCCCAACTGGCCGGTCTCGGCGCAGCGTCCAACGATGGAAAAGGTCATGGTCGGTTCCTTATTCGGGGATCACGGCAATCACGTCGATTTCCATCAGCCACTGCGGCTGGCCAAGGGCGCTGACCACCAGGCCAGTGGAAATCGGGAACACCCCTTTGAGCCATTTGCCGACTTCCTGGTACACCGGCTCGCGGTAGCGCGGGTCGATCAGGTAGGTGGTGGTCTTGACGATATGGCTCAGGTCGCTGCCGGCCTCCTCAAGCAACTGCTTGACGTTGCGCATGGCTTGCTCGGCCTGGGCCCGGGGGTCGCCGAGGCCCACCAGTTGCCCATCGAAGTCGGTGCCGACCTGGCCCCGCACGTACACGGTATTGCCGGCGCGCACGGCCTGGCACAGGTCGTTGTCCAGCGTCTGGTTGGGGTAGGTGTCTTTGGTGTTGAACATGCGGATGCGGGTATGAGTAGGCATCAACGAACTCCCATGCAGCTGGCTGGTTGGAGCGGTGCCGCACACGTCTGCTCGGCATCGGCCTGGCGTTGTGCGGCATCCCGGTAGTTGAAGTAGGTGTGTTGTTTGACGATGTGGTCGGCGACGTGTTTGGCGTCGTGCCATACCCCCCAGATGAACGCGGAGCCGCGCCGGGACTGCCACGGCAAACCAACGAAATACACCCCGGGTTCGCTCGACACACCGCGCTGATGCTGGGGTTTGCCGTTGTCCTTGAAGGCGTTGACCTTCAACCAGCTGTAGTCGACCGTGTAGCCGGTGGCCCAGATGATGGTGCTGACCCCGGCCTTGGCCAGGTCGAGCTGCAGGATCGGCTGGCTGACACAGGCCGGATCGGGCAACAGGTTGCGGGCTTCGGGCTCCGGTGGCAGGTCGAGGCCGTTGCGGGCGATGTAGGCGTCTGCTGCATCCAGCAGGGCCAGGTAGTTCTCGTCGCCACGGGCGATGTTGTCGGCCAGGTTGTCAGCGAAGTTCACCACGCCACCGTTGAAGGATTCGGTCAGGCCGACCAGGGTCATGCCCTGCTGGGCGAGCCGACGAAAGTCGATGGTTTCACCCCCGCGGGCCCCACTCACGGCAATGGTCACGTGCTCCTTGCCCGGCTGCATGGCCTCGGCATCCCATTCGCCCAGCACCCCCAGCCACCAACAGAAATCACGGTTGCGATAGGCACGCGGCGGCCGGTCGTGAGCCCCCACCGACAGGTACACCTGCTTGCCGGCGCGCTGCAGTTCATCGGCGATCTGCACCCCCGAGGAGCCGGCGCCCACCACCAGTACCGCGCCTGCGGCCAGTTGCTGCGGGTTGCGGTATTGCGCCGAGTGGATCTGCTGGACGCCGCTGATGGCCGGTGCAATCGGCGGGATCACCGGGCGCTGGAACGGACCGGTGGCGACCACCACATGCCGCGCTTCGATCAGCCCGGCACTGGTGTTGACAGTGAAGCCCGGACGGTCGGTATTGCGCTCGACGCTCTGCACGTCGACCCCGGTGCGGATCGGTGCATTGAATTTTTTCGCATAGGCTTCGAAGTAGTCCGCGACCTGCTCCTTGGCGGCAAAGGCGTCCGGGTCCAGGCCGGCAAATTCCAGGCCCGGAAAGCGGTCGTGCCACGCAGGGCCATTGGCAACCAGCGAATCCCAGCGCCCGGTGCGCCACGCTTCGGCGATCCGGTTGCGCTCCAGCACCAGGTGCGGCACCCCAAGCTTGCTCAAGTGCTCACTCATGGCCACGCCGGCCTGACCGGCACCCACAACAAGCGTATCAATTTGGATTTTCTCAACGGTCATGTCTGTGCACTTCTGAAAGTTGGAAGGGTTCAGATCGGTCATGGCTGGCGCCTCTGATGCAGATCATCGTGGTGCTGCGTTTGCGCTTACGGTGCGGGGGTGTTGGGCGCATTCTGTGACGCGCAGGGGATTAGCGAAATGATGTTTTATGTAGTCGCGAGCGAGGAAAAAGCGTGCCTGGGCGCAGGACGTTCATTGGGTTTGGCGATTCCACCGGGGGTCGCTGCGCAACCCAACGCAGCCTTCGGCAGCTGCTACGGGATTGGGTGGGGCCTGGGACATTGCGTCCAGGCTCAGCGCAAACGATCGTGTAACCAACCCTCAAACCCCTGCTGGCCGTCACCCTCCTGGCATGGCGCGTAATACACCAGGCGTAAATGCCGGTCGGCGTCGATGGTCAGCATGGTGTGCTCGAACGACACCGCGCCCAGGTCCGGGAGCTGCAGGTGTCGAGTGCCCTGACAAGGGCCATGGAGATCCTGGCGAAACCAGCCCTGGCGGAACTCGGCGCTGATTTTCTCCAGGTCCTTGACCAATTCTGCGACATCGCTTTGCCGGGAGCCGTGCCCGAAATCCCGGCGAAAGCTCGACAACATCTGCAGTGCTTGTTCTTCCCACGGGTCGAACAGCGCGCGCACGTGTTCATCGGTGAACAGCATCCACAGTAGGTTGCGTTGCTCCGCCGGCTTGTCGGCAAAGTGAAACAGCTGCTCGCCGGCGGGGTTCCAGGCCAGCACGTCCCAGCGCAGGTTCAACACGTAAGCTGGGCGCAGCGTCAGGTCGGCGAGCAAGCGGTGGATGACCTTGGGCACCACGCACCAGGTCTGTGCCTGCTCGGCCGGCGCCCGCTGATAGGTCAGCAGGTACAGGTGCCGACGCTCCATGGGGTCCAGGTGCAGGACGCGACACAGATTGTCGAGGAAGGCCGGTGAAACGCCGATCTCGCGGCCCTGTTCCAGCCAGGTGTACCAGGTCAATCCGACGCCGGCCAACGTCGCGACCTCTTCGCGGCGCAAGCCGGGAGTCCTGCGGCGTCCACCGGCGGGCAATCCGGCCTGCTCGGGGGTGACGCGTTCACGGCGACTGCGCAGGAACGCCGCCAACTCCAGGCGGGTGCGCTCGAGTGTTCTACCCATTATCCGGTTACTCCTAGTAACAGCATAAACGGTAGATATTGTAACAATGATTAGCCTGCTAAAGAATTGTCCGCACCGGGCCCAGCCCCCCTGCTCCACTGTGCCAGACAAGGAAGATGTGCATGCGCAACCCCACCCCCACTTCGGTCTACCTGATTGCCGTCGGCGCCTTTGCGCTGGGCATGGCGTCCTACGCCACGGCCGGCCTGATGCCGATGCTCGAACAGGCCTTCAGCGTGCCGATGGCCATCGCCGCGCAACTGGTGACCGTGTTCGCGCTGGCCTACGGCATCGGCTCACCGCTGGTGGTCGCCCTCCTGCCCCGCAATCGCCAGCGCCTTGGCCTGTTGGGCGCACTGGGGCTGTTCGTGCTGGCCAATGTCGGCGGTGCGTTGACCGCCGACTTTGCCCTGCTGATGCTGTGCCGGGCGCTGGCCGGGCTCGGTGCCGGGGTGTACCTGGCGACTGGGATCACGGTCTGTGCAGCGCTGTCTGAGCCCGAACGGCGTGGCAGCGCCATCGCGATCATCATGACCGGCATGGCCAGCGGTACCGTGCTCGGGGTGCCCCTGAGTCTGCTGTTGGCCGAAGCTGCCGGCTGGCAGGCCGCGCTGTGGCTGGTGGCACTGCTGGGCGCAGGTGCATGGCTCGGTTTACAGCAGCTATTGCCGGCGGTACCGGCCGGACCGACCGTGGCCCTGCGCAGCAAGCTGGCCTTGCTCAGCGACCGCAAGGTGCTGGCCATCTTGCTGGTTTCCCTGCTGGCCGCAGTGGCCAGCCTGGGCATGTACACCTTCATCGCACCACTCATGAGCGACCCGGCCTACGGCAGTGTTGGCAACGTGACGCCCTATCTGTGGGTCTGGGGCCTGGGCGGGGTGGCCGGGAGTTTCCTGGTCGGTCCGCTGCTGGAGCGTATCCAGGGGCCGATCCTGACCCTGATCATCATGCTGGTCCTCGGCGGAGCGCTGTTGCTGTTGCCCGTGATGGCGGGCCTGTCTCCCTGGCTCGCGTTGTTGCCGATCGCCCTGTGGGGCTGCGTCGGTTGGGCCTTGCAGGTTCCGCAGAACAACGAACTGCTCGCCGCCCGGGAACGCCACGGCGATGGCGACCTGGCGGTGGCCCTCAATGAATCGGCGCTGTACCTGGGCAGTGCCCTCGGTGCGGCGGCTGGCGGCCTGCTGTTGTTATGGGCCATGCCCGGCTGGGCACTGGCCTGGAGCGCCGCGGGCGTGGCGTTGCTGGGCGCCGTGCTGCAACTGTATAACGTGCGGCGGCTGACACCGCTGTCGTCGCCCAATGCCCTGCGCAGCCGCTAGCCGGTTACGCTGAATATCCCTGCATCAACGTGGTATAGGCCCGCAAATGGTGGTCGTCGTCACCAAATTGCCGCGCGACCATCAGCAGGTGCTTGGCGTGATGAGACAACACGTACTCCCAGGTCAAGCCAATACCGCCATGCAGTTGGATGCCCTGGTCGGCAACAAAACGGCTGGCCCGGCTGACGATGAACTTGGCTGCAGCCAGGATCCGACTGCGCTCGTCACTGTCTTGCTGGTCGGCGACGCAGGCAGCCAGCAGGGTCATCGAGGTGGCCTGGTCGAGTTCGATGTACATCTCCACCATGCGATGTTGCAAGGCCTGGAACTTGCCGATTGGTTGACCGAATTGCTGGCGCGTCTTCAGGTAGTCGAGGGTCAACTGACAGGCCGCTTCCATGCTGCCCTGCGCCTCGGCACACTGCGCGGCGATGCTGCGCCCCTGCTGGTAACGCAGGGCAGGCAGGGCCTGGCCCTCCTCGCCCAGCAGTGAACCGTGGCTGACAAACGTATCCTCCAGGAACAGCTCACAGGCCCTGCGCCCATCAATGGTCGCGAAGTCGCGGCGCCGCACGCCAGGGTCTTGCGGGTCGACCAGGAACAGGCTGATGCCCTGCTCGTCACGCGCCTGGTGGCTGGTGCGTGCCGAGACCAGGATCAGCCCGGCGCTTTGCCCTCCCACCACCACCGACTTGCGTCCCTTGAGTTGCCAGCCACCCGGCACCGCAGTGGCGCTGGTCTGCACGTCATTGAGACAGTAATGGCTTTGCGGCTCTTCGAGCGCCACCGCCAGTTGCAGCGCGGCGCTCCCCAGTCGAGGCAGCACGCTGTGTTTTTGCTCCTCGCTACCCAGTTGATTGACCAGGCCGCCGGCGAAAATCACCGAGTGCAAGTACGGTTCCAGGCACAGGCCCCGGCCCAGTTCGGTCATCACCAGCATGCTCTCCACGCCACTGCCGGCAAACCCGCCGTAGGCTTCGGCAAAGGGCACGGCGCACAGGCCCAGCTCGCCCAGTTGCTGCATGAAGGCCGTGCTGAAGCCTGCTTCGCTCTGGCGAAAACCCTCGCGCTGTTCGAAACCGTAGGCGTCGCGCACCATGCGCGCCGCGGTGTCCTGCAACATCAGTTGCTCTTGTGTCAGTTTGAAATCCATGCCGGGCGCCCCTTAGAGTTCGAGAATCATTTTGGCGATGATGTTCTTCTGGATTTCGTTGGCACCGCCGTAGATCGAGGCCTTGCGTGCGTCCAGGTACTGGTAGGTGGCGGCGCTGCTGTACGCGCTGTGCAGCAGCGGCGCCTGGTCATAGCCCAGTTCTTCTTCGATGAAGGGCATGGCGTAGGGGCCAACAGCCTTGCTCATCAGGTAGGTCAGGGCCTGGCGAATCTCGGTGCCACGGATTTTCAGGAACGAACTTTGCGCACCCGCGGCCGCGCCATCGCGAGCGGCGGCCAGGGTGCGCAGGCTGCTCATCTGCGCGGCCATCAGTTGCATTTCGACTTCGGCAATCTGCCCGCGGAACAATGGGTCTTCGAGCAGTGGCCGGCCGTCACGCAGCTCTTGACTGGCGATCTGCTTGAGCCGGTTCAACAGTGCCTTGTTGTGGGCAATCCCGCCGATGCTGGTGCGCTCATGGGTCAGTAGATACTTGGCACAGGTCCAGCCCTGGTTTTCCTCGCCCACCAGGTTGGCCACCGGGACCCGCACGTTGTCAAAAAACACCTCGTTGACTTCGTGCTCTCCGTCGAGGGTGATGATCGGCCGCACGGTGATCCCCGGGGTGCGCATGTCCAGCAACACAAAGGAAATCCCGCGCTGCTGCTGGGCCTGCGGGTCGGTGCGGACCAGGCAGAACATCCAGTCGGCGAAGTGCGCCAGGGTGGTCCAGGTCTTCTGGCCATTGATCACGTAGTGATCGCCATCGCGTACGGCGCGGGTTTTCAGGGAGGCCAGGTCAGAGCCCGCCCCCGGCTCCGAGTAGCCTTGGCACCACCAGTCCTCACACGTAAGGATGCGTGGCAGGAAACGCGCCTGCTGCTGTGGCGTACCGAACTTGATCAGCACTGGAGCCACCATTTTCAGGCCGAACGACACCACCTTGGGTGCGCCGGCGGCGAAACACTCTTCCTCGAAGATGTGTTTTTTGACTGCGCTCCAGTCAGTTCCCCCGTGTTCCACTGGCCAGCCCGGTGCCAGCCAGCCCTGGCGGTTGAGGGTCTGCATCCATTGCACCTGGTGCTCTTTGCTCAAGCGCTTGCCCTGGGCAATCCGCTGGGCAAACTGCGCAGGCAACTGCTCACGCAGGAAGGCCCGAACCTCTTCGCGAAAGGCCTGTTCGTCTGCACTGAAATCAATATCCATCCATCCACTCCGTCAGCCGGTGGCGTGCCGACCCGCAGGTCGGCAGCGTGTTCGTGCGTGTTAGGTGCCGAGGCCTGTTACTCGTCGAAAATGATCACCGAACGCGCCAGTTCGCCACGGCGCAGCTCATCGAAGGCCTGGTTGATCTGCTCCAGCTTGATGCGCTGGGAGATCATTTCGTCGAGCTTGAGCTTGCCGGCCATGTAGAAGTCCACCAGGCGCGGCATGTCCACCGGGAACCGGTTGGAGCCCATCAACGAGCCCTGGATACGCCGCTCATGCAGCAGTTGCAGCGGGTCCAGTTCGATTTTCAGGCCAGGCTTGAGCATGCCGATCACGGTGGCGGTGCCGCCGCGTGCAAGCATGGCAAAGGCCTGTTCGGCGGTCTGCTTCAGGCCGATGCATTCAAATGAGTGATGCACCCCGCCGCGGGTCAACTCCAGCACTTGCTTGGCGGCATCACCGTCCTTGCCATTGACCAGGTCGGTGGCACCGAACTGGCGAGCCAGTTGCAGTTTCGAATCGAGCATGTCGATGGCAATGATCCGCCCTGCCCCGGCCAACGCCGCGCCATTGATGGCCGCCAGGCCAATGCCGCCACAACCGATCACGGCCACGGTTTCACCCGGGCGCACCTTAGCGGTGTTGAACACCGCACCGGTACCGGTGGTCACCGCACATCCCAGCAGTGCGGCACGGTCCAGGGGCATGTCCCGCCGGATCGCCACGCAGGCGTTCTCATGCACTAGCATCTGCTCGGCAAAGCCGGACAGGTTGACGAACTGGGGAATGGGTTTGTGCACATAGGTCAGGCGTGATTCCTCGTCGGCCCCGCGCTTGGTTTCCGGTGATACGCAGCGCGCCAGGTGGCCGGTCACGCAGTGCTCACAGTGGCCGCAGAACACGGTCAGGCAGGTCACTACGTGATCGCCGGGCTTGACCGAGCGCACCTCGCTCCCGACCTGCTCGACTACCCCGGCGGCCTCGTGCCCCAGGACCAGCGGGCCCGGGTACGGGAACGAACCATCGATCACATGCAGGTCGGAGTGGCACACACCCACCGCCCGGGTACGAATCAGCACTTCACGTGGGCCGGGCTTGCTGATGCCCACTTCTTCGATGACCAGCGGGGCGCCTACCTGATGGAATACGGCAGCTTTCATTAGACTTTTCTCGTGAGTAAGGGATGGAAAGACTCAGGCCGGTTGCTGCGGTGTGCGCAACACGGCTTTGGCGTGGCTGAAAGTGCGGAACCCGTCGATACCGTGATAGGCCCCCATGCCACTCTGGCCAACGCCGCCAAACGGCAGGCTGTCGAGGCTGGCATGGCTCAGTACGCCATTGAGTGTCACGCCGCCAGAGCAGGTGCGGCTCAGGACCTGGGCCTCTTCCTCGGCGTCTTGACCGAAGTAATACAGCGCCAGCGGGCGCGGTCGGGCGTTGATGAAGGCGATCACCTCGCTGAGTTGGTCGTAGGCCTTGACCGGCAGCAGCGGGCCGAAGATTTCGTCCTGCATCACTTGCAACTCATCGCCAGGATCGCGCAGCAAGGTCGGCACGATTTTGTTGTGCGCGGCCTGGCTGAAATCCTCGGCGGCCGGGTTCAGTTCCACCAACTCGACTCCCGCCGCACGCGCTTCACTCAGATAGCCCTGCAGACGCGCGTAGTGCCGAGCGTTGATGATGGAGGTGTACTCGGGGTTGTCCTTGAGGGTCGGCAGGAAACCCGCGACCACGGCCTTGGCGACCGCGATGAAGGCATCCATCGATTCCCGCGGTACGAACACATAGTCCGGGGCGACGCAGAGTTGACCGGCGTTCAGCAACTTGCCAACCACCACCTTGGCGACTGCCGCCTTGAAGTCGGCCGTACGGCCGATGATCACCGGGGACTTGCCGCCCAGTTCCAGGGTTACCGGCACCAGGTGTTCGGCCGCCGCCCGCAGCACATGCTTGCCGATGCTGGTGGCGCCGGTGAACAGCAAGTGATCGAAGGGCTGGCCACAGAAGGCCTGGCCGGTTTCGGCATCGCCCAACACCACCGCCACCTCACGTTCGTCATACACCGAATGGATCAATCGGGCGATCAGGGCCGAGGTGTGCGGGGTAAACTCCGACGGCTTGATCATCACCCGGTTGCCGGCTGCCAGGGCCCCGGCCAAGCCGCTGAACACCATGTAGCCGGGCACATTCCAGGCCGTGACGATGCCCACCACACCCAACGGCTGATACTGCACAAACGCTTGACCCTGGGCGGCATGCCGCGCCTGGGGCTGCATCCACTCGCGCAAGTGCTGCTTGGTCTGCTTCAACATGGCCAGGGGCGACAGCACTTCACTGGCGCGCGAGAACGTCGGGCTGCGATGGCCGAAGTCCGCCGCCAGGGCCTCGACGATCTCCTGTTCGTGATTGACCAGCAGGCCGATGGCCCGGTCGATCAGCTCACAGCGCTCTTCGACGCTGTAGGGCTCGCGGTCCAGGAAGGCCGCTCGCTGCAGGTCCAGGATGGTGCGGATATCCTGGGTCGTGGCTCGTTCAATGGCGCTCATCAGTCGCTTTCCTCTTGTTGTCGAGACACAGGCTCCCGAGCGACCCCGTGTCGGCTTCCTTGCATGGTTGATCATCACCTGGCGCAGGCCGCCACCCGGATCAGGTGGTGGGCGGGAAAAAGGCCAGGGGCCTCAAGCCAGGATGCCCATGGCCTTGGCGCTATTGATCGCCTGGGTCCGACGGCAGGCGCCAAGCTTGACGTTGATGTTCTTGGCGTGGGTTTTAACGGTATTGACCGAGATGAACAGACGGCTGCCCACCTCGCGCACCGACATGCCTTCGGCCAGCAGCTTGAGCACCGAGACCTCGCGGGGTGTCAGGCCATCCTGGTAGTCCGGCACGCTGCTGCGCGACTCTGGCCGTTGCGCACTGGCCTCCCGTTCAAGTCGCTGGACCCGTTGCCGGTGCTCGGCGATGGGCCGCTGGTAGCACGCGCGGTCAATCCGCGCCCAATGCATGCGTCGCTCAGCTTCGTCCAGATGCAGTTGGGCCTGGTCGAATGCCTGGCCGTGGGCCGCGATCTGCGCCAGCAGCAGGTAGGCGCTGAGCACGTATGGCGCACAGCAATCGCCGACCTGTACCAGGCCCTCGTGCACCCGTTGTTCGGCTTCGCCCAAGCGTCCCTGCTGCACTGACAGCTCGGCCTGCTGCAGCAACAGGCGACCGCGTAACGGACAGGCTACTGTCCGGGTGCCGGCCATGTGCTCAAGCTCGCTGTGCAACAACGACTGCGCCTGATGCGCGTGGCCCTGGAGCATCAGCAAGCGCGCCCGATCGCTGTTGACCAGCACCTCGGCCTCTCGGCTGCCCTGGCGGCGGGCCAGTTCCAGCGATTGCTCCAGCAGCGCCTGCGCCTCCGTCAGTTCGCCACGATGCATCGCATCGCGCGCCAGCATGCAGTGACACAGCAGGATCGACAGCCAATCCTCACGGTTGAGGTGGCGGCACGCGGCCTGGCAATGCAAGCGTGCCTGTTCGCTGTCGCCGCGCAGGGCGTGCAAGGTGCCGAACAATGCTTGCCAGTTCGCCAGCAGACGTTGGTTGCGCCGGGGGTTGGGCAAGGGCAGGAATCGGCTCAACTGTTGCAGGCAAGCCTGGGCTTCATCCAGCCGACCGCTGAACAGCAACGCCTTGGCACTCAGGTAGATCAGCCGCGGGCTGCTTTCCAGCAGGTGCGGTGCCATTCGCTCGCGCCAGGTCATGAGCCGGCCCAGGTGCTGTTCGCGCAAGATCCAGGTCAGCCACAAGCCCTCCATGTAGCTGGCGGCGACTTCCGGTTGCTCTGCGCGCAGCGCCTGCTCGATCGCATCATCCAGGTGTCCCAGGGCGCTGAGTGCCTGGCAGGCGCGCAAGCGCAGACGATTCAACGGGGCCGCCGGCAAGCGTTCCTGTAGCGCCTGGGCCACGGCCGGTATCAGGCAAGACCACTGCGGCTGGTGCTCCAGCGGGATTAACAATGCCTGGCAGTCGTTCAACTGGGTAAACACCCGCGCCCCTCCCTGGCCCTCCCAGAGTTGCTCGCAAAGCTCGGCGCTGGCCTTGGACAGGTGCGCCAGGCCAAACAACACCTGTTGCTGGTCCTCGGTAAGGCGTGCCAGCAACTCCCGCTCCAGGTACTGCACCAGCACCGCGTGGGGTTGCTCGGGGCGATAGGTTTGCGTGACGAACGCTGGCAACAGCAGCCGCAGACCGGCGCACCAGCCTGCCGTTGCCTGCCACAGTTGTTGGCGGATGATGGTGTCGCTATCAGGTGCCAGCAGGCTGACCAAGGCATCGGACTCCTCGCGGCGCAGCGCCAGTTGCCGGGCGTCGAGTTCCAGCAACTGGCCCATCAGCACCAAGCGCGCCAGGTTCCAGTCGGGACGCCGGCGACAGGTGACCAGCACCTGCAGGCGCGGGTTCGCCAGGGCCAAAAGGCGGTCGAACCACAGGTTCAGTTCCGCCGGCATGGACGCCGGCACGTCGTCGAACACCAGGTGCAGCGTACCCGCCCGCTCGATCCAGGCCAGCAGCGCCTCGGGGGATGATTGCAAGCTTAGTCCCAGGGCCTCGGCCAGCTTTGCGCTGCAGGTTTGCAGGGTCTGCGGCTGCCCGCCGAGGGTCAGCCACACCACGTTTGTGGCGGGTTCCAGGTAATGGCGCAGCAACTGCGTCTTGCCGAAGCCTGGGGGTGCGCACAGCAGTTGCAAGCGGCGCTGCTCGCGCCTGAGCAGGGTGCAAAGATGCGGCCGGGGCACAAACATGGCGGACCTCGCTGATGATTGATGCCATCCATCATTGGCCCCGATGTCCACCTGCGCCCCACCCGGATCAGGTGGTTGCCCCCCAATGCACGACGCCCTGCAAGGCAGGGCGTCGTGGGGCTGGTGGGTCGGGTCTAGCGAATGCCGGCGTTACGCAGTGCCGAAGGGGTGAAGTCGTTCATTTTTGCGGTGGCGCCGTAGGTCGTTGCGTGCTTGGACTCGTTGGTCATGGCCAGGACGTTGTAGCGCCCGGCGATCAGGTCATAGATGCCGATCATCGCGTAGTTGGCGGCACCGCGCTCGTAATCGTTGAAGGCCAGGCCTTCGGCGACGCGCCAGAGTTGCCCGCGACCGTCATAGTGATCGACTTCGGCCAACTGCCAGGTGTCTTCGTCAAAGTACATGTCACGCTTGGCATAGATATGCCGCTGCCCTGGTTTGAGTGTTGCCTCGACGTGCCAGACCCGGTGCAACTCGTAGCGGGTCAGGTCCTGGTTGATGTGCCCGGGCTTGATGATGTCGTCGTATTTGAGCTTGGGCGATTGCAGCCGGTAGTTGTTATAGGGGATGTAGAGTTCCTTCTTGCCTACCAGTTTCCAGTCGTAGCGATCCGGCGCCCCGTTCATCATGTCGGTGTTGTCGGTGGTGCGCATGCCGTCGCCGCCGCTGCCCGGACCGTCGTAGGCCACTTGCGGTGCGCGCCGCACGCGCCGTTGCCCGGAGTTGTAGACCCACGCCAGGCGCGGCTCCTTGACCTGGTCGATGGTCTCGTGAATCAGCGTCACGTTGCCGGCCAGGCGCGACGGCGCGGTAATTTCCTGCTTGTAGAAATACAGCACGTTATCCGCCTGCCCCGGCGGCACGCCTTCGACCTGCTGCGGATAGGCCACCTGGTCTTCGTATTCGACGATGGCGTAGGAACCATTGGTCTGCGGCGCCGCCTGGGCGGCCTGGCGCACCATGTTGCCACCGCGATAACGACTGGTGTGGTTCCAGTAGACCTCGACCCCGCTCTTGGGGATCGGAAACGGGTAGTAACGGGTCTCGGTGAAATTGGCCAGGCCGTTGCCATCGTTGGTCAGTTGGGTGGTGACCGCACTTTTTTTCGCCAGCTCATACACCGACTGAGGCGCCGCCCCGGTGCGCTGGGTCTTGTAGACGGGGATCTTGTAGCTGTCCGGGTAGCGCTTGAACATCGCGATCTGCCCTGGAGTCAACTTGTCCTTGTACTGGTCGACGTTGGCCGGGGTAATCACGAACAGCGGTTTGTCTGCGGCAAAGGGATCGCCGAGAAAGCCGTTGTCCAGGGGCGCCGCGCCGCTTTTCAGGCCGCCGCTCCAGGCCGGGATGGTGCTGTTGGCATTGCCTTCCTTCTGCGCGCCCAGCGGGGTCAGGCTGGTGCCCAGTTGCGCCGCTTCCTCTGGGGAAACCGCAGCCATGACGCTGCCGGCCAGCAATGACAGACTCAATGCGCCAGTGCGCAAAATGAAAAGTGCATTCATGTTCAGGTACCTCTGCCAGGAGAGCATCAGAAATTCACGCCGAAGCTGAGCGCGACATAGTCGCGGTCGACGTTGGTATTAAAATCGCCGCCAAAGTAGTTGGTGTAACTGAGGCTGGCGGTGTAGGCGTTCTGGTAGTCAGCGTCGAGGCCGAGGCTGACTGCCTTGGAGCCTTCGTCGAAGTTGGGGCCATAACCGGAAACGTCATGGGACCAGGCCACGTTCGGCGACAGGTTGATCCCGGCCAGGGCGTTGGGGTAATCCAGCTTGCCGCGCAGGCGATAGCCCCAGCTGTTGCTGGTGTAGAAGCCATCGTCGTTGCACTCCTGGGCCGGATTGCTGGCGGTCGGCGTACCGGCCGCCGAACCGCGGCAGGTGGCCAGGCCAGCGCTGCCCACAAGCTCGCCGGAACCGAACGCCGGGCTGCGCCCGAAACGCAGGTCCGTGCCGTCGGCCCGGCCCAGGCCGTTGATGTGGTTGTAGCCCACCTCCCCGACCACACTCAGGCGGCTGGCGCCCAGCACCTGGTCAAAGAACTGAGTCACGGTCATCTGGGCCTGGGTCACGGGCATACGCTTGTAGCCATTGACCTCGGCGCCCAGGTTGCGCCCGGCGAAGCCGGTGGTGATCAGTGGCGAGGTCGCGCCGAAGGTCGCGGCGGACAGCAGGTCGGCGGTGTTCAACTGCAGCGGCATGTTCGGCCGGTAGCTGACTTCACCCGCGAGCGACACCCCCTCGACGTTGGTCTGGAAACTCAGGCCGTACAAACGGATGTCTTCCGGATAATCGATGAAGTAGCGGGTGCTGCGGGCAGAAGCCAGACCACCGGCCGGGCTGGTCATCTGGTTGATGCTCAAGTACGGGTTACGGCTGTGATAGTTCAGCGCGTAGGCGCCGAACTCGGTGTCGTTGGCCTCGGGCACGAACCAGCGCAGTGCCAGGCCATACTGACCACTGTCGCGGGCGTCGTGGTCGGGCAAGCGCCCGATGTAGGCATTGTCGGTCCCGGCCGCGATCGCCCCCAGGCCGCCGGTGTTCTGCGCAACGCCCGGCGGCAGGTCGAGACCTGCGACCACCAGGCGGTCATTGCAGCCTTGCGGGACGCCATCGCTGCCAAAGAACGTACCGCAGTTGTCGACCACCGACTTGTCCCACTCCAGCTGGTAGAAGGCCTCGGCAGTAATGTTGTCAGCCAGGCCTTGGGACACGTAGAGCAGATTGACCGGAATCAGCCCTTCCTTGACCTCGGCGCCGGGACGTCGCAAGGCCGCCACGTCCACCGGGTTGATGCTGTTGATCGAGTTGCCGATGAAGGTGCTCTCGCCCCAACTCACCACCTGCTTGCCGAGCCGCACGTTGCCGACCTGATCGCCGAGGTTGTAGTTGTGGTAGACGAAGCTGTCCAGAAACATCGCCCCGGAGGACTTGGCGGCACGATCGCGCCCGCTGTCGTCGATGTCGTAGAACGGCCGGTGCTCGTCCATCAGCTCGAAGTCATACCAGTACTTGCCACGCACGAAGGCGCCGCTGTCGCCGTACTTCAGTTCCAGGTCATGCACGCCCTTGAAGATCTTCGAGAAGGTCTCGCCCTTCTTGAAGTTCAGGCGGTTGTCATCGGTGGTGCGCGAGGCCGACTGACCGGACTTGCCCTGGGAGTTGAAGTTGGAAATGAACGCGGAGTCGGGATCAGCCACCGACCAACTGGCACCAATCGATAAGGACGAATCGAAACTGCCCTGGATCTCGCCGATATTAAAATCGACCGCCTGAGCCGAGGGGCTCGCGGTGGTGGCGACGGCACAGCTACGGCCAGCAGACTTGGCTGGAAGACGCCGCGCATTGTTGTTCTTGTCATGCGGTTTCTCCGGTTAAGGATCACGTGTTGGAGCGTCCATGCTAGTGAGGTGGCGGTGAGGCCCTGACACCCGAATGGGTGATTTGATGCGACTTTGTCGAACAATCCCGGCGTGCTTTGTCAGGGCACACCGGGCGGCGTTACCTTGGGTGACAGTCGAAGCCGGTCTGGCTCACTGGGCACCTGCGCGGACCCTGCCGTACAGCGTCACCACGCAAGCCCCGCCCAGACCCAGGTTATGCGCCATGGCCAGGCGCGCACCTTCGACCTGGCGCTGCTCGGCATTGCCGCGCAATTGCTGGGTCAGCTCGTAGCACTGCGCCAGGCCAGTGGCGCCCAACGGGTGCCCCTTGGACAGCAGGCCGCCGGACGGATTGATAACGATTTGCCCGCCGTAGGTGTTGTCGCCGTCCATGACAAATTGTTCGGCGCCGCCTTCAGGGCAGAACCCCAGGGATTCGTAGCAGATCACTTCGTTCTGGGCGAAGCAGTCGTGCAGCTCGCAGACATCGATGTCCCGCGGGCCGACGCCGGCTTTTTCGTAGACCTGGTTCACGGCAGCGTGGGTCATGTGGGTACCCACCCAGTCCAGCAACGACGGTTGTTCGAAGTTGAATGACTCCGGCGTATCGGTGGTCATCGCCTGGGCAACGATTTCGACGTCGCGGCGCAGGCCGTGCTGGCGGGCAAAACGTTCCGACACCAGGATTGCCGCCGCTCCCCCACAGGTCGGCGGGCAGGCCATCAGGCGGGTCATCACCCCCGGCCACAGCACAGGGTCGGCCATCACGTCTTCGGTGCTCAGCACTTTGCGAAACAACGCCAGGGGATTATTGGCGGCATGCCGGCTGGCCTTGGCGCGCACCGCAGCGAAGGTCTCCATGCGGGTGCCGTACTTGTGCATATACTCGCGTCCGGCGCCGCCGAAGGTACGCAGCGCCTGGGCCATGTCGCTGCCGACGTCGGCGGTCAGGCCCCGCAGGATCGGCAGGAAACGTTCGCGGGTTGGCGGGCGGTCATCCCAGTGGGATTTCAAGGCCCCGGCCTGCATCTGTTCGAAGCCGACCGCCAGCACGCAATCGGCCGAACCCGACTCGATCGCCTTGCGCGCCAGGTACAGCGCGGTGGAGCCGGTGGAGCAATTGTTGTTGACGTTGACCACCGGGATCCCGGTCATGCCCACTTCATAGAGCACGGTCTGGCCGCAGGTGGAGTCGCCATAGACGTAGCCGGCGTACGCTTCCTGCACCAGGTGGTAACCGATTCCGGCATCGGCCAGGGCACGACGCACGGCTTCGGCGCCCATCTGCACATAGGTCGGGCTGGCACTGGGCTTGCTGAACGGGATCATGCCAACGCCTGCCACCAATACTTTTTCGCTCATGCTGTCACCTGCAACTTGAAGGGGAAGGATCAAAGCTGGCGTGCGATCAACTCACGCAGCACTTCACTGGTACCGCCGAAGATGCGGGTCACGCGCATGTCGACGAAGGCCCGGGCAATCGGGTACTCGAGCATGTAGCCGTAGCCACCGTGCAGCTGGACCATGTCGTCGATGCACCGGCACAGGGTCTCGGTGGCGTACAGCTTGGCGATGGCCGATTCCTGCACGGTGAGGCGCCGGCGCATGTGTTCGCCGATGTAGTGATCGATCATCAGGCGCACGGCCGTGGCCTGGGCCTTGATGTCGGCGAGTTTGAATTTGGTGTTCTGGAAGTCCCAGACCGTTTGGTTGAAGGCTTTGCGGTCCTTGACGTACTCAAGGGTCTGCTCAAGCATGCGCTCGAGTTTGGCCGCGCTGTACAGGGCGATAACCAGGCGTTCCTGCGGCAGCTCTTCCATCAAGTGCATGAAGCCCTTGTTCTCTTCGCCCAGCAGGTTGCCTACCGGCACTCGCACATCGTCGAAGAACAGCTCGGCGGTGTCGGCAGCGGCCTGGCCGACCTTGTCCAGCTTGCGCCCGCGACGAAAGCCTGCACGGTCGCACTCGACCATAATCAGGCTGCAGCCCTTGGCGCCAGCGCTCGGGTCGGTCTTGCACACCACCACGACCATGTCGCAGGTCAGGCCGTTGCTGATGAACGTCTTGCTGCCATTGATCACCCACTCGTCGCCATCGCGCACGGCGGTGGTGCGAATAGCCTTGAGATCGGAACCAGTGCCCGGCTCGGTCATCGCCACGGCCAGCACGGTTTCGCCGGTGCAGATTTTCGGCAACCATTGTTGCTTCTGCGCCTCGGTGCCCAGGCGCACGATGTAGGGGGCGACGATGTCCGAATGCACGCCCAGGCTCCAACCGGAGACGCCCGAGCGGTACAGCTCCTCAATCAGCACCGCCGAATGACCGAAGTCACCGCCCCCCCCGCCGTACTCGGTCGGTACCGTCAGGCACAGCAGGTTATGGCAGCCGGCCTTGAGCCAGGTTTCCCGGTCCACGTGCCCGGCCTTGTCCCACTGCGCCTGAAGTGGAAGGCATTCGCGCTCAAAAAAACGCCGCGCCGATTCGCGCAGCATCTCGTGGTCTTCTCGGTAGACAGTACGGTTGATATGCATCGGATTCTCCAGTGAGTGGCCAAGCAGGCGTGTGCTTGGTTCATGGAGCCAATGTAGTGAGCCGGCTGACGCAAGGGGCCACCCGGATCGGGTAGCAGCCGCCGGACCTGCCCGGCTGCGAGCCTGGCCCCGATGCTACTGGAAGGCCGCGCGCAGTTCGCGCTTGAGCACTTTACCGGCGGCCGACAGCGGCAGCGTTTCGCGGAACTCGATGCTTTTTGGGCACTTGTAGCCCGCGATGAATGCGCGGCAATGACGACGCAATTGGTCTTCGTCGACCTGGGCGCCGGACTGGCGCACGACCACGGCATGCACCGCCTCGCCCCACTGTGCATGGGGGATGCCGATCACCGCGCACTGGGCCACCGCCGGATGGCGCGCCAGCACGTTCTCGACCTCGGCCGAGTAGATGTTTTCACCGCCACTGACAATCATGTCCTTGAGCCGGTCGACGATGAACAGGTAGCCCTGCTCGTCCATATAGGCGCCGTCTGCGGTGTACAGCCAACCGTTACGCAGGGCCTGGGCGGTTTCCTCGGGTTTGTTCCAGTACCCCTGCATCACGTTCGGCCCGCGCACGATGATTTCGCCCACGGTACCGCGGGGCACCTCCTGGCCCTGGGGGTCGACGATTTTCACCTGCAACCCCAGCCCGCCACGCCCCACCGAACGCGATAGCCCGCTTGCACGCGCCGATGCACTGTGATTGCACGGCAGGTTGCTGGAGACCACCGGACAGGCTTCGGTCAGCCCATAGGAGTGGGACAATTCAAGCGCTGGAAAGCGTGCCAGCAGGCGCTCGACCATCTCCCCGGCACTGGGGGAAGCGCCGTAGGTCAAGCGTTGCAGGCTGCTGAGGTCATACCGCGGCAACGCGCGATGGTCCAGCAGCGCCAGGATCATGGTCGGCACTAGCAGGGTCTCGCTGATCCGCTCGCGTTCGATCACCTGCAGCACCGCCAGGGGTTCGAAGCTCGACACCAGCACATGGCACTCGCCGGCCAGGAACTGGATCAGCGCCCGGGCCATGCCGGCGACGTGGAACAGCGGCGCCACCTGCAACAGCCGGCCGCCGGGTATCGGCGGCATATCGACCATGCGCGGCATGCACGCCGACCACAGATTCAGGTGCGACTGCATGACCCCCTTGGGAAAGCCGGTGGTGCCACCGGTGTACATGATGCACGCCAGGTCTTCGCCACCCCGGCCGGCGTCGGCCATTGGCCTGGCCTGGGCAATCAACTCGTCGAAGCCGAGCATGCCGGCGGGTGTTGGTCCTTCCCCGGCGTAGATCAAGCACGGCGCATTGCGCGCACCCGCGCGGATGGCGTCGGCCAGGGCGAGGAAATGCTCGTCGATGATCAGGATCGCCGTGTCGCAATCGTCCAGCGCGTAGACGATTTCTGCCACGCTCCAGCGGGTGTTGACCGGGTTGAGCACCCCGCCACCCCACCACACCCCCATGATGTATTCCAGGTAGCGGTCGGAGTTGAGCGCCAGCATCCCGACCCGGTCCCCCGGGGCCATGCCCAGCTCGCACAAGGCGCTCGCCAGGCGCGCGACGCGGTCGGCGAACTGGCGATAGGTCTGGCGGCGCGCGCCGAAAATCGTCGCCATCTGCTCTGGCGTCTGCTGCAGCGTGCGCTGCAGGCATAAAGTCATGTACATGGGTTTCACCCTTGTGTCAGGAGGGCGCAGGCTACGCCCAGCGGATCATTCAGCGTGCGGCAGTGGGTGTTTCCAGCGCGTGAACACGCCGTTGCTGCGCAGCACCAGGCGCTCGCCGACCAGCAGTCGGCAACTGGCATTGATCAAGCTGCTGCCGGCCTTGTGGATTTCGACGTGGGCTTCGAGCCAGTCGCCTTCGCGCACTGCGCCCAGGTAGTCGAGGTTCAAATTGACGGTGATGGCCGCCCGCTCCATCACCAGCAGGCGGCGGAGCATCATCCCAAAGGCGCTGTCGGCAACCGTGGCAAGGAAACCACCATGGGCAATGCCCACGTAATTAAGGTGCCGGCCCAGGACACGCACCGCCAGGACCGGCCGTTCATGGTGAATGTAAAACTCGGCACAACCACTGAGGAACTTCGAAGCGCCCTGCACCGGTGAAAATCCTTCGGGGACCGAGCTCACACCACGGCTGGGCGCCTCCATCAACTGACGCTCCGGTCTTTGCCCTGCCAGAACGGCTCGCGCAGGTCACGCTTGAGAATCTTGCCCGCGCCGGACAGCGGCAGGGCTTCGCGGAACTCCACCGACTTGGGAGTCTTGTAGCCCGCGATCAACCGCCGACAGTGCTCCATGATCTCCGCATCGGCCGCCTGGTTGCCCGGCTTGAGCACGACGACCGCGTGCACCGCCTCGCCCCACTGCTGGCACGGGATACCGATCACCGCACACACCGCCACCGCCGGATGACTGGCGATGGCACTCTCTACCTCAGCGGAGTAGATGTTCTCGCCGCCGCTGACAATCATGTCCTTGAAGCGGTCGACAATGTACAGGTAGCCGTCCTCGTCCATGTAGGCACCGTCTCCGGTATGCATCCAGCCTCCGCGCAACGCCTGGGCGGTTTCCTCGGGTTTGTTCCAGTACCCGAGCATGATGTTCGGGCCACGGACAATCACTTCGCCCACGGTGCCGCACGCAACTTCGTTGTCGTGTTCGTCGACAATGCGCACTGTCACTCCCAGTCCCGGACGCCCGGCCGAACGCAAGCGGCCATTGGCGATCCCTTCGGCGCTGTGGTTCTGCGGACCATTGGCGCTGATCGGCGGCGCCGCTTCGGTCATGCCATAGCCCTGGGTGAATTCGACATTGGGCAGGGCCTTGAGCGCCAGTTCCAGCAACGGCACGGCAATCGGCGAGGCGCCGTAGGTCAGGCTGCGCAGGCTGCTGAGGTCATGGCGGGCAAAGTCCGGGTGCATGATCAGCGCCTGGAGCATGGTCGGCACAATCAGGATATCGCTGATGCGCTCGCGCTCGATGGTGCGCATCACGTCCGAGGCATCAAAAGCCGGAACAAACACACTCGGCAGCCCGATCAGCGAGATCAGGATCACCCGGGACAACGCCGCCAGGTGGAACATGGGCGCGATGTGCAGGGTCATGGCATCCGCCGGCACCGGCACATCCGCTACGCGCGCCACGGCCGCCGACCACAGGTTCATGTGCGACTGCATGACGCCCTTGGGCTGGCCGGTGGTGCCCCCGGTGTAGAGGATACTCGCCAAGTCCTCGCCACCGCGAAAGGCATCATCCACCGGCGCGTTGTCGCGAATCAGCTGCTCGAACGAGAGCATGCCTGCCGGTGCCGGGCCATCGCCGACGTGAATCAGCAATGGTGTGACTCGGGCCGAGGCCGAGATCGCCGGCGCCAGGGGCAGGAAGGTGTCGTCGATGAACAGAATGCGGGTGTCGCAGTCATCCAGCGAATAGACAATCTCCGCGACGCTCCAGCGAATATTCACCGGGTTGACCACGCCACCGCCCCACCAGGTGGCGAGGAAGTATTCGAGGAAGCGGTCGCTGTTCAGGCCCAGCAGGCCAACGCGATCACCGGCTTGCATGCCGAGCTTTTGCAGGGCACCGGCCAGGCGCGCGACACGATCGGTCATTTGCGCGTAGCTCTGGCGTCGGTCACGAAATACCGTGGCCAGGGCATGGGGCTGTTGCTGCGCCATGCGGTGCAGTCCTTGAGTCAGGTACATATGAGTCTCCTGTAATTGTTGTTGTCAGGTCGGGACACATGCAGCGCGGTCTGGGGATTTCAGGTCCCGGTGTACTTGGGTGCACGCGTCTGGGCGAATGCCAGGCGGCCTTCGGCGAAGTCCTGGCTGTCACGCAGCAGGCCCCAGTGCAGGTTGGCTTGGCTGACAAAGTCCCGCGCGGGCAGATGGGCGGTCTGCACCGCCAGTTGTTTGATCGATTGCACCGCCAGCGGACCGTTGCCGGCGATCCGCTCCGCCAGTTGCAGTGCCACGGCTTGCAGCTGCCCGGCGGGCACCAGGTCACTGACCAGGCCAATGCGCAAGGCTTCCTGGGCATTGATCGGCTCGCCAGTCAGGGCCATTTTCATCGCGTGCGCCGAACCTACCGCACGCAGCAGGTACTGCACGCCACCCGCCGAGGGGATGGCGGCCATGCGCACTTCCGGCAGGCCGAATGAGGCGCCGTCAGTGGCAATTCGCAGATCACACTGCAACGCCAGTTCAAGGCCGCCACCCAGGCACAGGCCCTGGATCCCGGCGATCAGCGGTTTCCAGAGGTCCAGGTCACTAAGGTCCAGCAAGCGGGTGTAACCGCCCTCCTCGGCTTCGGTCTCGCGACTTTTCAGGGCCCCGGCGACAAACCCCGGCACCGGGCGCAGGGACTCCTTGAAGTGGGCTCCACAACAAAAGGCGCGCTCACCGGCCCCGAGCAGGACGATGACCCGCACCTGCTCATCGTCCTGGCAGGCACGCAGGGTCTTGCGCAGGTGCATTAGGTCGCCAATGGTCAGGGCGTTGTTGCAATGGGGCGCGTCGAGCGTGACCAGTGCCACGTGTTCGATGATCTTGAATTGAATGGCCATGGGCTAACTCCAGCGCTGCGATGGTCTCTCGATGGGCATGCGTGTGGGCGACCGGCGTTGGCGGCTGGCGGCACTTGTTTTTTTGTTCGATGCGGCGACGCCGGTGCTCTGTGCCAGGCGTGTCTTGCCTATGCCAGCCAGTAGAACAAGCCCCTTTGTCGCGGCCACCACCCACATCGGGTGGCGATTGCCCGCCCCATTGGCCCGGGGTGCAGCCCTGGCCAAACAGAGCGCCATGCGCGGCAAACTCTGCGTTACACTCGGTCCGATTCGAGCACGCTCAAAACAAAAATGAATCGGATAGCCCCATGGACAAACACCCCAAGTCCACTGCTTCGGACAGCCCCACGACGGCAAGCCAGTCGCCGATTGTCAGTACCAAGCTGATTCCTCCTCGCGGTGCCGCACGCCTGGTCCCCCGTGAGCGCCTGCAGGATCAAATGCTCAAGGCCCGTCGCCAGCGCTGCATCGTGCTCAAGGGACCGGCGGGCTGCGGCAAGACCTCGACTTTGATCGCCTGGCGCCAGGCCCTGTTGCCCCTGGGCTTTGACGTCGCCTGGTTGACCCTGTCTGCCGACGATAATGAGCTGACCCGTTTTCTCGACTATCTGCTGGCCAGCCTGGGCCAGATCGACCCCGCCCTGGTGCACGAAGCGACCCAGCTCGAAGGCCGGGGCATCGACAGCGAGGCCGTCGAGCGCACGGTGATCACCCTGGTGCGCAGCATTGCCCGGCGCACCAAAGAGCTGGTGCTGGTGCTCGATGACCTGCATCACCTGACGGACGTGGGCATTCACCAAGCCCTGCAATGGCTGATCGATTACGCGCCGGCCAACCTGCACCTGGCGCTGGTGTCGCGCAGTGCGGTGCCGTTGTCCCTGGCGCGGTTGCGCAGCCAGGAACTGGTTCTGGAGTTGAGCCTGCGCGACTTGCGCTTCACCCCGGCCGAATCCGCGCAGTTCCTCAAGGCACAGTTGGGTGAGATCAATGCCCGTGACGCGCGCTTGATCCATGAGCAGGCCGATGGCTGGGTCGCAGGCATGCAGTTGCTCGCGGTCAGTCGCAAGAACAATCGCCCCCAAGCGGCCACGACCAGCGCCGCGGTACAGACGCTGGTGCGCGACGACCAGGCCTTCGCCCGTTTTTTCGAGATCGAGGTGTTGTCCCACCTGTCGCCCACCGACCTCGACCTGCTGTTGCTCATGGCGGTCTGCAACCGTTTCTGCGCCTCGTTGTGTGCGGCCTTGAGCGGTCACCCCCAGGCCGTCAGCGAAGCCAGCGCGCTGTTGGCGCGCCTGGAGCGCGACAACCTGTTCCTGATTCCCGTGGACAGCGCCAAGCGTGAAACCTGGTACCGGCTGCACCCGTTGCTGCGCGAAACCCTGCTCAAGTACTTCGACTCGCGCAGCCGGGCCGAGCAACAGGCCGTGCATGCGCGGGCATGGGCCTGGTTCCGTGACCAGCAACACCTGGATGAAGCCGTGCACCATGCGGTGATGAGCGGTGATCCCGACGCTGCCGCCGACCTGGTCGAGCAACACGCCGAAGCGCTGTACGCCCATGGCGACCTGCGCATGCTGATCGAGTTGGTCCGGCTGTTGCCGGTCGAGCAGGTGCAGGCACGGGTCAAGCTGCGCATCCTCAAGGCCCGCATGCAGCTCTATGCCCGGGACTTCATTGCCTGTGCCAACAGCCTTGATCAACTGCTTCACGACGTCCCCGAACACCAGATGCATGATCGTTTCATGGTCGCCCTGCTGCGGGCCTCCCTGGCCCTGCAACGGGATGACACCGATGCGGCAATGACGGTCCTGCCGCAATTGCTCGCCCCTCCAGCAGGCAGCAACAGTGTCGCGATCGGCTCCTGCACCAATATCCTGTCCTGGCTCTACATGCACCGCGGTGAATACGAAAAAGCACGCCAGGTGCAACTGGACCGGCCAGCGTTGCTGATTAACGGCGAGCCCTTCCTCGGGACCTCGGCCGGTAGCCTCCAGGGCCGCTGCATGACCGGGTTGAGCCATGCCCTGGAAGGCCAGATGAAGCAGTCGGAGCGCGTCTATCGGGACGTGATCCACGAAGCGGCCCACTGCGGCAAGGCCGGGACGGATGCGACCTACCTGGCCACCGCACTGCTGGGCGAGGTGTTGTACGAAACCAACGATGTCGACGTGGCCTTCAAGTTACTCTCCGGATGGGTCGACATTCTTGAGCGGATTTCGATACCCGACTCGGTGCTGCGGGTGCTCCAGGTGCTGTGGAAAGTGCAGTGGCTCGCCGGTAACCATCAGGAGGCCTTCGCCTTCGTCGATCGGCTCGACGAATACGCGAGCAAACTCGGGCTGGACCGCTTGCAGGCCTACTGCCTGACCTGGCGGGTGCACTGGCACCTGTTGCTCGACGAACCCGCCGCCGCCCAGGCCAAACTGGCCAGGCTGGAAGCCATCGACGCCCGCCACCCCGACGCCGGACACAGTGCACTCAAGGAAATTCACATCCTGACCGAGAACGCACGGGCCCGCTGGCAGATTCACCAGGGCGACCTCGACGGCGCCTTGCAGCGCATTGAACAATTGATCGACACCTGCGAACGGCATCGTCGGCAACTCGGTGCGGTGCGCCTGCTGGTGTTGAGTGCCGTGATCGAGGCGCGGCGCGGCAACCTGGATGCCGCGCGCGACAAAGTGCTGCTGGCGCTGCGCCGCGGACAACGCTTCGGGCTGCTGCGCAGCCTGCTCGATGCCCACCCGGACGCCATGGACCTGATCCTGGAAATCACTCGCCAGGAAACCCTCGACCCAGTCCTGGCGTTTTACGTCGAGCGCTTGCAGGCCGCCCACGTGGCCGTCCCCGCCGCCGTCTCCGGCAAGCCTGCCCAGGCCACGCCGAGCAAACCCCAGGCCAACAGCATCGAACCGCTGAGCGAGCGGGAGATCGAGGTCGTGCGCCTGCTGGCTCAAGCACTGCCCAACAAAAAAATCGCCCGCGCCTTGGGGTTATCGCCGGAAACCGTGAAATGGCATTTGAGCCATATCTACAGCAAGCTTGGCGTCAACAGCCGCGACGAAGCGGTAGCCCGCGTGCGCGACCTGGAGTCCCAGGACTGATAGGCGTACGCATCACGAGCATCGCCATCCCGGCATAGGTATCTACACAACTTTGTGGCGGGCTGTGGGCCGGCCGGGGTGTTGGATTTGGCCGAGTACATATCCATTTTTGCGGTAACGGCCTCCTATGGTTCCGCTTTTACAGCGGCTCACTTTTGGAGGAGCCCAAAAGTAAGCAAAAGGC
>NZ_JBIUWJ010000053.1:0-28095 GCF_044743405.1 Pseudomonas sp. NPDC087626
TTACGGGCTTGGGTGGTCACATCGAGCTTTTAGATGCGGCCCTTGATAATTTCACTTATTTCGGAAGGATTGAGTTGCTGCATTGCTCTGCTGCCCCTTCAAACTCAAGATTTCAATGCTTCGGCAAGATTCGCGAGTTTTCCGCGAATCGAGCCATCGATTACCAGGTCGCCGGCGCGAATGATGACACCACCAATCAGGGCGGCATCCTCCGCAACTTGCAGGCGCACTTCCCGGTTGAGTCGTGCACTGAGAACCTTGGCGAGTTTGTCTTGCTGTTCTTGGTTCAATGCAAAAGCACTGGTGACTTCTACATCTACCGACTTCTCTTGTTCAGCCTTGTACAGGTCAAACAGAGCGGCGATCTCCGGCAACAGCGGGAGACGGTCGTTTTCGGCAACGATGTTGATGAAGTTCTGTGCCTTGGCATCAAACTTGTCGCCGCACACGTCAATAAACGTGGCGGCCTTGTCTGCGCTCGTCAGTCGCGGGGCCTTGAGCACGCGCTGCATGGTGTCGTCTTGCGACACTGCTGCAGCCAGGCCGAGCATGGCTGACCAAGAGGCCAGTTGCTGGTGGGCCTGGGCGTGCTCGAAGGCTGCCTTAGCGTAAGGTCGGGCCAACGTGGTCAATTCTGCCATGATCGCCCTCGCTTAAATTTCAGCAGCCAGTTTGTTTACCAGCTCCGCGTGCGCGTTTTGATCGATTGTGGCACCCAGGATCTTCTCGGCGCCGCCAACGGCCAGTGCACCCAGTTGGGTACGCAGCGCGTCTTTGACACTGTTGATTTCCTGCTCGATCTCGGCCTGAGCCTGAACCTTTACGCGTTCAGCGTCGATACGGGCTTTTTCAACAGCCTCTTCAACGATCTGATTGCCGCGCTTCTTGGCTTGCTCAATGATTTCGGCTGCCTGAGTTTTTGCTTCGCGCAGTTGTTGACCCGCTTTATCTTGGGCCAACTCCAGGTCGCGAGCTGCTCGGGCGGCAGCGTCCAGTCCATCCGCGATCTTCTTCTGACGTTCGTGCAAAGCCGCAATGACCGGAGGCCACACGAACTTCATGCAAAAAAGTACAAAAATTAAGAACGCAACGGACTGGCCAATCAGGGTTGCATTAATGTTCACGCCAACACCTCGCTCGTTCGTTGCACATCACACCAATCACTCGAAGGTTCGAGTGATTAGCCAGCGAGTTGACCAACGAATGGGTTCGCGAAAGTGAAGAACAGAGCAATACCAACACCGATCATGGTTACGGCGTCGAGCAGACCGGCAACGATGAACATTTTAACTTGCAGCATTGGAACCATTTCTGGCTGACGCGCTGCGCCTTCCAGGAACTTGCCGCCCAACAGGCCGAAACCAATTGCGGTACCCAGTGCGCCCAGGCCGATCAACAGTGCAACAGCGATAGCGGTTAGACCAACTACAGTTTCCATCTTTCCTCCCGACTTTTACGTCGTATGGTTTAGGTTTTTTAGATTAAAGCGGTAAAACAAATCGTTTCATCGTGCCCGTGATGGGCCCCCTCCCGCCGAGACGAGAGGGACATCAGACTAGCCTAAGCTGGTCTTAATGGTTCTCTTCGTGCGCCATCGACAGGTAGACGATGGTCAGCATCATGAAGATAAACGCCTGCAGGGTGATGATCAGGATGTGGAACACAGCCCACGCCCACTGCAGAACTACGCCCAGGCCGCTAAGCCAGAGCAGACCACTGCCGAACATCACAGCGATCAGAATGAACACCAGTTCGCCGGCATACATGTTGCCGAACAGACGCAGGGCCAGCGAGATTGGCTTGGCGATCAGCGTCACGAACTCCAGCAGGAAGTTCACCGGGATCAGCAAGGCTTGAACGAAGACGTTCTTGCTGCCGAACGGGTGCAGGGTCAGTTCGCCGATGAAACCGCCGATGCCCTTGACCTTGATGCTGTAGAAAATGATCAACGCGAACACCGACAGGGCCATGCCCAGGGTAGCGTTCGGGTCAGTGGTCGATACGGCACGGAACGGAATGTGCGGATCGCCAGAGATCATCATGGCCAGCTGAGGAATCCAGTCAACCGGGATCAGGTCGACGGCGTTCATCAGGAAGACCCAGACGAAGATGGTCAGTGCCAGCGGTGCAATCACCGGGCTACGGCCATGGAAGCTGTCTTTCACGCTGCCATCGACGAATTCGACCAATACTTCAACGAAGTTCTGCAAAGCACCTGGTTGACCGGAAGTCGCTTTCTTCGCCGCCATGCGGAAAAGAAGTACGAAAATCAGACCCAATGCGACCGACCAGCCGAGGGTATCGACGTGGAAAGCCCAGAAGCCCATTTCTTTGGCTTCTGCTGCGGTGTGGGCAAAGCCCCAGCCGCCGGTAGGGTGCTGACCGAAGGTCAGGTTCTGCAAGTGGTGCTGGATATAGCCCGAAGCGGTTGTTTCTGCCATGGTTGCCTCAAACGCCCTAAGGTCTCGAAAGTCTTGTTCTCATCAGCAGGGGAGCGAACCAGCTGACCAGTTGGGTCAACACAAAGACGCCGAAGACTGCTAACGGCGCCAGTGGCTTCACACCTGCGAACGTCAATGCAAAAAGCACTGCCGTCAAAATCAGTTTGCCCGCCTCGCCGGCATAAAAAGACCGGACGATGGCTTGAGCTGCCCGGGCCCCGGAAAACCGAAATGCCCTATGAGCGAAATAAACATTGGGAAGCAAGGCTATCAGGCCTCCGCAGAGTCCTGAGTACCCGGCTACGACTCCATGCCATTGCCAAAGCGCCAAAGCGGCCAGCAGCAAAACGACAAATTGAGCCAGTAACACCGGAAAAACCGCCAGGCGATGGAACGGCAAGCGGTTTGGCGTGCGGCTTTCCATCGATCTTGCTCCTCAAAGGTCGGCTGCCAGAATTCAATAACTTGGCATAATTTGTGCCGACAAAATGCGCGCAGAGTATAGGGGCGGTTCAGCCCCTATTCAACTGTCAGGTAGTGATTTCCGACTGCACGCTACATGAGGAAATGTTTCAGCGGATGTGTGCAAGGACACCTTGAAGCTCATCCAGTGAGTTATAGCCGATTACCAACTGACCTTTTCCCTTCTTCCCGTGGCGGATCTGCACCGCAGAGCCTAGGCGCTCTGCCAGACGCTGTTCAAGGCGGGCGATATCCGGGTCGGCCTTGACCGGTTCGGCGACCTCCGGCTTGCCACTGAGCCACTGGCGAACCAGGGCTTCTGTCTGGCGTACGGTGAGGCCCCGTGCGACAACGTGTCGCGCCCCTTCAACCTGTTGATTTTCCGGTAACCCGAGCAAAGCACGGGCATGACCCATTTCCAGGTCGCCGTGGGACAACATGGTCTTGATGACTTCTGGCAAGGCAATCAGGCGCAACAGGTTAGCGACTGTCACCCGGGACTTGCCCACGGCTTCGGCCACTTGCTGCTGAGTCAGCTGGAACTCCTGCTGCAAACGCTGCAGGGCGACAGCTTCCTCGATTGGATTGAGGTCCTCGCGCTGGATGTTCTCGATCAGGGCCATGGCGATAGCGGTTTCATCCGACACGTCACGCACCATCGCCGGGATGGTTTCCTGCCCGGCCTGCTGGCTGGCGCGCCAGCGGCGCTCACCGGCAATGATTTCAAAGCGCCCGGCGCCGATGGGACGAACCACGATCGGCTGCATCACGCCCTGGCTCTTGATCGACTGCGCCAGCTCTTCCAGCGCCTGCGGGTCCATGTCCCGGCGGGGCTGGTACTTGCCGCGCTGGAGCAGGTCCAGTGGCAAGTGCTGCAGCTCGCGCAAGTCGGCCTGCACGGCCTGTTCTTCCAGCGAGCTGACAGTCGGACCACTCAGCAGTGCATCCAGTCCACGTCCGAGACCTCGTTTCTTGACGGCCATGGGGATTCCTTAAGTTGCCTGAGCAGCGGCGGCACGTGAGTTTTTGCGTTGACGGCGAACCATCTCGCCTGCCAATGCCAGGTAGGCAATCGCGCCTCGCGATGATTTGTCGTACGCCAGCGCAGGCATGCCATAGCTGGGTGCTTCGGCCAGGCGGATGTTGCGTGGGATGACCGTGTCGTACAACTGCTCGCCGAAGTGTTCCTTGAGCTGGGCCGAAACATCGTTCATCAGGCTCAGGCGCGGGTCATACATAGTCCGCAGCAGGCCTTCGACCTTGAGGTTCGGGTTCAGCAGTTCGGCGATGCGCTTGATGTTATCCACAAGGTCGCTCAAGCCTTCGAGTGCAAAGTATTCACACTGCATGGGGATAATGACCCCATCTGCGGCGACCAATGCATTCAGGGTGAGCATCGACAGCGACGGCGGGCAGTCGATCAGAATGTAGTCATAGCTCTCGCGAATCGGCGCCAAGGCGCTGCGCAGGCGGCTTTCCTTCATCTGCATTTCCAGCAGGACCACTTCCGCCGCGGTCAGGTCGCGGTTCGCCGGCAACAGCTGGTAACCACCGTGTTCGGAGAAATGCATGGCCTGGGTCAGGTCGCATTCGCCGATCAATAAGTCGTAGACCGAGTTTTCCAGGCCGTGTTTATCCACACCGCTACCCATGGTGGCGTTGCCCTGTGGATCGAGATCGATCAACAGCACCCGGCGCTTGGTGGCGACCAGGGATGCTGCGAGGTTGATGCAGGTGGTGGTTTTGCCCACACCACCCTTTTGGTTCGCTATCGCGAATACCTTAGCCATTCTTGCTTGTGTTCCCAATCATGCCGTGCGGCGCAGTATCAGCAGATGGCGTTGGCCTTGGCAACCAGGTACGGCCAAGGCGTGTTCGCTATCGAGGTGGAAGTCTGCCGGCAATGCTACCAGCTCATCCGCGGGATGAACGCCCTTCATTGCCAGCCAACGTGTATCGGTGTCGCCGAGGTGGCGCGTCCAGTTGCTGAAATTCTCCATGCTGCTGAAGGCCCGGGAGATGATCCCGTTGAATGGCAGCTCAGGCTGGAAGGCTTCGACGCGACTGTGGATAACTTGCAGGTTATCCAGTTTGAGTTCGAGTTTGACCTGGGTCAGGAAGCGGGTTTTCTTGCCATTGCTGTCCAGGCAAGTGACTTGCGACTCGGGAAACAGGATAGCCAAGGGAATACCCGGCATGCCGCCGCCACTGCCGACATCCAGCCAACGGCCGTTTTCGATGAAGGACATCACGCTCAGGCTGTCGAGCAAATGGCGCGAGACCATTTCGTCTGGATCACGCACCGCGGTGAGGTTGTAGGCCTTGTTCCATTTGATCAACAGGGCCAGGTAACCCAGCAATTGGGCGTGCTGGGCTTCACTCAGGTTGACACCGAGCTGGCGTGCACCTGTGGATAACTCTTCGGCGTGTTGCAAGGTGACCAACGAACTCAAGCGCTTTGCTCCAACTGACGGCCCGCGCCGCGTTTTTTCAAATGAATCATCAACAGCGAAATGGCTGCCGGCGTCACGCCCGGAATCCGCGAAGCCTGGCCCAGTGTTTCCGGACGGGTTGCACCGAGCTTGCCCTGGATCTCCTTGGAGAGACCGGAGATGGTCGTGTAATCGATATCCACAGGCAGTTTGGTGTCTTCGCTGGCCCGCAGACGAGCGATTTCATCCTGTTGGCGATCGATGTAACCGGCGTATTTGGTCTTGATCTCGACCTGCTCGGCAACCTGTGGATCGTCTGCACCTATGCCGGTGACCGAGATCAGGCCAGCGTAGTCGATTTCCGGACGGGTCAGCAGGTTCAGCAAGTTGTATTCGTGGGTCAGCGGGGTGCCGAATTTTTCCGCAATCGCATCGCCTTGCTCGGTGCCCGGGCGAACCCAGGTACTTTTCAGGCGCTGCTCTTCGAGTTCGATGCTTTCGCGTTTTTTGCAGAATGCTGCCCAACGCGCGTCATCGACCAGGCCCAGCTCGCGACCTTTTTCGGTCAAGCGCAGGTCGGCGTTGTCTTCGCGCAGGATCAACCGGTATTCGGCGCGGGAAGTGAACATCCGATACGGTTCCTGGGTCCCGAGGGTAATCAGATCGTCGACCAATACGCCGATGTAGGCTTCATCGCGACGCGGGCACCAGGCGTCTTTGCCCTGTGCACGCAGTGCGGCGTTGGCCCCGGCCAGCAAACCTTGGGCGCCGGCTTCTTCGTAACCGGTGGTGCCGTTGATCTGCCCGGCGAAAAACAGACCGCCGATCACCTTGGTTTCCAGGCTGTACTTCAGGTCGCGTGGATCGAAGTAGTCGTACTCGATCGCGTAGCCCGGACGCACGATGTGCGCGTTCTCCATGCCGCGGATCGATTGCACGATCTGCAATTGCACGTCGAACGGCAAGCTTGTGGATATCCCATTCGGGTAAAGCTCGTGGGTGGTCAGACCTTCCGGCTCGATAAACACCTGGTGGCTTTGCTTGTCGGCAAAACGGTGGATCTTGTCTTCGATCGATGGGCAGTAACGCGGACCAATGCCTTCAATCTCACCGGCAGCGGAATACATCGGCGAACGGTCGAGGTTCGCGGCGATGATTTCGTGGGTACGGGCGTTGGTGTGGGTAATCCAGCAACTGACCTGCTTGGGATGCTGTTCCTTGTTGCCCATGAACGACATCACCGGGATCGGCGTATCACCGGGTTGCTCGGTCATCACCGAGAAATCCACAGATCGGCCATCAATGCGCGGTGGCGTACCGGTTTTCAAGCGACCCACGCGCAGCGGCAGTTCACGCAGACGGTGAGCCAGGGCAATCGACGGCGGATCACCGGCGCGACCGCCGGAAAAATTCTGCAAACCGATGTGGATAAGTCCACCGAGGAAAGTACCGGTCGTCAAAACCACGGAGTCGGCGAAGAAACGCAGGCCCATTTGGGTGACAACACCGCGTACTTGCTCCTGCTCAACGATCAGGTCGTCCGCTGCCTGTTGAAATATCCACAGGTTCGGCTGGTTCTCGAGAATCTCGCGAACCGCAGCCTTGTACAACACGCGGTCGGCCTGGGCGCGAGTAGCGCGCACGGCTGGGCCTTTGCGGCTGTTCAACACGCGAAACTGGATACCACCCTTATCGGTGGCCATGGCCATCGCGCCGCCGAGGGCGTCGATTTCCTTGACCAGGTGGCTTTTGCCGATCCCGCCAATTGCGGGGTTGCAGCTCATGGCACCGAGGGTTTCCACGTTATGCGTCAGCAACAGGGTTTTTGCCCCCATACGTGCTGATGCAAGTGCTGCCTCGGTACCGGCATGACCGCCGCCGATGACGATCACTTCAAAACGGGAAGGGAAATCCACCACGCACCTCGTGCCTGCTTCAGTTAGGTAATTCAGAAATGGTTTGAGCTCAGGTTTTTGGACCTGGTCGACAAGTATAGGGACTTCGCCCTTCCTAAAGAACCCTTTGCACAAAATTTAACCAGCTGTGGGTAAGTCACGAACAATAGAAATTAAAAAGAAAGAAATTTATAAGATCTTTGTTTTTATGTTTATATCTATACAGCTACATTTCTGTGGATAGAACGCTACAAGCCTTTATTTACAATGTGTACAGCGGTTTGAAAGTCTGTGGTCATGTGGCCTTGAGGGCATTGGATAACCGCTCTAAGCCTGTGGATGAATGAGGTGGTTATCCACATAGGCAGTTTTACTCAGTTTTCAGGCCCTGTTATCAACTGACCTTAGTGGCAGTTATTCACAGGGCTTAATCCACAGAAAAACCGTAAAAAGGCAAATCTCGCCCACGGGCAAACCACCCTGGCGAAAAAATCCCATGGCAACGAAAGAAGAAAAATGGATTAACAGCGGTAAGAGCTGGTGGAAGCCTGCGATCTTTTAACGATTCATCCGCCCGAGAGAGACGCAAGCACGGGTAGAAGCATCAAAAGATGACTAGATCGCAGGCTCCTATCTTGGGAAGGGAGCGTTATTTACCGATGCAGAAGCTGGAAAAGATCCTGCCCAGCAGGTCATCTGAGCTGAATTCACCGGTAATTTCACCCAGTGACTGCTGTGCCTGGTGCAAATCTTCGGCCAACAACTCGCCGGCGCCGGCCAATGTCAGCTGCGCACGCCCATGTTCCAGGGAGTCACTGGCATGGCGCAAGGCTTCAAGGTGACGACGACGGGCGCTGAAACTGCTTTCTGAGGTCTGCTCGTAGCCCATGCAGGCCTTGAGGTGGTCACGCAGTAGCTCCAGGCCTTCACCTGCCGACTTGGCACTGAGGCTGATGGTGACGTGCCCATCGTCACAGACCTGCAGCCCAATGGCCTCACCCGTGAGGTCGGCCTTGTTGCGGATCAGGGTGACTTTGCCCGGCTCCGGGCGCTGTTCCAGGAACTCAGGCCACAGGGCAAATGGATCAAGGGCTTCAGGGGCCGTAGCGTCGACCACCAGCAACACCCGGTCGGCTTCGCTGATCGCCTTCAACGCCCGCTCCACACCAATCTTCTCGACCTGGTCATCGGTATCGCGCAGACCCGCAGTGTCGACCACGTGCAGCGGCATGCCATCGATGTGGATATGTTCGCGCAGGATGTCCCGGGTGGTGCCGGCGATCTCGGTGACGATCGCAGCTTCACGACCGGCCAATGCATTGAGCAGGCTCGACTTGCCGGCATTCGGACGGCCGGCGATGACCACGGTCATGCCATCGCGCAACAACGCGCCCTGCCCAGCTTCACGCAACACCTTGGCCAACTCCTCGCGCACGGCATCGAGCATGGACAGCACATGGCCATCGGCAAGGAAATCGATCTCCTCTTCCGGGAAGTCGATCGCCGCTTCGACGTAGATACGCAAGGCAATCAATTGTTCGGTGAGGTTATGCACACGCTGGGAAAACGCCCCTTGCAGAGAACGCAGGGCATTGCGTGCGGCTTGCGCGGAGCTGGCCTCGATGAGGTCGGCAATGGCTTCGGCCTGGGCCAGGTCGAGCTTGTCGTTGAGGAACGCGCGCTCGCTGAATTCCCCTGGCCGGGCCAGACGACAACCCAGTTGCAGGCAACGCTGCAGCAACATGTCCAGGACAATCGGTCCGCCGTGGCCTTGCAGTTCCAGCACGTCTTCACCGGTGAAGGAGTTGGGCCCTGGGAAATACAGGGCAATACCTTCATCCAGGACTTCATCCTCGGCGCTGAGAAACGGACCGTAATGGGCAAAACGCGGCTTCAGCTCGCGACCACTGATGGCCTGTGCCGCATGACGCGCCAGTGGCCCGGAAATACGAACGATACCGACGCCCCCACGGCCCTGGGCGGTGGCGACGGCGGCGATGGTTTCACGAGGAGCGCTCATAAACCGATATCCCGATAAAAATGGCAGATAGCAAAACGCCCCACGAGGGGGCGTTTTGAATGGTTACATACTGAGCAAGTTACGCGTCGGCTTTTTTTGTCGCCGCTTCAACTTTGCGAGTGATGTACCACTGTTGTGCGATCGACAGGCAGTTGTTCACAACCCAATACAGCACCAGGCCCGCTGGGAACCACAGGAAGAAGAAGGTGAAGATGATTGGCATCAGCTTCATCACCTTGGCCTGCATCGGATCCGGAGGAGTCGGGTTCAGCTGCTGCTGGATGAACATGGTTGCACCCATGATGATCGGCAGAATGAAGAACGGATCCTTGATCGACAGGTCGGTAATCCACAGCATGAATGGCGCTTGGCGCATTTCCACGCTTTCCAGGAGTACCCAGTACAGCGAGAGGAAAACCGGCATCTGCACGAGGATTGGCAAGCAACCACCCAGCGGATTGATCTTCTCTTTCTTGTACAGCTCCATCATGGCTTGCGACATTTTCTGCCGGTCATCGCCATGTTGCTCTTTCAGCGCAGCCAGTTTTGGCGCCACTGCACGCATGCGTGCCATGGACTTGTAGCTGGCAGCCGACAGCGGGAAGAAGATCCCTTTGATCAGCATGGTCAGGAAGATGATCGACCAGCCCCAGTTACCCACAATGGCGTGGATATGTTGCAGCAGCCAGAAGATCGGTTGAGCGATGAACCACAGAATGCCGTAGTCGACCGTCAGTTCCAGACCTGGGGATAACTCTTTCAGTACTGCCTGGCTTTTCGGACCCGCGTACAGGGTCGCGCTGGTTTCAGCCTTGGCACCTGGCGCAATGGTCAAAGCCGGGCCAGTGAAACCGATGATGTAGTTGCCCTGGTTGTCTTTGCGAGTCTGCACCACGTTGCTGTCGTTCTTGGCTGGAATCCAGGCCGTTACGAAGTAGTGTTGCAGCCAGGCGACCCAGCCACCATTGACGGTTTCTTTCAGCGCAGCCTTGTCGATATCTTTCATCGACACTTTTTTGTACGGCTCTGCACTTGTCCACAGGGCGGCGCCCAGGTAAGTGGCGGTGCCGGTGGCAGTGGTGGAAGAAGGATCGGCACTGGCATCACGCTTGAGCTGGGCAAACAGGTTGCCAGTCCAGGCCTTGTCGCTGGTGTTGTCGATCAGATAAGTAACTTTCAGATCGTACAAACCGCGAGTGAAGCTGAAGCGCTTGATGTAATTGACACCACCATCGCTGAATTTGAGGTCAACGTTGAGCTGGTTCTGGCCATCAGCCAGTTGATAAGTCTTCTGTTCGGACGAGTAAACCGGACGACCGGTCGGGCGAGCATCAGGACCGTTGGTACCGGTCAGGCCACTTTGCGCCAGATAAGTACGTTCACTGCCGTTATCGAACAGCTGGAACGGAATTTCCGGATGGTCCTGGCGACGTGGATACAGCGGCAGCATCAGTTGGGCGATATCACCACCCTGAGGATCGATAGCCAGTTCGAGCACATCCGTTTTTACGTGGATGAGATCTTTACTAGCCACTACCGGAGTTTCGGTAGGGGTGCTGGTATCGGTATTTGCGCTGGGTACATCGGCACTGGCGGAAGCGTTGGTACCGTCCGGAATAGCCGGGGCATTCTGATTGGCAGCAACATTCTGAGTCGGCAGGGCAGCTTGGCCGTAGTCCTGGTTCCATTTCAGGACCATGACGTAGGACACGATTGCCAGGGCGACGATCAGGATCGTGCGTTTAATATCCATGATTACTCGGCCATCGAAGAAGAACGGGAGGTAGGGATAGGCGGAACCGGGTCATAACCACCGGGATTCCACGGATGACAGCGACCTAAACGACGAAAGGTCAGCCAGCCACCGCGCAGAAGGCCATGATTTTCAATGGCTTCATACGCGTAGCAGGAACAACTGGGGTAGAAACGACAGTGACTGGCCATCAGAGGACTAATGGCATAGCGATAAAACTGGATCGGAACGAGTGCCAGTTTACGCATCAGTGCTGTCTACCCCTACAGTTTCGGCTTTGACTGCTGGCTCTGGCTTGCTGCGTGCCAGACGTTTCCAGAGTTTGCCGAAATGCTGAATCAATTCGGGGTTTTCTACTTCGCCCAAACCTTTGCGCGCGACGATCACGATATCCCACCCAACCAGAGAATCCTGGTGGAGGCGAAACGATTCGCGCATCAGACGTTTGAGGCGATTTCGCTCAACGGAGAGTTTCACACTCTTTTTCCCGATAACCAGCCCGAGACGGGGGTGATCGAGATCGTTGGTGCGTGCAAGGAGCAGGAGATTTTTCCCCGGAACCTTGCCGGTAGGGGAGTCAAAGACTGCCTTGAAATGCCGGGGGGTCAGCAAGCGCTTTTCCCGACTGAAGTCCTGACTCACCTCCAGTACCGGATTATCAAACTGCCAGACGCGCACGACCTTTGGCGCGACGACGCGACAGGACTGCGCGGCCGTTTTTGGTAGCCATGCGAGCACGGAAACCGTGGGTACGAGCGCGTTTGATAGTGCTTGGTTGGAAAGTACGTTTCATGTCGTGTTACCTGGTTCGTCCACAACGGGCCGGAATGGCCCCCGTTTTAAGAGACCGGGGATTCTAGAGAAAGCAAGCCTCTAGGTCAATTTCCAACCAAGGTTTCCTTTAAATGGGTATTTGGGTGGTTCGTCCTTGAAAGGTGGACAGCTAGATATAAAAATAAAGAAGGAAAGTATTTAAAGCTTTTCTGTAAAGCTTATAAAAGCTAGGCCCGCCTCTATCTGTGGATAACTGGCGTTAGCCCTTCTATCCCGTGCTGTACAGAGAATGACAACTACCGTGGAAAGCGGTGGTCAGCCTGTGCTGCGCTGTCGGATAAGCTGTGGGTGAAACAGGTGGTTATCCACAGGCAGGTTATCCACCGAGTTTCGCCCCCACTTGTACAACGAGCTTAGGCGTGGTTATCCACAGAGCTTATGCACAGACCATTGGTCGCCTTTTTTACCGATAAAACCTTGATTCTTCTGCACCTGTGATCAAGCTACGTGTGGATAAGTCTGCGTCCGGTCGCTACAATGGCCGCTTGTTTTTGCCTCACCGGCTTTCAACTTAGGGGATATCCGTGTCAGTGGAACTTTGGCAGCAGTGCGTGGAGCTTTTGCGCGATGAGCTGCCTGCCCAACAATTCAACACTTGGATCCGTCCACTACAGGTCGAAGCCGAAGGCGACGAGTTGCGTGTCTACGCACCGAATCGCTTTGTTCTCGACTGGGTCAATGAAAAGTACCTGAGCCGCGTGCTCGAACTGCTGGATGAGCATGGCAACGGCATGGCGCCTGCGCTTTCCTTATTAATAGGCAGCAAACGCAGTTCGGCACCGCGGGCCGCGCCCAATGCACCTTTGGCTGCTGCGGCATCGCAAGCCCAGGCTGCAGCGGCGCCGGCACCGGTCAATACGCCAACGCCGGCTCCAACCAGCAAGCGTTCGACGCAGAAAATCGTCGAGGTTAATGAAGAGCCGTCCCGCGACAGCTTCGATCCGATGGCTGGCGCCAGTTCGCAACAGGCCCCGGTGCGTGCCGAACAACGTACCGTGCAGGTAGAAGGTGCGCTCAAGCACACCAGTTACCTGAACCGGACCTTTACCTTCGAAAATTTCGTCGAGGGTAAGTCCAACCAGTTGGCCCGCGCTGCGGCCTGGCAGGTCGCGGACAATCCCAAGCACGGTTACAACCCGCTGTTCCTGTATGGCGGCGTTGGCTTGGGTAAAACTCACTTGATGCACGCTGTGGGTAACCATCTATTAAAGAAGAATCCGAATGCCAAGGTCGTGTACCTGCATTCCGAGCGCTTCGTGGCCGACATGGTCAAGGCGCTGCAACTGAATGCGATCAACGAGTTCAAGCGTTTCTACCGTTCGGTGGACGCCCTGCTCATCGATGACATTCAGTTCTTCGCCCGCAAGGAACGTTCCCAGGAAGAGTTTTTCCACACGTTCAACGCCCTGCTTGAGGGTGGCCAGCAGGTCATCCTCACCAGTGACCGTTATCCCAAGGAGATCGAAGGCCTTGAAGAGCGCTTGAAGTCGCGCTTCGGCTGGGGTCTGACGGTTGCCGTCGAGCCTCCCGAACTGGAAACCCGCGTCGCGATTCTGATGAAAAAAGCCGACCAGGCCAAAGTCGACCTGCCGCACGATGCCGCGTTCTTTATCGCCCAGCGCATTCGCTCCAACGTGCGTGAACTCGAAGGCGCGCTCAAGCGTGTTATCGCGCACTCGCACTTCATGGGCCGCGACATCACCATCGAGTTGATTCGCGAATCCCTGAAAGACCTGTTGGCGCTCCAGGACAAACTGGTCTCTGTGGATAACATTCAGCGCACCGTCGCCGAGTACTACAAGATCAAGATTTCCGACTTGCTGTCCAAACGCCGTTCGCGTTCGGTGGCCCGTCCACGTCAAGTGGCCATGGCCCTGTCCAAGGAACTGACCAACCACAGCCTGCCGGAAATCGGTGATGTGTTTGGCGGTCGCGATCACACCACGGTGTTGCACGCCTGCCGCAAGATCAACGAACTTAAGGAATCCGACGCGGACATCCGCGAGGACTACAAGAACCTGCTGCGTACACTGACCACTTGATGAACACCAGCGCAGCTTATTAAGGCAAGGGACTAGACCATGCATTTCACCATTCCACGCGAAGCCCTGTTGAAACCCCTGCAACTGGTCGCAGGCGTCGTCGAGCGCCGACAGACCTTGCCGGTGCTTTCCAACGTGCTGCTGGTTGTCGAAGGCCAGCAGTTGTCGCTGACCGGTACCGACCTGGAAGTCGAGCTGGTCGGTCGTGTGCAACTTGAAGAACCGGCCGAGCCGGGCGAAATCACTGTCCCGGCACGCAAGCTGATGGACATCTGCAAGAGCCTGCCGAACGACGCGCTGATCGACATCAAGCTCGATGAGCAGAAGCTGGTGGTCAAGGCCGGTCGTAGCCGTTTTACCCTGTCGACCCTGCCAGCCAACGACTTCCCTACCGTGGAAGAAGGCCCGGGTTCGCTGACGTGCACCCTGGCGCAAAGCAAACTGCGTCGTTTGATCGAGCGCACCAGCTTTGCCATGGCGCAGCAGGATGTTCGCTACTACCTCAACGGCATGCTGCTGGAAGTGTCGGCTGGAATCATCCGCGCCGTGGCTACCGATGGTCACCGTTTGGCCATGTGCTCGATGCAGGCTGACATCGGCCAACCGGATCGCCACCAGGTGATCGTGCCACGCAAAGGTATCCTGGAACTGGCACGCCTGCTGACAGAGCCAGACGGCAACGTGAGCATCGTGTTGGGCCAACACCATATCCGTGCCACCACCGGTGAATTTACCTTTACCTCGAAACTGGTCGACGGCAAGTTCCCGGATTACGAGCGCGTCCTGCCAAAAGGCGGCGACAAGCTGGTACTGGGCGATCGCCAGGCCCTGCGTGAAGCATTCAGCCGTACGGCGATTCTGTCCAACGAGAAGTACCGCGGTATTCGCCTGCAACTGGCCAATGGTCAGCTGAAGATCCAGGCGAACAACCCGGAACAGGAAGAGGCGGAAGAAGAAGTAGGCGTTGAGTACAACGGCGGCTCCCTGGAAATCGGCTTCAACGTCAGCTATTTGCTGGACGTGCTGGGCGTGATGACCACCGAGCAGGTGCGCTTGATCCTGTCTGACTCCAACAGCAGTGCGCTGGTGCAAGAGTCCGACAACGACGACTCGGCTTACGTTGTCATGCCGATGCGCCTGTAAACATGTTCAGCAGCCGCTAGATGTCCCTCAGTCGCGTCTCGGTCACCGCGGTGCGCAATCTGCACCCGGTGACCTTCTCTCCCTCCCCCCGCATCAATATTCTGTACGGCGCCAACGGCAGCGGAAAAACCAGTGTGTTGGAAGCCATCCATCTGCTGGGGCTCGCCCGTTCGTTTCGCAGTACCCGCCTGCTACCGGTGATCCAGTACGAACAGTTGGCCTGTACGGTATTCGGCCAGGTCGAATTGGCCGAAGGCGGCCACAGTGCGCTGGGGATTTCCCGTGATCGGCAAGGCGAGTTTCAGATTCGCATCGATGGGCAGAACGCCCGTAGTGCCGCACAACTCGCAGAAATCCTGCCACTGCAATTGATCAACCCGGACAGTTTTCGCCTGTTGGAAGGTGCGCCGAAGATTCGCCGTCAGTTCCTGGACTGGGGGGTGTTCCACGTGGAACCGCGCTTCATGTCCACCTGGCAGCGCTTGCAGAAGGCCCTGCGCCAGAGAAACTCTTGGCTGCGGCATGGTACACTTGACGCCGTTTCGCAAGCGGTTTGGGACAGAGAATTGTGCCAGGCCAGCGCTGAAATTGATGAATACCGCCGCGCTTACATCAAAGCCTTGAAACCAGTCTTTGAACAGACCTTGAGCGAACTCGTCGAACTCGAGGGCTTAACGCTTAGCTATTACCGGGGTTGGGACAAAGAGCGGGAACTGAGTGCAGTGCTCGCCGCGTCCGTTCACCGGGATCAGCAAATGGGGCATACCCAGGCCGGACCGCAACGCGCTGATTTGCGCCTTAGATTAGGCGCGCACAATGCCGCGGACATCTTGTCCCGGGGTCAGCAGAAGTTGGTGGTTTGCGCCCTGCGGATCGCCCAAGGGCATTTGGTCAGCCAGGCCCGGCGCGGCCAATGTATTTATCTGGTGGATGATTTGCCGTCCGAACTGGATGAGCAGCACCGCCGCGCGCTTTGCCGTTTGCTGGAAGACTTACGCTGCCAGGTGTTCATCACCTGTGTAGACCACGAATTATTGAGGGAAGGCTGGCAGACGGAAACGCCAGTCGCTTTGTTCCACGTGGAACAGGGCCGTATCACCCAGACCCACGACCATCGGGAGTGAAGGCATGAGCGAAGAAAATACGTACGACTCAACGAGCATTAAAGTGCTGAAAGGCCTGGATGCCGTACGCAAACGTCCCGGTATGTACATTGGTGACACAGACGATGGCAGCGGTCTGCACCACATGGTGTTCGAGGTGGTCGATAACTCGATCGACGAAGCTTTGGCTGGCCATTGCGACGACATCAGCATCATCATCCACCCTGATGAATCGATCACCGTACGCGACAACGGTCGCGGCATTCCGGTAGACGTGCACAAAGAAGAAGGCGTTTCGGCAGCCGAGGTCATCATGACCGTGCTGCACGCTGGCGGTAAATTCGACGACAACTCCTACAAAGTATCCGGCGGTCTGCACGGTGTAGGTGTGTCGGTAGTGAACGCACTGTCTGAAGAACTGATCCTGACCGTTCGCCGTAGCGGCAAGATCTGGGAACAGACCTACGTGCACGGCGTTCCGCAGGAGCCGATGAAGATCGTTGGCGAAAGCGAGACCACCGGTACCCAGATCCACTTCAAGCCATCGGCTGAAACCTTCAAGAATATCCACTTCAGCTGGGACATCCTGGCCAAGCGGATTCGTGAACTGTCGTTCCTCAACTCCGGTGTGGGTATCGTCCTCAAGGACGAGCGCAGCGGCAAGGAAGAGCTGTTCAAGTACGAAGGCGGCCTGCGTGCGTTCGTTGAATACCTGAACACCAACAAGACTGCGGTCAACCAGGTGTTCCACTTCAACATCCAGCGTGAAGACGGCATTGGCGTGGAAATCGCCCTGCAGTGGAACGACAGCTTCAACGAGAACCTGTTGTGCTTCACCAACAACATTCCCCAGCGCGATGGCGGCACTCACCTGGTGGGTTTCCGCTCCGCGCTGACGCGTAACCTGAACACCTACATCGAAGCCGAAGGCTTGGCCAAGAAGCACAAAGTCGCCACCACTGGTGACGATGCGCGTGAAGGCCTGACCGCAATCATTTCGGTGAAAGTGCCGGATCCGAAGTTCAGTTCCCAGACCAAGGACAAGCTGGTTTCTTCCGAAGTGAAGACCGCGGTCGAACAGGAAATGGGCAAGTACTTCTCGGACTTCCTGCTGGAAAACCCGAACGAAGCCAAGCTGGTAGTCGGCAAGATGATCGACGCCGCCCGTGCCCGTGAAGCGGCGCGTAAAGCTCGTGAGATGACGCGTCGTAAAGGTGCGCTGGATATCGCCGGCCTGCCGGGCAAACTGGCGGACTGCCAGGAAAAAGACCCTGCCCTCTCCGAACTGTACCTGGTGGAAGGTGACTCTGCTGGCGGTTCCGCCAAGCAGGGTCGTAACCGTCGCACCCAGGCCATCCTGCCGCTCAAGGGCAAGATCCTCAACGTGGAGAAGGCACGCTTCGACAAGATGATCTCTTCCCAGGAAGTGGGCACCTTGATTACCGCGCTGGGCTGCGGTATCGGCCGTGACGAGTACAACATCGACAAGTTGCGTTATCACAACATCATCATCATGACCGATGCTGACGTCGACGGTTCGCACATCCGTACCCTGCTGCTGACCTTCTTCTTCCGTCAGTTGCCGGAGCTGATCGAGCGTGGCTACATCTACATTGCCCAGCCGCCGTTGTACAAGGTGAAGAAAGGCAAGCAAGAGCAGTACATCAAAGACGACGACGCCATGGAAGAGTACATGACGCAGTCGGCCCTGGAAGATGCGAGCCTGCACCTGAACGAGGACGCCCCGGGTATCTCCGGTGAGGCCCTTGAGCGCTTGGTGAATGACTTCCGCCTGGTGATGAAGACCCTCAAGCGTCTGTCGCGCCTGTACCCGCAGGAGTTGACTGAGCACTTCATCTACCTGCCGGCAGTGAGCATGGAGCAGTTGTCCGATCACGCAGCGATGCAGGATTGGCTGGCCCAGTACGAAGTACGTCTGCGGACCGTCGAGAAATCGGGCCTGGTCTACAAGGCCAGTCTGCGTGAAGACCGTGAGCGTAACGTCTGGCTGCCGGAGGTCGAACTGATCTCCCACGGCCTGTCGAACTACGTCACTTTCAACCGCGACTTCTTCGGCAGTAATGACTACAAGACCGTGGTCTCCCTGGGCGCGCAACTGAGCACCCTGCTGGACGACGGTGCGTACATCCAGCGTGGCGAGCGCAAGAAAGCCATCACCGAGTTCAAGGAAGCCCTTGAGTGGCTGATGAACGAAAGCACCAAGCGCCATACCATCCAGCGCTACAAAGGTCTGGGCGAGATGAACCCGGATCAGCTGTGGGAAACCACCATGGACCCAGCACAGCGCCGGATGCTCAAAGTGACCATCGAAGACGCCATTGGCGCGGACCAGATCTTCAACACCCTGATGGGTGATGCGGTCGAACCACGCCGTGACTTCATCGAAAGCAACGCTCTGGCAGTGTCGAACCTGGACTTCTGATCCGGTTTCTCCTGCAGTAAACAAAAAGGCCAACGCATCGCGTTGGCCTTTTTTATTGCTCGCTGGTTTCAGGCGCTGACGCTTTCCAGTCGATAGCCGTAACCGTAGATCGTCAGCAGTTGCCAACCCCGGTCGGCGGTCAGCCCCAGCTTGTTGCGCAAGCGGTAGATATGGGTGTCCAGCGGTCGGGAAGAGACCATTTCTTCATGGGTCCAGAATCGCTGGTACAGGTATTCCCGGGACAACGGTCGACCCAGGTTGGCGAACAGGCAGCGTGCCAGGCGGTACTCGCGCTCGGTGCAACTGATGGGGATACCGGCACGGGTGACCGTGAGCTCGGCGTCATCGAACACCAGGTCGTTGAAGCTCTGCACTTCGCTGGCGGCGTTGCGCAACACGCCATGGCGGCGCAGCACCGCATTGACCCGGGCCTTGAGCTCGTTGGGGCGAAAGGGTTTGCTGAGGTAATCGTCTGCCCCAGCGTTAAGCGCCTGGACAATATCGCTCTCGGCATCGCGGCTGGTGAGCATGATCGCCGCCGGCGGGGCTTCCATGTGCTCGCGCGTCCAGCGCAACAGCGCCAGGCCACTGAGGTCTGGCACTTGCCAGTCGAGGATCAACAGGTCAAAGGTCTCGCGCCGCAGTTGCCGCAACAGTTCCTCGCCGCGCTCGAAACTGTGCAAGCTCCAGGCGTCTTCCCCGGCTTCCGGCATCTGTCGCAGTGTCTGTTCCACCCGGCGTAGCTCGGCGGGTTCGTCATCCAGTATGGCGACACGCATTCGGGGTCGTTCCTTTATTTCGTGAAGTGTGGACGGGCAAGGCAAGGCCGTGCCGGAGCGAGTTTAGGCTGATTGGTTGAATCTGAACAATTATGGCGATTTGCTCCAGGTCGAGTGATGGCTGGTTACGCTGATATCAATTAGCCGGTAACTGGCCAAAATCTGACTCGATGGCGCAAGGAAAGGAACGATGGTTAGCAGGTTGGATCTTCGCGCCGGGATGTCGAAGGTGACCTTGGGCGTGGTGCTGACCCGGTGCCTGTGTTTGGCATTTTTCACCAGTATGGGGATGGCTTCGCCCACGGTGAACTCCAGCACCGCGGCTGCGCCCGTGGCGCAGCCGCCACGCTACTACAGCCCGGCAGTGATCAATGTCGGCTTCAGTGATTCACGGGGTTTTGCCCCGGTCAGCGGCGCCGAGGACGGCGACCAGGGCACGCGTTTGCGAACCCGGGAAGACCAACCGCGCTGGGTGTTCTGAAGGGCTGGACGGAGAATTCTGAACAAATATGCAGAATCGACTTTTCGGTCATTGGTGTAGGTAAATTCGTAAGTGTCGAGCGGCAATGGAGCATTCGGAAGTGCTCCGACACAGGGAGTGTCGACGCCAACCTGGCGGGACCGCCGATCGCCGGTTCGCTTGCGGTCTGCAGTCCAGGGGGAAAACAGGGAGCCGCTCAAGATCCACGCTGGATCCTGGCAGATCCGGCCGACACAGGGACGTGTCACCTCAATCCCTTCAGGTCTGTGCAAATCTGCCTACCTGGCGCAGCGCCCCGTCAGGTATGGTGCGTGCTGCTGTTGACTCAGCGGCTCGAACAGATTTTCAGAAAATGCGCCAAAGCGAATCCCATGACTCCAATCTCCTCCTTGCACTGTCGCCACTTGGGTACTTGCCTGTTGCTCGTGGCAGGCCTGGTCGGTCCGTTGACCCAGAGCGCCACTGCCGCCTCTTCCAGCGCCAAGCGCCTGCCCTACATCGATGACCAGCAGCAATGCCGTGGCCAACCGCTGCCCGCTACGGTCGAACACCTGACGGGCGAAGCCTGGAAGCTTGATCGCAAGGGCCAGCAGGTGGCGCTGGAGGAAGGCATGACGGTGGATGAGGAGGAAGGCGTGAAGACTTCTCCTACAGCCTTTGTCAGCCTGTCCCTGGGTGATGGCTCGCGTATCGTCCTGCCCTCCAGCTCCCAGGTCACCCTGAGCCTCAACGATGAGCTCAAGGTGCCTCAGGTCCTTCTGCAACAAGGTCAGGTCGAGTCTTATGTGATCAAGCGCGCCAGCGACTATGATCGTTTCCAGATCGTCACACCGGTAGGTGTGCTCGGCGTTCGCGGTACCCACTTTCGGGTGCGCAACGATGCTACCGGGCACTCGCTGCTCGAGGTGCTCAATGGCCAGGTGGCCGTGGACCGGGATGAGCTGGCGAAAAAACCTGCGGGCAAACCCTTGCCCGTTGCCCGCGCGGATGATGAAGTACAGGTCATGGCTCGCCAGGGGCTGCGCATCCAGAAGGAAGGCAAGTTGACTCCCAGTGACCTGCTTCCGGCTCCTCGATTGCTCGGCCAGGCCGGGCAGACGGGCCCGACACCGGTCTGGAAATTGATCATGAAACCGCTGGAAGGCGCCACGCGTTATCGGGCCCAGGTCGCCACCGATACCGGGTTCATGAACATCAAGCAGGAACAGTTTTCCGCTACGCCAGAGATCAATTTCAGCGGATTGAAGGCGTTTTATTATCACGTTCGGCTCTCGGCATTCGATCAGCAGGGGCTTGAAGGAGAAACCGGGGTATATGACATCTTCTATTACCCCAGCCCCTCACGGGTCCAATAGCGCCGCGGCGATGGGCCGATGACGCGCTGGCCAAGGAAGGAAGGTCGCGAGCCGACCCAGGCGCAGCGATTGTTTCGGCGAATGGTCCGCGAATGGCTAGGGGTCAGCCTGATCCTGCTGCCGCTGACGGCGGTATTGTCCCTGAGCCACGGCCTGACCCTGAGCAACTTGCTGTACGACAACCTGCGACGCTTGAGCCCGCTGCCGGTCGACCCGCGCATTCTCATCGTGACCATCGACGACTTCAGCCTGCAGCAACTCGGCAAGTGGCCCTGGCCGCGGACCGTGCACGCCGACCTGCTCGACCGGTTGACCGCGGCCGAGCCCAAGGGCGTGTTGTTCGATGTGATCTTCAGCGAGCCGGACCCCTCCCCCGAGAATGACCAGCGCCTGGCCCAGGCACTCTGCCGGGCCGGCAATGTGTACATTCCGTTGCTGCGCGAAGGGGCCGCTCGCTTTGACCAACCACTGGGTGAGATCGAACCCGTGGCACCCTTGAGCCAATGCGCCAAAGGGGTCGGACACATCAATGCCGAAGCGGACGCTGACGGCAAGGTACGCAGTGTCTACCTGCGTGAAGGTCCGGCGCCGCAACTGCGAGCGCAATTGGCGTGGCTGCTCTACCAAGCGAGCACCGACGCTCCTGCCGCCCTGCCCGGCTCGTCTGCGCCGCAGACGGTGCAAGGCTGGCAACGGGCCAATAGCGTGCGTATTCCGTTCATCAGCCAGCCTGGTGGATTTCCCACAGTGCCTTACGCCAGCGTGTTGCGTGGGGACGTGCCAGCGCAACTGTTGCGCGACCGCTTGATTCTGATCGGGTCCACCGCGCCGGGCCTGGGCGACCGCTATGTGACACCACAGTCAGCGAGCCTCGGCACCACACCGGGCATCGAGATCCAGGCCAATCTACTCAACGGCCTGCTGCAAAAGCGCAGCATCCTGGTGCTGGGCAATGGCTGGACGCTGAGTTTATCCACAGCCCTGGTTGCCGGACTGCTGGCCCTGCTGCTGTTCCGGCCGCGGCGCGCGCTGTGGTTGACCCTGGGCGGCATGGCGAGTGCCCTGCTGGTCTCTGCGTTATTGCTGCGGGCAGGATGGTGGTGGTCGCCGATGGCCAGCCTGCTGGGGATGTTACTGGGCTATCTGATCTGGAACTGGCGCCGCCTGAATGCGGTACTCGCCTATTTCGGCTGGGAACTGGAGAGGCTGGATAACGAACCCAAGGTATTCCCCGAGCGCCGTCGTACAGCGGCCCCGGCTGGCGATGTACTTCAGGGACAGATTGTCGCCCTGGAACAGGCCATGAGTCGCACCCGCGATACTCGTCGGTTTATTGCCGATGGCCTGGAGTACTTGCCAGTGGCGACCTTGATCAGCGGACCGGATGGCCAAGTGCTGTTGGCCAACCGCAATGCCCGCGCGCTGTTCGCCGATGACCTGGTGGGTGAGCCACTGGTGGCCCGCCTGGCCGGACTAGGTTATCCAGGGCTGCAGGAAGGGGCTTTGCCGGCGGTTTCGACCCTGGGCAGCAGCGAGTTTCGCGACCACCAGGGACGCAGTCTGCGGCTGGAGCTGGAGCCGCTGCTGCCGGCTGAAGGCGGCGTGGCGATTGGCTGGCTGCTCAGCCTGACCGACCTGAGCCTTGAGCGTGAGGCCGAGGAACAGCGCGCGGTGCTGCTGCGCTTTCTTTCCCATGATCTGCGTGCGCCGCACTCGGCGATCCTGGCCCTGCTCGACGTGCAGCATCAACAAGGCAGCGCGGACCCGCACCTGCACAGTCAGATCGAGCTACAGGTGCGCAAGGCCCTGGGCCTGACCGAAGCCTTCGTACAACTGGCCAAGGCGGAATCGGAGGCCTATCAGTTCGCGCCGAGCATGTTTGCAATGTTGGTGCTCGACGCATTCGATCAAGCCATGAGCAGCGCCCAGCTGAAACAGATCGAGCTGCTGCATGACCTGGATGACGAAGCCGAAGGCATGGTGCTGGCGGACCAGTCGCTGCTGACCCGGGCCCTGTTCAATCTGTTGGAGAACGCCATCAAGTACAGTCCGGCCGGGAGCCAGGTACGGCTGCGGGTCAGTTGTGCACAGGGCTGGCTCAGCTGTGAGATCAGTGACCAGGGCCAGGGTATCGCGGCTGAGGAGCTACCCGAACTGTTCAGCCAGTACCGGCGCTTTGCATCCTCGCAGGGCAGTGAAGGCTTGGGCCTGGGGCTGTCGATGGTCAAGGCGGTAGTGGATCGCCATGGCGGGCGGATCCTCTGTCAAAGCCGGGTCGCCGAGGGCACGACTTTCCGGGTTGAGTTGCCGTTACTGGAGGATTGATTGGTGGTTCGAACGGGCATAAAAAAACCGGCATCCATGGCCGGTTTTTTTATCACTGGGAAAACTTATGCACGTTTTACGGCGTTTTATCAGCTTAAGAAATATGCATATAAATCATTGAGTTAGATAAAGAATAAAGCATTCAGCAGGAAATCCGTGCACAGGTTATCCACAGAATCACTGCGCTTGTTTATCCACCGCAGCGGACAGTGGCGGCAGTGAGCCCATGTCGCGCTGGGTCTGCTCATTCCATGCGGCAGCGCGGTCGTTCAACTCGGCAACGGCCCGTGGTCCGCTGCCTTCGGCGTACATTGGCGCGCCGATGACCACGGTGATAACCCCCGGCTTCTTCGCCCAGCCGGTTTTCGGCCAGAACTTGCCAGCGTTGTGCGCAATCGGCAGCACCGGCAACTGGGCGTTGACCGCCAGCGCCGTACCGCCCCGGGAGAACTTGCCGACAGTACCAAACGGTACGCGGGTGCCTTCCGGGAAGATCAGCACCCAGACCTTGTCCTTGAGCAGTTCGTCACCCTTCTTGGCGACATGCTTGAGGGCGGCCTTCGGGTTGTCGCGGTCGATGGCGATCGGGCGCAGCATGGCCATTGCCCAGCCGAAGAACGGCACGAACAGCAACTCGCGCTTGAGCACTTGGCTCAAGGGCTCGAAGTACGCGGAGAGAAAGAAGGTCTCCCAGGTGCTCTGGTGGTTCGACAGGATCACGCACGGCTGGTCCGGGACGTTCTCGGCGCCTTTGACTTCATAGCGGATGCCCAGGAACACCTTGCTCAGCCACAACGCGCAGCGGCACCAGTAGACGTTGATGAAACGGTAGCGTGCCTTGAACGGCAGGAAAGGCGCGATGAAAAAGCTCAGGCTGCACCACAGCAACGAACTGGTGCCCAGCAGCAGGTAAAAAAGAAAGGTTCTGATTGCCTGCAAGATCGACATGGTCGCGATTACCGTTGCGGGTCAGTGCCCGCCTTCTATAAAGCGCGCTCCCGAACAGTCCTTGGTCAGGAAGTCAGAATCGCCCTAGTTGTTGATAAGTTCTGCGGCAATCGCCGCCAGATCGTCAAAAATCAAAGTGCCTGCCGGCAGGGTCTTGCCCTGAGTCTTTGCGCCTTTACCGGTTTTTACCAAGACTGGCTGAGAGTCGACGGCTTTTGCCGCCTCCAGGTCACTGAGACTGTCGCCGACGAACCACAGGCCCGTCAGCGGCACGTCGTAATGTGCGGCAATGGTTTTTAGCATGCCGGGTTTCGGCTTGCGACAGTCACAGCCTGCGTCCGGCCCGTGGGGGCAGTAGACGATCAGGCCGAGTTCGCCACCCTGCTCGGCCACCAGCGTACGCAAGCGCGCATGCATGGCGTCCAGGGTGGCGACATCGTAATAGCCACGAGCGATGCCCGACTGGTTGGTAGCAACCGCTACCGTCCAGCCGGCCTTGCTCAACTGCGCGATGGCTGCGATCGATCCCGGCAGTGGAATCCACTCCGCCACCGACTTGATGTAAGCGTCGGAGTCATGATTGATCACCCCGTCCCGATCGAGAATCAGCAGTTTCAAACGGTCTTACCCCAGCAACGAAATGTCGGCAACGCCCAGGAACAGGCCACGCAAGCGTGCCAGCAGTGCGTAACGGTTAGCCCGCACGTTGGCGTCTTCGGCATTGACCATTACTGCTTCGAAGAACGCATCCACTGGCTCGCGCAGGGCTGCCAGGCGCGCCAGTGCTTCACGGTACTGGCGAGCGGCGGCCATTGGCTGCACAGCCTGGTCCGCTTGCTGGATCGCCGAGTACAGGGAGAACTCGTTGGCGTTGTCGAAGTACTTGGCCTCAACCGTGGTCGGTACGCTGCCTTCGAGCTTGCTCAGCAGGTTCGACACGCGCTTGTTCACCGCGGCCAGGGCGGCGGCTTCAGGCAACTGACGGAAGGCTTGTACCGCCTGCACGCGTTGATCGAAGTCCAGCGCCGAACCCGGGTTCAGGGCACGCACCGACAGGTAGGTAGCCACGTCCACGCCTTCGTCTTCGTAACGCGCACGCAGGCGGTCGAAGATGAACTCCAGCACCGAGTCAGCCAGGCCTGCGGACTTGACCTTGGCCCCGAAGGCTGCCACGGCGAAGGCCACGGCGTCGGTCAGGTCGAGTTCCAGCTTCTTGTCGATCAGGATGCGCAACACGCCCAGCGCTGCACGGCGCAGGGCATACGGGTCTTTGCTGCCGGTTGGCAGCATGCCGATACCGAAGATGCCGACCAGGGTATCGAGTTTGTCGGCGATCGCCACAGCCGCACCGGTCAGGGTGCTCGGCAGCTCGGCGCCAGCACCGCGCGGCATGTACTGCTCGTTCAGGGCCAGGGCAACGTCTTCTGGCTCGCCATCGTTGAGGGCGTAGTAGTAACCGGCGACGCCTTGCATCTCCGGGAACTCACCGACCATTTCGGTCGCCAGGTCGCACTTGGACAACAGACCCGCGCGCGCAGCCCATTGAGCGTTGCCGCCAATGTGCGGGGCGATGAAGGCGGCGAGCTTGGAAACGCGCTCGGCCTTGTCGTAGACGCTGCCCAGTTTTTCCTGGAACACCACGTTCTGCAGGCGCAGGTTGAAGTCTTCGAGTTTCTGCTTCTTGTCTTGCTTGAAGAAGAATTCGGCATCGGTCAGGCGTGGGCGAACCACTTTCTCGTTACCGTCGATGATCTGCTGCGGGTCTTTGCTCTCGATGTTGGCCACGGTAATGAAGCGTGGCAGCAACTTGCCGTCGGCATCCAGCAGGCAGAAGTACTTCTGGTTGTCCTGCATGGTGGTGATCAGGGCTTCTTGCGGCACGTCGAGGAAACGTTCTTCGAACGAGCACACCAGCGGCACTGGCCATTCGACCAGCGCGGTCACTTCGTCGAGCAGCGCCGGCGGAACGATCGCCGTGCCTTCCTGGCGGGTGGCCAGCTCTTCGGTGCGCTTGCTGATGATCTCGCGGCGCTCGTTGGCGTCAGCCAGCACGTAGGCGGCACGCAGGTCGGTCAGGTAGCTTGCCGGCGAACCGATGCGCACGTTTTCCGGGTGGTGGAAGCGGTGACCACGGGAATCGCGACCGGCCTTCTGGGCCAGGATGGTGCAGTCGATGACCTGGTCACCCAGCAGCATGACCAGCCATTGGGTCGGACGGACGAACTCTTCCTTGCGGGCACCCCAGCGCATGCGCTTGGGAATCGGCAGGTCATTGAGCGAATCTTCGACGATGGTCGGCAGCAGGCTGGCGGTTGGCTTGCCCTTGATCACCTGGCTGAAACGCAGTTTCGGGCCGCTCTGGTCGATTTCGCTCAGCTCGACACCGCACTTCTTGGCAAAACCCAGGGCGGCCTGGGTCGGGTTGCCTTCGGCATCGAACGCGGCCTGGCGTGGCGGGCCGTCGAGGTTGATGCTGCGATCCGGTTGCTGGGTCGCCAGCGCGCTGATCAGCACGGCCAGGCGCCGTGGCGCGGCGTAGACCTGCTTGGCTTCATAGCCCAGGCCCGCAGCTTGCAGGCCCTTGTCGATACCGGCCAGGAAGGCCTCGGCCAGGGTGTTCAGGGCCTTGGGTGGCAGTTCTTCGGTGCCCAGTTCAACCAGGAAATCTTGCGCACTCATTGTGCAGCCTCCAGCTTGGCCAGTACTTCATCACGCAGGTCCGGTGTCGCCATCGGGAAGCCCAGCTTGGCGCGCGCCAGCAGGTAGGCTTGCGCAACGGAACGCGCCAGGGTGCGCACACGCAGGATGTATTGCTGACGCGCGGTCACCGAGATCGCCCGGCGCGCATCCAGCAGGTTGAAGGTGTGCGAGGCCTTCAACACCATTTCGTAGCTTGGCAGCGGCAGCGGCTGGTCGAGTTCGATCAGGCGCTTGGCTTCGCTTTCGTAGAAGTCGAACAGTTCGAACAGCTTCTCGACGTTGGCGTGCTCGAAGTTGTAGGTCGACTGCTCCACCTCGTTCTGGTGGAACACGTCGCCGTAGGTCACCTTGCCCATCGGGCCGTCAGCCCAGACCAGGTCATAGACCGAGTCCACGCCTTGCAGGTACATGGCCAGGCGCTCGAGGCCGTAGGTGATTTCGCCGGTCACCGGGTAGCACTCGATGCCGCCCGCCTGCTGGAAGTAAGTGAATTGGGTCACTTCCATGCCGTTGAGCCAAACTTCCCAGCCCAGACCCCAGGCGCCGAGGGTCGGCGATTCCCAGTTGTCTTCGACGAAACGGATGTCGTGCACCAGCGGATCCAGGCCCACGTGCTTGAGGGAGCCCAGGTACAGCTCCTGGAAGTTGTCCGGGTTCGGCTTCAGGACTACCTGGAACTGGTAGTAGTGCTGCAGACGGTTCGGGTTTTCGCCGTAGCGGCCGTCAGTCGGGCGACGACTGGGCTGCACATAAGCGGCGTTCCAGGTTTCCGGGCCGATGGCGCGCAGGAACGTGGCGGTATGGAAAGTGCCGGCGCCTACTTCCATATCGTAGGGCTGAAGTACCACACAACCTTGCTGGGCCCAGTATTTCTTGATGTTGTGTATATATTATTTGTTTTTTCGATTGTCTTGGTTAGTTTTGGTATGGATTTTCATT
>NZ_JBIUWJ010000054.1:0-25108 GCF_044743405.1 Pseudomonas sp. NPDC087626
GCAAGAGCCTTTTGCTTACTTTTGGGCTCCTCCAAAAGTGAGCCGCTGTAAAAGCGGAACCATAGGAGGCCGTTACCGCAGAAATGGATATGTACCCCGCGTACTAAAGCCCACCTGATTATTTGACGAACGGTCATCCGAGTGTTCAGATACCGCCCAGTTTCAGGTGCCTCATGCCGCCGTGCATGAGGTGAAACGGGAAACCGGTGCGCCCTTTTCAGGGTTAGTCCGGTGCTGCCCCCGCAACGGTAAGCGAGTGACGCGTTCGACAGACCACTGGGCCCAAAGGCCTGGGAAGGTGAACGCTTCGAGCCTCGCAAGCCCGGAGACCGGCCTGGAATTTCTGTTTGGCAAACCTGCGGTGGGCGGGCATGGGCCGGTATTGGCGCGTGTCCGGTACTTTCTCCTGCGTGCTTCTGCGAAGATTTTTTTCGAGAAGACCAAAAATGACTCAAATTCCAACTCCTTCCAGCCAGGACCAGCGTCCTGCGCGACTGTATGCCTGTGGCGCCCTGCTCTGCCTGATCAGCCCACCCGCCCTGGCCGACACCTCGGCCATGACCCTCGACCAGCAACTCGTCAGCGCCCCGTCGGTGGAATCCACCACCGTCGCCGAAATGGCGCGCTTTGGCAGCAAGGTCGAGATCATCGACCGCGCCCGGATCGAGCGCGCCGGCCCCGACGCCGACATCACCCGCGTGCTGCAGATGTCAGTGCCCGGCCTCTACGTCGCGCCGAAAAACGGCCCCTTCGACTACGCCAACTATTCGCTGCTGGGTGGGCGCAACGACGACACGCTGATCCTGCTCGATGGCGTGCGCCTGAACAATCGCCTGTACGGTGGGCTCTACCTCGACACCCTGCCGGCCAATGCCATCGAACGCATCGAAGTGCTCAAGGGCGGACAAAGCCTGCTGTTCGGCACCCAGGCCGTGGCCGGGGTGATCAACATCGTCACCCGCAGCGCCCAGACCCGCGAGACCTCCGGTGAACTCAACATGGGCCTGGACAGTTTCATGGGCCGCAGCGGCGACGCGCGCGCCGAGCAGATCGTCAGCAACGGCTTTGGCGACCTTGGCTTGCTGGCGTACGTCAGCCACAACGTCTCCGACGGCTACCAGCCATTTCGCAGCAGTGACATGCGCAGCACCGCCACCGACCGCAAGCGCGGCTACGAAGTCAGCACCTTTGGCGCCAAGGCCACCCAGGCCTTCGGCGACGATTCGCGCCTGGAACTGTTCTACCAGTACAGCGACGCCAACCTGGACTTCGCCCGCCCCACGGACAACCGCAACACCAGCAACGACCGGGTGCAACAGATCGCCACGGCGACCTTCGAACAGCAGGTCAATCAAGACCTGAGCTACTTCCTCAAAGGCCATGTCAACGACTGGGACACCCGCTACACCCGGGTCTACAACCTCGAAGGCGGCGGCACCCGGGTGCTCAACCACAACGACTACTGGGGCTTCACCGACTGGGGCCTGCAGGCCGAGGGCAAAGCCGAACTGCCCGGTGGCCACGTACTGGTGTTCGGCAGCGACAACCAATGGTTCAAGGGCCAGGACGATGTCATGGTCATCGACAACCAACAGGCCGAAGCCCACGCGCTGTATACCCAATTGCGCCCGGTGATCGCCGCGCTACCGGACTGGCACCCGAGCATCGGCGTTCGCCAGGAGCACCTGAGCGGCGGTGAAAGCGCCACGGTCGGCATGCTCACCTCACTCTACGACCTGACGGAGCACTGGGCATTGCGGGGCCAGATCGGCAGCGCCTACAAGCTGCCCAATGCCGAGCAGTTGTACGTCAACGAACCTGGCGAGGAGATGGGCAACCCCAACCTCAAGGCCGAGAAGAGCCGCAATGCCGAACTCGGCCTGGATTACCGGGGCACCCTGCTGGCCCGCGAATTCAGCGCCAGCGTCACCGGCTTTCGCCGGGAAATCGATGACCTGATCACCCTCGACGGCGACCAGTGGGTCAACGGTGATGGCCAGATCCTGGTGCGCGGTATCGAAGTCGACGGCCAATGGCAGCTCAATGATCGCTGGAGCCTGCAAGGCGACATGACCCGCAACCTGGTGGAGGGCCGCAACGGCGTGACCATCAGCAACATCCCGAGCTTCTTCGCCCGCTCACGCCTGGGTTATGAGTCGGACAATCGCTTGTGGGGGGCCGGAGGGGCGCTGCGCTACATCCGTTCGGTGGTCAGCGCCAAGGACGTGGATTACGGCCATTACTCGGTGGTCGATGCCGATGCCTATCGCTACCTGGACAACGCCCGGCGCCACCGCCTGAGCCTGCTGGTGGAAAACCTGTTCGACCGTGACTACGCCACCAGCATGACCACCGGCAGCCCGTCCGTGGAGAACCTCGGCCGGCCGTTCACCACCGAGGTGCGTTACACCTACCGTTTCTGAGGGAGTGCTTGCCATGGAATATGACGTCAACGGCGTGCCGAGCGATCCGGCCTGGTCGAGTATCCCGCCGCACGCCCGCCAGGTGTTCTTGTGCACCGGGCCGCGGTGTGTGGCCAGGGGTTCCCTGGCGCTGTGGAAAACCCTGCGCCGGGAATTGCTCAAGCACGACCGGATCGAAACACCGGCGGGGGTCCTGCTGACCCGCACCGGCTGCCAGTTCCCCTGCAACCTGGGGCCGGTCCTGACCGTGTACCCGGATGCTTGCTGGTACCGGGTGCGCGATGACCAGGAGGTCAAGCAACTGGTGGACGGGCATCTGGTGGCGGGTGCGGTGGTCGCGCATCTGCTGATCGGCGCGCCTGCAGGAGATCCGTCCAATGCTTAGGCGAATGCTGCTCAGTGTGTCGCTCTGTGCCCCGCTACCCGTACAGGCGCAGACCTACGACAACTGCGGGACAACCCGGGAAATCGAACAGGCACCGCAACGAATCATCGCGCTCAACCAGCACAGTGCCGACACCTTGCTGGCCTTGGGAGCCGGTCCGGCGCTGATTGGCGTGGCCTATATCGACGATGACAATGTGGCGATCGAACAGGGCACCTACCGCGGCATCCCCCTGATCTCCAAACGTTATCCATCGGCCGAGGTGCTGTACACCCAGCACGCCGACCTGGTGGTGGGCGGGTTTGCCTCGGCCTTTGCGCAACACCTGAGCTCACGGCCGATGCTGGCTCGCCAGGGCATCGCCAGTTACCTGCTGGAGTCCGCCTGCGACCAGCGCTCGCTGGATTTTTTCGCGCACATCCGTGCCGACCTGCAAACCCTCGGCGCTCTGCTGCAACGCCCCGGGCAGGCGCAGCAATTGAGCGCCGCCCTGGACGCCGACCTGGCCCGGGCCGCGGCGCTGCACAGCGGTGCCAAACCGTTATCGGTGTTCTACCTCGATAGCGAGGCGGACGGCCTGGACAGCGTCGGCAAAAACGCCTTCGTCACGGCCCTGCTCAACGCCGCCGGGGCGCGCAACACCTTCGCCGAGGTCGACCTGGGCCGCCTGAGCGTGAGCCGCGAGACCTTGCTCGACAGTGACCCCGACGTGCTGTTGCTGGCCGACGCCGTCTGGTCTCCGGCCAGCCGCAAACGTTATCTGCTGCGCCACGACCCGGTGCTCTCGCAACTGCGGGCAGTGAAGGAAAACCGCATGCTCGACGTACCATTCGCCCACCTCGTGCCAACGTTCGCCAGCGGGCGCGTGGCGCTGGAATTGGCGCAGCGTTTAAAGGAGATACGCATGGAGCTGTAGCAGCCCGAACGCAGCCTCGCGGAGCTCGACAGCTGCTACGGGCTGCTACGGGACCCCTATGGCCACGCGCTGGACCAGCCCGTCGGCGTGGCAGATGACGCGGTTGCGGCCGGTGGTCTTGGCGGCGTACAGCGCCAGGTCGGCGTCGCTGAGCCATTGCGTGGCGTCGCTGTGCATCGGGTTGAACGCCGCCAGGCCGATGCTCAGGCTGACTTGCAGGGTCGGGCTCTGTTCATAGCCCAGGCCCGAGAAACGGTCGCGCAGGGCGTCCATCGCCTGGACCGCATGGGCCAGCGGCACGTCGGGGAGGATCACGCAGAACTCGTCCCCGCCGTAACGCCCTGCGACGTCCGTGGCGCGCAGGTTCTGCTTGAGGATCTTGCTCAACTGGCGCAGCACAATGTCCCCGGCGACATGCCCGTAGGTGTCGTTGATCGACTTGAAGTGGTCGATGTCGATCAAGGCAATCGCCCCGCCGGCCTGCTGACGCTGGCAGCGCTGGAACTCGATTTCCAGGGCGTCTTTCCAGGCCCCGTGGTTCAACAGCCCGGTCAGGCTGTCGGTGCGACTCAGGGCCAACAGTTCACGTTTGCTTTTGCCCAGGGCATGGGTCTGGCGAAAGCAGATCCAACCGAGTGCCAGCGGGTAGAAGGTCAGCAACGGCAAGCAGGCATACATCTGCAAGGAACTGGTCGGCGGGATGAAGGCCGGCAGGAACAACAACAGCCCAAGCCCCAACCCCAGCAGTTGGGCCAATAGACCGGCGAGCAGGAAGCGCAAACCGCCAATGGCCACGTTGTTCATGGCCATCATCGACAGTGTGGCAACGCTGGGTAACGGGTTGAACTGCATGGCCGCCACCCAGAAGCCGCCCATGAACGAGTCAAGCAACAGGTTGCGATATTCCGCGCGATACGGCACCGCCGAGCGGCGGGTCCACTGGTACGCCAGGTGCGGCCATACCAGGCCGTTGAACAGCATCAATGCCACCAGCCAGACCGGCGGCTTGAGCGGCAGCAGCGCCGCACCCACGCACAACAGGCCCAGCACCAGGCCGAGGGAGCGCGAGGTGTACAGCCTCTTGGCCATTGAAAGTCCCTTTCCTGCAACAGGTTGCATAGGGGGCCAAAGCTCCTCTTGGTACGGCAGATGGGAACCCTGCGACAGCTAGTCCCGCAGACGGCAACACATCGGAGTCTATCAGGGCAACGTCAAATTGCCATCACCGTCCAGCAGCCAGAAAAAGCCGGCCCAGCCTACCCTGCGCCGAAAGATTGACTATAAATGACAGGGACTCATCGCACCGCTGGCGCGGGTGTGCGGCACGACGAAAAACGAGGAGGAGCATGCACACCCATCAGGTTCTGATCATCGGCAGCGGTTTTGGCGGCCAGTGTGCGGCGGTCAATCTGCTCAAGGCAGGTATCGACGATTTCCGTCTGCTGGAGCGGCGTGATTTTTTTGGCGGCACCTGGTGTCAGAATACCTACCCCGGCGCCGCAGTCGATGTGCCCTCCCCGCTCTACTCCCTGTCGTTCGCCTCCTGGCCCTGGACGCAGATGTTCGCCGAGCAGGCCGAGCTGCACCGCTACACCCAACATGTGGTCGAGCACTACCAACTGCGTGACAAGGTCGAGTTGCAGGCCGATGTCGAGCGGGTCGAATGGGACGACAACGCCCGGCAATGGCAGGTCTTCACCCGTGGCAAAGGCACCTTCCGGGCGCAGTTCCTGATCAACGCCTCCGGACCGCTGAGCCAACCGGTGATCCCGGCGTTCGAGGGCCTGCCACGTTTTGCCGGCAGCACCTTTCACAGCAATGCCTGGGATCACCGCTACGACTACCGCAACAAGCGGGTCGCCATCGTCGGCAGCGGTGCCAGCGCGGCGCAGATCATTCCCAGCATTGCGCCGCAGGTCGCCCACTTGCATGTGTTCCAGCGCACCGCGCATTGGGTGCTGCCCCGCGCCGACCGCAGTTTCGGCCGCTTCCAGCGCTGGCTGCTGGGACTCAAGCCGGCCTACAAGCTGCTGCGCTGGCTGATCTACTGGCAATTCGAAACCCGGGTGATTGCCTTCAAGTATTCGAAAACCGCCCTCAAGCTGGTGCAACAGCAAGCGCTCAATCATCTCAAGCGCCAGGTGCCGGACCCGCAACTGCGACAAAAGCTCACCCCGGACTTCACCATCGGCTGCAAGCGGGTGATTCTGTCCAGCACCCTATACCCGGCGCTGAGCCGCGCCAACGTTACCCTGCACGGCCGCGACCAGGGCATCGCCGCACTGGACGAACGGGGCATCCGCACCCTCGACGGCCAGCACCTGGAGCTCGACCTGATCGTCTGGGCCACCGGCTACGACGCCACCGACGGGGTGATCAATTATCCGGTGCTGGGCAAACACGGCACTCGCCTGAGCGACGTCTGGGCGCTCTACCCACGCGCCTACCTGGGTACCAGCCTGCCGGACTTTCCCAACCTGTTTATCGTCACCGGCCCCAACACTGGCATTGGCCATACCTCGGCGCTGTTCATCATCGAGTCGCAGATGAACTACATCCTCGACTGCATTCGCACCCTCAAGGCGCAGGGCCTGCGCAGCATAGAAGTACGCAAGGAGGCCGAAAGCGCCTATACCGAAATGATCCACCAGCAGATGCAGCGCACCGTGTGGAAATCCGGTGGCTGCCACAGCTGGTATCAAAGCAAGAGCGGTCACGTGATCGCGATGTTTCCCGGATTCAGTTTCAGCTACCACCAACTGACGCGCCGACTGAAACCGGGCGACCACATCCTGTCCTGACGAGTACTGGGGAGAACGCGATGGTAATTGTGCTGATCCTTGCGCTGCTGCTGGTCTACTGGACCTGGCGCACCTGGCCGCGTCTCGGCCACCTGCTGTACGACGCCAGCACGGCGTTGGAGGCGCGCCTGTATCGCCTGGAAAAAATCACCATGCCGATTGCCGAAATGGGCATGGTCACCTACCAGGGCGGGCCTGACACGCCGGACCGAACCCTCCTGCTGCTCCACGGCTACAGCGCCGACAAAACCATCTGGCTGCGCTTCGCCCGGCATTTTGTCGACGACTGCCGGGTGATCATCCCCGACCAGGCCGGCCATGGCGAAACCGGGTTCAAGGCCGGTGGCGGCTATGACATCCCGACCCAGGCCGAACGGATGATCCAGTTGCTCGATGCCTGCGGGATCGGCAAGGTCCACGTGATCGGCAATTCCATGGGCGGCTACGTCGCCGCGTGGCTGGCGGCCGCCCATCCAGGACGTATCGCTTCGCTGACGCTGATCGACCCCGCAGGCCTGAGCTCACCCGAGCCCAGCGACATGGAGCGGTTGCTGGCCGCCGGCATTAATCCGTTCCTGATCCACTCGCCGGCTGACTTCAAGCAGCTCTATCGGATGACCATGGCATCCCCGCCCTGGGTCCCGGGCGTGGTGCTGGCGGCCATTGCCGAACGTTACCAGGACCGGCGCGAAGAGCTGGCGGAGATCTTCGAGGACTTTCACGCCAGCCAGCCGATCGGCTCCCGGCTGGCGCTGATCCATGCTCCCACCTTGCTGCTGTGGGGGCGCGAAGACCGCTTGCTGCATGTCAGCAGCGCCGAGGTCTGGGCCAAGGGCATCGCCGGCGCCCGCCTGGAAATCTGGGACGGTATCGGCCACATGCCGATGGTTGAACGCCCGGCGCAGACTGCAGCCTTGTTTCGGCAGTTTCTCGAGCGCCCGCGGCGTTAGCCCGCCGCCAGAGGGCAGTCGAAAAACTACTGATCCGCCCAGCCGACAGCTAGAGACGTGATAACGAGCTGTGCAGCAGTCGTTTGCAGAATGAAGTTCGGAAGAAACTTCGTTTGCAAGCCTCGCCAGCGCCGAACAGAATCGGCCTACTTCACTGTCACTGCGCCGGGATTCCTATTCATGAGCAACCAGAACGTCGTCAGCCCTGACCTGATCCGCCAACGCTTCTCGCGGGCGATGTCGGACATGTACCGCGAAGAAGTGCCGCTGTACGGCGCCTTGATGGAGCTGGTAGCCCAGACCAACGCCCAGGTGCTGGAGCAGGATCCGGCCATCGCCCGGCAACTGCGCGCGACCGGTGAAATCGACCGCCTGGACCTGGAACGCCATGGCGCGATCCGCGTTGGCAGCGCCAGCGAACTGGCCACCCTGTGCCGGCTGTTTGCGGTAATGGGCATGGAGCCGGTGGGTTACTACGACCTTACCCCGGCCGGGGTGCCGGTGCATTCCACGGCGTTTCGCGCGGTGCATGAAAGCGCCCTGCAGATCAGCCCGTTTCGTGTGTTCACCTCGCTGCTGCGCCTGGAACTGATCGCCGACCCCGAGTTGCGCGCCTTCGCCGAATCGGTGCTGACCCGGCGCTCGATCTTCACCACCCAGGCCCTGGAACTGATCGACCAGGCCGAACAGCAAGGCGGTCTCGACGAAGCCCAGGCCGAGGCGTTTGTCGAACAGGCACTGGAGACCTTCCGCTGGCACCACCACGCCACAGTCACCGCCGCGCAGTACCAGCAACTGAGTGCCCAGCACCGGCTGGTCGCCGATGTGGTGGCGTTCAAGGGCCCGCACATCAACCACCTGACTCCGCGCACCCTGGACATCGACATCGTGCAGGCGCAGATGCCCAGTCATGGCATCACCCCCAAGGCCGTCATCGAAGGCCCACCCCGTCGCCAGTGCCCGATCCTGCTGCGCCAGACCAGCTTCAAGGCGCTGGATGAAGCCATCGCCTTCACCGACCAGCAGCAGGCCAGTGGCAGCCACAGCGCGCGCTTCGGCGAAATCGAGCAACGCGGCGCTGCCCTTACGCCCCAAGGCCGGGCTCTTTATGACCGGTTGCTGAATGCCGCCCGCGACGAGCTGCAGGACTTCCCCAACGAAGCCAACGCCGAACGCTACAACCGCCTGATGCACCAGCACTTCGAAGCGTTCCCGGACAGCTACGCAGCTCTGCGTGAGCAAGACCTGGCCTACTTCCGGTTTTTCGTCACTGAACAAGGCCGCGCCGCCCCTGCCCAAGCGCTCGCGGGTCTGAGCCTGGACGCTTTGCTACAGGCCGGTTTCCTGCGGTTCGAGCCGCTGGTGTACGAGGATTTCCTGCCAGTCAGCGCCGCCGGGATCTTCCAGTCGAACCTCGGCGATGCCGCCCAGATCCACTATGCACAGCACTCCAACCAAGCCGCGTTCGAGCAGGCGTTGGGGCGTTCGACCATCGATGAGCTGGGGTTGTATGCGCAAACGCAGCAACGTTCGCTTGAAGAGTGTTACGCGGCGTTGAATCTGCCAGCGCGAAACTGAGGCACGAACATTCAGAAATGTTGTACATCTGAATGTTGTTTGTCGAACTTTTTAGAGAGGAGTTCGCCCAGTGTCATAACCTGGCAATCCTTGCACTGGTAAAGAGCCATGGCACTGGGCGAACGGCGGTGATTTTAATGCAAGTTGGCAGATATGTCCGGTGACAAATTCTGAATAAATGTGCACGACATATTTCAACAGAATTCATAAGCGAAAAAAAACGAAACCCGGTATGGGGTCACCATCACCGGGTCTGGTTTTATCGTGCGGCAATAAATCTTAGTGTGCAGTGGTGACCTTCAGCACGTCGGTGTAGACCACCACCACGCTCTGGTCGACCTTGAGGTTTTTGAGTTTGGCCTGCAGCTCAGGTTTTTCCACGGTCACGGTCTTTTTCAGGCCTGCCGGGTTCTGCAGCGTTACCTGGTTTTTCGCCAGGTCAATGGCGGTGATTTTCAGCTGGACCTTGACCTGACGGTAGGCGGTGCCGCCTGGGTTCGGATTGTTCTCGGTGGCGCGCATTTCGCCGACCCGCTCAACCGAGCCTGGCAGGCTCTTGTCGACATCGGTATCAAGGAACGTGCCGACCGAACGGATAACGTCCAGCTGCACCTTGTCACCGGCCTTGAGGTTGCCCAGGTCCTTGGCTTTGTCGCTCAACTGGATGTGCACCGGCTTGCCTTCGGCGCCTTCGAGTACCACTTCATGATTGGCTGCATCGACGGAAATCACCTTGGTGATCACCTGGTTGGCCTCCACTACTTCCGCCAGTGGAATATCCGCAGCGTAGGCACTGAGGCTGCCGGTAGAAAGCAGGGTGGCAAGTGTGATGGCTTTGGTCAGTGTATGAAGCTTCATGGCGATACATTCCCTGTGCAATAAAATATGGGCAGTGACTTACTACGCAAGCCTAAAGTCTTGTGTGTCGAGTGAGCATAGACATAGATCAGCACTTTTCCTAAAACATTCCTGAACAGGGTCGCGGACTGCGACTGACCACTCAATAACCGGTCATTTCCAGGTAACCGGTGCCCGGGTGAGTGCCACTCACTTGCACCGGACCTTCCCAATAAGGAATGCGCAAGGCCATCCAGGCCCTGGGGTTCAGCGCCGCGACCCGAATGTCCACCCCCTCGCCCGCCACCTTGAGCGACCACTGGGTTGGCAACTGGCGCCCCGCCACCTCGCTACGAGCCAGGGGCGTCAGGCTGATGTCCTGGCGTGACAAGCTCCGGCTGCTGCCGTCCGGGTTGATCCAGGTGCCATTGAGGTAGCCTTGCCCGTCTTTCTCCCGGACCCGGAACAGCATCAGGTGCGCGCCACTGTCCAGATGCAGGGAGAACCAATCCCAGCCGCTCTGCCCGGCCAGCAATGGCTGGCTGCTCCACTCCCGGTCGAGCCAGGCAGGGCCGCTGACCTGGTAACGCACGCCGTCGATCTCCAGGGTGCCGCGCGCCTGGAAAAACGGCTGGCTGTAGTAGTACGAAGCCTGGCCCTGCTCGGACTTGCGACTGAAACCCTGCTCGCCCTGCAGCACCAATGGCCGGTTGGTCGTCAGTTGCAGCTGATAGGCAAAGCCCGCGCCACTGGCCTGCACCTGCATCTCGGCCAGCGGTTCCTGGGCATCAGCCCGGGTGCTCAGGCGCCAGTCATCGATCCACGCATCAAAGGGCACGCCCTGCACCCCGGCCTGACCCACTGCGCCGCGCGCGTAGCGTTCGCCAGCATGGTGCACGGTGGCCGAGGTCACGGCGGCGTGCCCCAGCCAGATCACCTGGCTGGCCCAACCTGGTTGTTCGGGACCGGGCTTGAGCGCGTTGCGAAACAGCGTCCACTGCACTCCGAACTCCCGCCCCTGGGCATCCTTGAGATTGGCCGTGAGGTACCACCATTCAATGCGATAGCCGTCGTGGGCGGCGTGATCGGCGGGAAAGCTCAACGTGCGTCCGGGTGTCACCTGACTGAAGGCTGCCGCGTCGCTACCCAGGCCGGCGAACCCCTGGTCGCCCGACGGCTCATCGCACCCGGTCAATCCCAGCACCAGCAGCAACGCAGACAGCCGGTTAATCTTCATGGGCAAATCGCCTGAGCAAGTCCGCAGGCTGGCTGCGGTACAGCTTGAACAAGGGCCAGGCCGAAGCCAGCAGCGTGGCCAACAGCGCCAACCCCATCAGTTGCGCCAATTGCAGGGGAAACACCCGCAACGGCAGGCGCCAGCCGAATGCCTGCACATTGATCACCGTGTCCAGGCACCAGGCCAGCGCGATGCCCAGGGGCAACGCCAGCACCAGGGTCAGCAACGCCAGTAGCCAGGTCTGCCCGAGGTTGAGCAGCATCAACTGGCGGCGGGTCACCCCCAGCGCCCACAGCGGTGCCAATTGCCCGAGACGACTTTCGCTTTGGGTCAACAGGCTGATGAACAAAGCCACGCCGGCCACCCCCAAGGTCAGGCTGTTGAGCGCCGCGGTGGCGGCAAAGGTGCGCTCGAAGACCTCGCTCGACCAGCCCTTGAGTCGGGCCTGGTCGACGATGCGGCTGTCATCCAGGGCAAAGTCCCTGTGCAAGGCACTGACCAGCGCGGGAATCCGTGCCGGCTGCAGCCGCAGATTGAAACGACTGGGGGCCAGCCCCGGCCAATGCCGTAGCAACTGCTGGGCATTCACCAACAAGTGCCCCTTGGGGTTGCCGTAGTCGGCGTAGATCCCGATCAATTGCACCGACCACGGCCCCTGGGGCGTGGCAATGCTCAGGTGATCGCCCAGGCGCACCTTGAGCCGGCGTGCCAGTTGCTCGCTAAGCATGACTCTCTCCCCCCTCGCCAACTGGTCCCAGGGTTGCTCCCCCAGGGCTTCGAGCAAGGGCCAGTGCGCACGGTAGCTGGGGTCGTCGATCACCCCGTAGAGGTCCGCCGGCCAGCCTTGCAACGACAACGCGACCTGCCAACTGGGCAACACCGCGTCGAGGTGTTGTCGGGGCAGCCAGTCCTGCAAAGCAGTGGCCTGCGCCGGGCTCTGCGGATTGACGTAGAGCTCGGCGCTGAGCCGTTGCTCCAGCCAGTCATTGAAGGTCAGGCGAAAGCCGGCGGTCATGCTGCCAGCCCCGATGTTGGCGGCCAGCGCCAGCAGCAGCGCCATCAGGGCCAGGCTCAGGGCCGGCAATTGCTGGCGGCAATCGGCGAGAAACCACTGCCCGAGTACCGAGCGCCGGCGCCGCGCCAACAGATTCAGCAGCGCGTCGAGCAGCACCGGTAAACCCAGGGCTGCCCCCAGCAGCAGCGCTGCCATCAGCACAAAACCACTGGCCAGGCTGTCGCCCCAGCCCCATGCCAGCAAGCCAATCACCGCAGCCCCCAGGGCGACCCAGGCCTGGCGTCGCAACCAGCGGGCGTGGGCCTGGTGCCAGGCCTGCGGATTGGCCAGCGCCAGCAGTGGCATGCGCGCCGCACGCAGCAGGCTGTTGCCCCCCGCCAGCAAGGCGCCCAACAGGCTCAAGCCCAGGCCACTGAACCACCACCAGGGGCTGAGGCTCAACTGCCCCGCCACCTCGGCGCCGTACAACCCACGCAGGCTGGCGGCAACGTCGGGCAGCAAGACACTGGCCAGCAGGTAACCACTGGCCACCCCCAACAGACCGCCGAGCAAGGCCAGGCCTGCCAGTTCCAGGCACAGGCAGCCGATCAGCGTCCGCCCGCTCACACCGCAGGCGCGCAGGGTCCGGAACAGGCCTCGGCGCTGCTCCAGGGCCAGGCCGATGGCGGCGTGGACGATAAACAGGCCGACGACAAACGACAGCACGCCCAAGGCATCCAGATTCAGGTGAAAGCTCTCGGTGAGCCGCGCCAGATTGTTTTCTTCGCCACTGTGTTTGAGCTGCAAGCGCGCACCCAGTGAGCCGGGCAACGGCGGCGCGCTGGCGGCAAATTCCTTGGGCAGCAGCAGGCGCGAAAGCTGCCCGGGCAATTGCAGCACCTGCTGCGCCACGCCGATGTCCACCAACAGCACGCCGGGCGCCATGTCGGCTTGCCCGTGCAGCGCCGGCAAGGTCCGACCCGTGGTGGTCAGCGGCCGGTCGCCTTCCTTGAGACCCAGGGCCTGCAAGGTTGTCGGGGCAATCCAGGTCCGTCCCGGCGGGCTGACAAAGTCGACCATCTGCTCCAGCTTCAGGGTTTGTCCGGCCAGCGCCGAGCCGATGGGCAACGACAGGGGCTCGATGCCCAATAGTTGCAATCGCTGCTCGGGCTGGTCCTCAAGCTGGATCCGCGCCTGCAACACTGGCGACACCGGCCAACCCGCCCGGCGCAACTCGACGAACAGCTGTTGCCCGAAGGTTGCGCCATCGACGGCTGCGAGGCTGGCCTGGGGTTCGCCGCCGATCAACTGACTGGCCCGGGCGTAGCTGTCGCGCGCCTGGCTGTTCAGCGCCTCGACCCCAGTCAGCAGGCCGCTGGCCAGCCACAAGCCGGTGAGCACACTGAACAACTGCACCGGGTGCCGGCGCCAGTGACTGAGCAGCGCCCGTAAGGTTTCCCGCCAGACTTTCATGACCGCGGGCCGGAGTCGACCAGGCGTCCGCCGTGCAACACCACCCGCTGCGCCAGCCGCGCCGCGATCCGCGGACTGTGGGTGACCATCAGCAAACTGCTGGGGCTGTCGGCGAGCAGTTCGAGCATCAAGTCGAGCACCTCATCGCTGGTGCTTTCATCGAGACTGCCGGTGGGCTCGTCGGCCAGCAACAAGGGCGGTCGCGAGGCCAGCGCCCGACCCAGCGCCACGCGCTGCTGCTGGCCGCCGGACAATTGTTCCGGGTAGCGCTTGAGCAGATCCCCCAGGCCCAGGCGTTCCACCAGTTGCGCCTGCCAGGCCGGATCAAGGCGCCCGGCCAGACGCGCCTGGAAGGCCAGGTTGTCTTCCACGCGCAAGCTGCCGATCAGGTTGAACTGCTGGAACACCAGGCCGATTTCAGTGCGTCGCCAGTGGGCCCGCTGGCGTTCGTTCATCCGCTCCAACGGCTGCTGGTTGATCCGGATGCTGCCGCGATCGACCTGGTCCAGCCCGGCCACCAGGTGCAGCAGCGTGCTTTTTCCACTGCCCGACTCGCCCATCAGCGCCAGGCTACTGCCCTGTTCCAGGCGCAGGTCGACCCCCAACAACACCGCCAAGGGTCCCTGGGCGGTGGCGTAGCTCTTGAACACCCCTTGAACCTCCAGCATGGGCAACGCTCGCTCGGTGACACAGAGCTCAAGGATAGCGGACCGGGTCATCGGCCCTGCATGGTTTTTGTCGTTTGACGATTGCCGGGGTGCCAAGTGCGCGCCCTAAGCTCAAGACTGGAATAGCCATAACGATAAAAACGGAGACTCCATGCCTCGTTTCACACTGTCCACCCGTGGCCTGCTGGCCGCCTTGATCGCCGCCTGCCTGGCCCAGTCCGCTGGTGCCAGCCAAGCCCCCGCCGCCGCCAGCCCCCTGACCGCTGCCAGCAACGCCGCCGTCCTCAAGCAATTGCCTTTCAGCGACCGCACCGACTACGAGTCGGTCAACCGCGGATTGATCGCCCCGTTCAAGGGTCAGATCAAGAGCGCCGACGGCAAGGTGATCTGGGACATGCAGGCCTACGCCTTCCTCGACAAGGACCAGGCCCCCGACACCGTCAACCCGAGCCTGTGGCGCCTGGCCCAGCTCAGCGCCCATGCCGGGCTGTTTGAAGTCAGCGACAAGATCTATCAGGTGCGCGGCCTGGACCTGGCCAACATGACCATCATCGAAGGCGATGACGGGCTGATCATCATCGACCCCTTGACCATGGCCGAAACCGCCAAGGCCGCCCTCGACCTCTACTACCAGAACCGTGCGCACAAGCCGGTGGTGGCGGTGATCTACAGCCACACCCACGTCGACCACTTCGGTGGCGTGCGCGGGGTGATCGACGAAGCCGACGTCAAGGCCGGCAAGGTCAAGGTGTTCGCGCCATCGGGGTTCATGGAACATGTGATGAGCGAGAACGTCTACGCCGGCAACGCCATGAGCCGCCGTGCGCAGTTCCAGTTCGGCAGCCTGTTGCCCCGGGGCGACAAGGGCCAGGTGGACGCCGGTATGGGCAAGAACACGCCATCGGGCGGCACCATCACCCTGATCCCGCCGACCGACCTGATCAGCCAGGAAATCGAGACTCGCACCATCGCCGGCATCGAGGTGCAGTTCCAACTGACCCCGGGCACCGAAGCACCGTCGGAGATGAACCTCTACCTGCCGCAGTTGCGAGCCTTGTGCATGGCGGAAAACGCTACGCAGATGATGCACAACATCCTCACTCCGCGCGGCGCTCCGGTGCGCGATGCCAAGGCCTGGTCGCAATACCTGGACAGCAGTCTGACGCGTTACGGCGACAAGACCGACGTACTCTTTGCCCAGCACAACTGGCCGACCTGGGGTGGCGAGCGCATCCGCACCTTCCTCGCCGATCAGCGCGACATGTATGCCTTCCTCAACGACCGCACCCTGCACCTGTTGAACCAGGGCCTGACGCCGATGGAGATCGCGCAGAACATGCAAAAGCTCCCGGGCGACCTGGAGAACAAGTGGTACACCCGCAGCTACTACGGCTCGCTGAGCCACAATTCACGGGCGGTGTATCAGCGCTACATGGGCTTCTATGACGGCAACCCGTCGAACCTCAACCCGCTGCCGCCGGTGGAAACCGCCAAGCATTATGTCGAGGCCATCGGCGGTAGTGCGGCCGTGATTGGCAAGATGCGCGAGGCCATGACCAAGGGCGATTACCGCTGGGCCACGCAACTGGGCAATCAGTTGATGTTCGCCGAGCCGGACAACAGCGAAGGCCGCGAAACCCAGGCCCAGGCGCTGGAACAACTGGGCTACCAGAGCGAGAACGCCACCTGGCGCAACATGTACCTGACCGCCGCCATGGAACTGCGCAATGGTGTGCCACCGACTGCCGGCAGTTCGGTGTCGGTGGACATGGTGCGGGCGCTGACCCCGGAGATGTTCTTCGACTTCCTGGCCATTCGCCTGAACAGCGAGAAAGCCGTCGGCCATGACCTGACGTTGAACTGGACCTTCAACGACCCGAACCAGGCCTACAACCTGACCTTGCGCAACGGCGTGCTGACCCACCGCAGCGGCAGCAATCCCCAGGCCGACGCCAGCGTCAGCATGAGCAAGGCCACCCTGGAGCAAATCAGCCTCAAGCAACTGGACTTCCCGACGGCGATCCAAAAAGGCCTGGTCACGTTGCAGGGCGACGGCAAGAAACTGGGTCAGCTGCTGGGCAGCCTGGACACCTTCAGCCCGCAGTTCAATGTGGTTACGCCCTGATCGCGGGCAAGCCGCAAGCGGGCGCCCGCTCCCACAGTAGTTTTGGGTGCTCACAGATTCTGTATACACCACATCAAACCTGTGGGAGCGGGCTTGCCCGCGATGGCGGTGTGTCAGGCACCATCGATGTTGAATGGGCTGGCCCCATCGCGGGCAAGCCCACTCCCACAGTGATTTTGGCTGTTCACAGATTCTGTATATACCCAGCAAACCTGTGGGAGCGGGCTTGCCCGCGATGGCGGTGTGTCAGGCACCATCGATGTTGAATGGGCTGGCCCCATCGCGGGCAAGCCCGCTCCCACGGTGGTTTGGGGTGCTCGCGATGCCGGTGGGTCAGGCCTGGACGATCTCCACTGCCGGCATCTGCCAACGCTGCTCGATCACCTGCCGCTCGGGGCCGTACAGGCGCAGGATCAGGGTGAAGGCGCCGTCTTGTGGGGCCGGCAACCAGTTGCTCGAGGTCTCGGGGGCGGTGCTCTGCACCAGCAGGGTCAGACCACCGTCGGCGTCCGGCTGCAGGTGATCGCGGCTGCTCAGGCAATAGCGATCGATGGGGTTGGCCACCAGTTGCCGGTCCGGCAGGTCGTAGAGGGTCAGTGACCAGAATTCGCTGGCCGGTGGCAACTGCCCCGGGGCAAAGCGCAGGCGGTAGCGGCGCCCGCCCACCAACGACTGACCCTGGTTGTCCCGCTGGCTGCCGGTGTAGAACGCCTCTTCGACGCTGTTGCCGTAGATACCCATGGCCGCCCCCAGGGCGCGGTTGAGGTAGTTGTTGTGCATGGCTTCGCGGTTGCCGAACATACCCAGGGTGCTACGGACCTTGGCCCCGGCGACCTTCATCTCTGCCTGGGCCTGCTGGATACCCGCCAGCAATGCCTGCAACTGCTGGGCAGACAACGCGGCCGGATCAAAAGCTTGCCCCGCAACGATGCCGATCCGCGCAAAGCGTTCATGCAACGCTTGCTCACTCGGTTGGACCGGACACAGCGTGAGGATCTGGTTCAACTGATTGATGAACCCTGGCCCCAGCCCGGTCTTGCTGTCCCACGCCTGCCACGCGATGGCGGGTGCTGCTGCGGGTACCGGGGTACCGGCATACTCGTGCAGCGAGCGCAGGCGATACTGCTGCTGCAAGGCACGCACCGCCGGCATGTCCTCGGTGTTCTTCAGCGCGGTGCGGCCCAGCACCATGACGATCTCGGTTTCACTGCGCAGTACGGCCTTGATCCCGGCCGGGGTTGCGCCCGTCCAGCCAGGCCCGGCGATCAGGTAGTCCCCCGCCTCGCGCCCGGTGCTCAGCACCCCGACATAGGCAAAGTTGTGGGTGTATTGATCCACCAGCTGGTGCACGTAGTAACGGTCCTCGGCCACTGCCGGCACGCTCAAGACCTGTGGCTCACTGCGCAGGTCCAGCCAGGCCCAGGAGTACGGCGTGTCATTGTTCGGCGTGACAATTTCGCGGTTCTTCGGCGTGTACAGGCTGCTGTAGTGACGAAAGCGATTGAAGCCGCCGACATACTCGGCAGCACTGGGGTCGAGCACCTGCTTTTCCATGGTCTGGTAGTGCATCAGCATCGGGTAGGCGTAGATCCACGCGTCCCGGGTGATGGCCTGGATATCCTCGGCAGAGGTTGGGTAGACCTGGCTGGCGGCCAGCAACCAACTCGGACACGCCAGTGCGGCACCGGCCACACTCATGCCGGCGAGCAGACGACGACGGCTGAAAGGAGCATTCATGGTTCAGCCCTCGCCCTTGATGGCTTCGATGGTCGGTAATGAGTAGCTGCCATCCAGTGCCCGCTGTTGTGGCAGGTACAACCGCAGCATCAGGTTGAACGGACCTTGCGGCGTCGGCAGCCAGTTGCTCTGGGCGTCCTGTGCCGGGGTCGCGTGCGCCAGGGTCAGGGTCAGGCCGCCATCGGCGTCGTATCGCAGGTCGGGGCTGCGATCACCCAGGGAGTAACGCGCCAGCGGGTTGGCCACCAGCAATTGGCTCTTGCCGTCGTACAGGGTCAGGGACCAGAAGGCATTCACCGGTGGCAACTGCCCGGCGGCGAAATGCAGGCGATAGGTTTTATTGCCATCGAGTAGCTGGCCCTGGGCGTCGTGCAGTGCCATGGGGTACAGCGCTTCGGCAGGATCGTTGGCATAGATGTAGCGCCAGGCCACAGCCGCGCGAGTCAGGTCATCGTCACCGAACTTGCCGACGTTGGACGGCGAGCGGAACCAGCCTTGCTGCTCCACGGACAGTTTGCTGGAGGCCACTCGCACCTGGTCGCGGCCGGCTTCGGCGCCTTCGGCCACTGCGTCCTTGAGGTCTTGCGGCGGCACGAATGCGCCGCCTGGCTGGATGCCGATTTCGGCATAGCGTGCCAGCTTCTGCTGTTCGGCGGGGGTCCACTGGTGCAGCGCCGCGAGGCGATTGAAGCGCTCGAACAACGCCACCGCCGGCCCCTGCTTGCTGTCCTCATAGGCCGGTAACTGCAGGGTGGGCAGCGCCGCGGGTGCCGGGTTCCCCAGCGCCTTGGACAGGGGCTGCAAGGCGTAGCCCTTGAGCACCTGCGCCGCCTGCGTGAGATCGTCGGCACCCTTGACCTCGGTGCGCCCGATCAGGAACACCACGCGGCTCGGCGAGCGAATCACCCCGTTGAAACCGGACGGCACCTCACCCTGCCAGTCTGGACCGGCGATCAGGTAGCGCCCGGCCTTGCTGCCGGTCGCGCGGGTGCCGATGTAGTCAAGGTTGTCGGTGCGCAGGTCCACCAGTTGGAAGTTGTAGTATCGCCCCTCGACCTCGGGGACTTGCAGCACCTGGGGTTCGCCGCGCAGGTCGAGCAAGGCGCGCGAGTAGAAGGTGTCGTTGTTCGGGGAAACCACTTTGTTGTCTTGCGGGCCGAGCAGTCGTGGCTCGCTGTACAGCATGTTGAACGGCAGCTTGGCGGCGATGGCGCTGAGCACCTTGAGGTGTTCGCCGGTGGCGTAGGCAAACACATAAGCCTCTTGGGCCAGGGCCCGGGCTTGCGGTTGATCGAGGCTGGCGGCTTGTACGGCGCTCGCGCTGAGCCCCAAGGCTAATGCGGAAATCCAGTGGCGCATGGAAATGTCTCCTGACAGCAATGAATGCGGCGCTCAGTGCCCGCTTTGTAGGAGCGGGCCCCGCAGGACGGGTTACTTGGCCCAGCGTCGCAGGTCCGAGGGGGTGTAGTCGTCGGTCTTGGCGGCAAAACCCACGCGCATCGGCTCGGTCTCTTCGTTGGCCAGGCCTCCGGCGTAGTAGCGCCCGGCGATCAGGTCGTACGAGGTTTCCAGGACGTTGTAGGTGAACCCGTGATCGTAATGCTGGATCGCGTGCAACTCACCGCTGCGCCACAGTTCGCCACGGCTGTCGTACTGATCCGATTGCGCGATCTGCCAGCTGTCTTCATCGATATAAAACCGACGCTTGCCGTAGATGTGCCGGGCATTGGGCTTGAGCGTGGCTTCCACCACCCAGACCCGGTGCTTCTCGTAACGGGCCAGGTCCTGGTTGACGTGGTTGGGCTTGATCACCGCGTCGTACTTGAGGTCGCGACTGCCGATCTTGTAGCTGTTGTAGGGGATGTACAGCTCTTGCTTGCCCACCAGCTTCCAGTCGAAACGGTCCGGCGCACCGTTGTAGCCATCGATGTTGTCGGCAGTAATCAGGCCGTTGCTGTAACGGGCGCTGTTGTCGTAGGCGATCATCGGCGCACGACGCACCCGACGCTGCCCCGGCAGGTATTGCCAGGCTGAACGCGGCTCGGCCACCTGGTCGATCGGCTCGTGCACCAGCACCGCTTCACCGGACAGACGGGCCGGTTCCAGCACCCGACTCTTGAACATGAACAGGGTGTTGTTGCCCGGCTCAAGCCCGCTGATGGTGTCGGCGAAGTTGATCAACGACTGGTTGCGCACGTAGCTGGTGGCGCCGTTCTCGCGCACCAAAGCCGAGCTGCTGATGCGCTCGTAGCTGCCGCCACGGTAGCGGGTCATGTGGTTCCACATCACCTCCAGGGCTTCGGTGGGCAGCGGGAACGGAATGCCATGGACGTAGTCGTGCAGGCCGTTGCCGCCATCGGCCAGGCTGGTCTTGGCGACGTTTTCCCGGCTCTGCTCGAGCACCGTCTTGGGCAGGTTGGCGCTGCGGTGCGTGGGGTAGATGTGCATCTTGTAGGTATCGGGGTAGCGCTTGAACATCGCCACTTGCCCCGGGCTCAGAAACTTCTGGTACTGCGCCAGGTTTTGCGCGGTGATGGTGAACAGCGGCTTCTCACTGGCGTAGGGGTCGCTGTACCCGCCCTTGGCGTCGACCGTGCCGGCGTTGCCCGCCAGGCCCCCGGTCCAGGCTGGAATACTGCCGTCGGCGTTGGCGGCCATTTCCGACCCCATCGGCGTCAGGGTCTTGCCCAGGGCCGCCGGATCACTGCCTTTGGCCTGCGCCAGGCTCGCCGCGCAGGCCAGGGCCAGCACACAAAGTTGCATACGCATCACTGATACTCCTTAGAAGTCGACCTTGAAGCTGACCGAGGCAAAATCGCGGTCGTCCAGGGTGCTGTAGTCGTTCGAGCCGAAGAAGCTGTTGTAGGCCAGCTCCACGCTGTAGTCGTTGAGGTAGTTGGCGGTCAGGCTCAGGCCCAGCGCTTGCTGGCCTTCCTGGAACGGCCCTTGGGGGTCATAGGAATAACCCGAGACGTCATGGCGCCAGTTGACCGCCGGGATCAGGTTGACCCCCGGGAACACGTCGCTGTATTCCAGGCTGGCACGCAGGCGATAACCCCAGGACCAGTCGGTGGCGAAGCCCTTGTCGGTGCAATATTGGTTGGTCACACCCGAGGCCACGGTGTTGCACTGCGCGCCATTTTTCGGGCTGCTGCGGCCAAAGGCGGCGTTGCGTCCCAGGCGCTCGTCACCGAGGTCCTCGATGTGCACCACCCCGGCCTCGCCGAACAGGCTCAGGCGCGTGGCACCGAGGATGTTGTCGTAGGCCTGGGTCGCCGAACCGGTCATCTGCCACACGCCCTTGCGTACCCAGCCGTCGTAGCGGTCGCCATGGGTGTTATCAAACCCGCTCGGCAGGTCGACCCAGGAGCTGCCGCCCGGCCCGGAAATCACCGCAACGTTGATGTCCGGGGCGTTGATCGCCAGCGGCATGTTCGGCCGGTAGCTGATTTCGCCGGCCAGGGAGATGCCCGAATTCGGCTCGACGCCATTGAGGCTGAAACCGTACAGGCGAATGTCCTCGGGGAACGCCGCCGCATAGCTGGGGTTCTGGATGCCGCCGGGGAACGTCCCGGGCTGGGTGACATCCCGCGCGTCGAGGGTGAAGTACGGCAGGCGCGAGTGATAGTTGATGAAGTAGATCGCCGCTTCCGCGTCGTTCAGCGCCGGGATCATGTTGCGCAGGGCAAAGCCGAACTGGCCGTTATCGGACGGCGATTCGTTGCCACGGGAGGTGGCGTAGAGCCCGGCGCTCTGCATTTGCTGATCGGTCTGTACCTGGCTCAGGTACAGCGGTCCGCAGCCCTTCTGGATCGCGTCGCTGCTGGCGAAAAACGTGCCGCAGCCGTCGAGCACGCTGGGCCGCCAGTTGTACTGGTAAAAGCCTTCCAGGTTCAGAGTGTCGGTCAGGCCGAGGCTGAAGGAGAGCATCTCCACCGGCAACTGGCCTTCCTTGATCTCCACCCCGGGACGGTTGAACGCCGAGACGTCCAGCGGGTTGATCACGTTGATGCCGTTCTGGATCAGCAGCGACTCACCCCAGGACAACACCTGGTTGCCGACCTTGACGTTAAGCGGGCGGTCAGCGACCACGAAGTCCTTCCACAGATAGGCGTCCAGGGTCTTGAAACCCTTGAACTTGGACAAGTCGTCCCAGCCCGAATCGTCGAACTGCTTGAAGCGTCCTTCGCCGTTTTCGTAGGCCTCGTCGTACCAGTACTTGAACCGCAGAAAGGCCCCCTGCCCCTGCCCGTCAAGACTGAAATCGGTCAGGCCCTTGAAGATCTGCGAGATCTGGTCGCCCTTCTCGAAGTTCAGCCGGTTGTCGTCGGCGCTGACGCTGCTGCCATTGGCCTGCACATGCTGTGCCTGCAGGGCATTGGCCCGGGTCATCATGCTTTTGTCGGGATTTTGCGTCGACCAACTGCTGCCCAGGGACAGGGTGGTCTTGGTCGACAGGCTCCAGTCTTCGTTGAACTCGAAGGTGGTCGCCTGGGCAGGTGCGACCATGGCCGCCAGGATGGCCAGGGCTAGCGGTTGCGGTCGGGTGTGGCCAAGCCTTTTGCGTCGTGGCGCGACGCAGGCGTTGGCCGAGCATGTTTTTATCATTATTAGGCTCCGGTCAGATGTACTCAGCCCGGTCAAAATGCCCAACAATCCAACAACAGGCGCAAGCGTGGCGCGACAAAAAATGATCATCCGGCTTTTTAGGCCGGGTCAGCGCAACCCTGGAAGTGCCCAAGGCGAAACTGCTTGGGGGTGATACCGAACTGCTTGCGGAAGGCGCGGATGAAATTGCTCGGCTGGCGATAACCCAGGCGCTCGGCAATCCGCTCGATCGGCTGGTCGCCAGCGGTCAACCAGTGCCGCGCCAACTCCAGGCTGTCAGTGCGGGTCTCGTTGGGCGCCGCCGCTTGCCAGTGGCGCAGCATGCTCTGGTGCAAAAAGGGATGGGCGCTGAGCACGGGCAGTTCCAGGCTGAGCCTTGGCAGGATCAGACACGGGTGCTCGGCCACCTCGGTGCTGACCCCCTGCCCATCCAGCCATTCGCCAGCCGCCTGCCCGGGTGCCAGGCGCACGCGGCTGAACAACTGGGCCGGTGCCAGGCCAACTCGCCGCGAAATGTTGCGCACCAGGCTCAAGGTGGCAGCATCAAGGCCAAAAAAATGCGGCATCTGCCGGGCCGGGCGCAGGTGCAGACGGGCCTCGTCGGTGCTTTCCTCGAGCTCGGCCAGGACATGGTTGGTGACCCGCGGCAGATAGTCGGTAAAACAGCGCAGGCTGGCGCGCAAGGTGGCGGCCGAGTCCAGCAGGATGTTCATGCCTTGCAGGCAACTGGTGGCCATGCCATTGACCAGGTCACAGCCGAAGTGGCGCCCAACGCCGGCGTTCTCGCATTCACGCCACAACTGTTCCACCAGGTGCGCCGGGATGTGCTGATGCTGGTCGTCGAGCCAGGACAGGCTGATACCGGCACGCTGCAACAAGACTTGCTCACACAGGCCGACCTGGCGGGCATGACTGAGGATGGTGCGGGTGAAGGCACTGGAGGCGAACGTTTGATCAGGCATGAGCGAGCGCTGCAGGCAAAAGAGGGTTGTACTTATGCCAGCCCGTATGCTATCGATCAAATGCATTAAAAGTATCCAACGAATGCAGGAGACGCATAGTGGACCTCCGTCAGCTTCGCCACCTGGTGGCCCTGGCCGATTACCGCAGTTTTGTGCGGGCGGCCGAGGCGATCAACCTCAGCCAGCCGGCCTTCAGTCGCAGCATCCAGACCCTGGAGCGCGACCTCGATTGCGCGCTGGTGGAGCGCAGCAGCCGCGAGTTTCGCCTGACCGGCCAGGGCCAACTGGTGCTGCAGCATGCCCGACGCCTGCTGGCGGGCAGCCAGGCGCTGCACAACGAGTTGATGCAATACAACGGCCTGACCGGCGGTGAGCTGCATTTCGGCTGTGGGCCCTACCCAGCGCAATTGCTGGTGCCCGAAGCCCTGGCCGAATTCATCAGCGCCCACCCGGCCATCCGTACCCGCTTTCACCAGGGCGACTGGGAACAACTGGCAGGCTGGCTCAAGGAGCAGCAGATCGAATTCCTGGTCGCCGATTCGCGCTATTTCACCGGCGATCCGCAGTACCAGGTGCAGTTACTGCGACCCCGTCGCGGGCGGTTCTTCTGCCGCGCCGGACACCCCTTGAGCCACGGCCGGCCGCTGGCACTGCGGGCCCTGCTCGACTACCCGGTGGTGGGCACGCGGATCCCGCCGATGATCCGCAAAATCCTCGCCGACGTGCAGGGCGAAGCCGACTTCGAGACCCGCGTGGAATGTGCCCAGTTCGACGCGATCCGCCGCGTAGTAATGCGCTCCGACGCCGTCGGCCTCGCCACCATGGAAGCCTTGAGCGAGTTGGCGCTCAAGGGCGAAATCAGCCTACTGAGCTTCACCGACATCCCCACAGACGACCCGGGACTGCAGCTGCATTACGGAATCGTCAGCCGCGCCGGACACTCCCTGACCCCAGCGGCCCTGGCCATGGTCGATGCGATTGTGCGGGTGGATCGACGCTTGCTGGAACTGGAAGGCGCGATGGTATAACCCACCCGGCCGACAAGCAGATCGCCGTGCGGCGACTTTTGATCTTGATCCCCCTGCACCGTCGGCAGGATTGAAAGGCGGCGAGGACTGCGTCCTCGAACGCAGCCTCGCGGGCTCGGCAGCTGCTACGGGGGTTGGGGTATTACCGAGATCTGTGGTTTGGCGCAGATCGCCATCGCGGGCAAGCCCGCTCCCACAATAGAGATATCCCAGCCAAGAAAAACAGGCCGGCCGGCAGGCCGCCTCGCCCGCTTTTACCACTCAGGCCGACTGTCAGGTCGCCGTGCTCTTGCTTTTGATCTTGATCCACCCGCCCCTTCGGCAGGCTGAGCGAAGGTGTCCATCAGGGGGGAGGCGCGTAGCGCCGTGCGGCGAAGCCGCATGCA
>NZ_JBIUWJ010000055.1:0-15869 GCF_044743405.1 Pseudomonas sp. NPDC087626
CGAGGCACCGAGTGGTGGGGTAAGAGCGTTTTGCTTACTTTTGCGCTGTTCAAAAGTGAGCCGCCGTCAGGCGGAACCATAGGAGGCCGTTACCGAAGAAATGGATATGTACTCGGCCTGATCCAGCATCCGCCCGGCCAGGCCCCACAGATTCACTGTGAGCAGGCGCAAAACAAAAAACAGCGCGAACATGGCATCCCCGGCGCACACCCTTATAATGCCCGCCTTAGCGTAAATCAGCAGGCTGTCACCCCTTGGCAAATATAGATAACCCGGCCGCCGAAATGGCGGCCGACGGCTTTTTCCGGATCGCGTTGGGCGTCGAATACAAAGGCTCGCGCTACCGCGGCTGGCAGCGCCAGGCCTCCGGCGTGGCCACCGTGCAACAAGCCCTCGAGACGGCCTTGTCGAAAGTCGCCGATTCGCCAGTGTCCCTGCATTGCGCGGGGCGCACCGATGCCGGTGTGCACGCCTGTGGCCAGGTGGTGCATTTCGACACCCAGGTGGAGCGTTCGCTGAAGGCCTGGGTCATGGGCGCCAACATCAACTTGCCCCACGACATCAGCGTCAGTTGGGCCAAGGTCATGCCGGCGGATTTCCATGCGCGCTTCAAGGCCATTGCCCGGCGTTATCGTTATGTCATCTACAACGACCAGATCCGCCCGGCCCACCTCAACGAGGAAGTGACCTGGAACCATCGGCCGCTGGATGAACAACGCATGGCCGAAGCTGCGCAGCATTTGCTCGGCACGCACGATTTCAGCGCCTTTCGCGCGGGGCAGTGCCAGGCCAAGTCGCCGGTCAAGCAGATCCATCACCTGCGCGTGACCCGGCACGGCAAAATGATCGTGCTGGACATTCGCGCCAGTGCCTTCCTGCATCACATGGTGCGTAACATTGCCGGGGTGCTGATGACCATCGGTACCGGCGAGCGTCCGGTGGAGTGGGCCAAGGAGGTGCTGGAGAGCCGGATTCGCCGCACGGGCGGGGTCACGGCCCATCCCTTCGGGCTGTACCTGGTGCAGGTCGAGTACCGTGATGAATTCCCGCTGCCAGAGCGTTACATCGGGCCGCATTTCCTCACCGGCTTCTCGGAACTTGACGGCTGACGCCCGCCAATGCATTTGCTACCATCCGGGACTTTCCCGGATTTGCCCTGAGGTTCCCCCGACATGCCAGCCGTTCGCAGCAAAATTTGTGGGATTACCCGCATTGAAGACGCGCTGGCGGCGGTCGAGGCCGGGGCCGATGCCATCGGGTTGGTGTTCTACGCCAAGAGCCCGCGGGCGGTCACGGTCCAGCAGGCGCGGGCCATTATCGCCGCGCTGCCGCCGTTCGTGACCACCGTGGGTTTGTTCGTCAACGCCAGTCGCTGCGAGCTCGGCGAGATCCTCGATGCCGTGCCGCTGGACCTGTTGCAGTTCCATGGTGATGAAACCCTGGCCGATTGCGAAGGCTGGCACCGGCCCTATATCAAGGCCCTGCGGGTCAAGGCCGGGGACGATATCGCCGCTGCCTGTGATGCCTACCCGAGTGCCAGTGGGATCTTGCTCGATACCTATGTCGAAGGAGTGCCCGGTGGAACCGGCGAGGCCTTCGACTGGTCATTGATACCGCCGGGTTTGCGCAAGCCGATTATCCTGGCCGGCGGCCTGACCCCGGACAACGTGGCGCAGGCCATTGCCCGGGTCCGGCCGTACGCGGTGGACGTCAGTGGTGGGGTAGAGCAGGGCAAGGGCATCAAGGATCACGCAAGGATTCACGCATTTATGCAGGCCGTACGCAGCAGCACCGCGACGATGTGACGGCTGGCAGTCTGCCGCCGTCCACTGCATGGTACAAAACATGCGCTGCACACAGCAGGCAGGCGTCGCCTTCGGGCGGGCCAGAACCGAAGTGGCAACCCCAAGCGCGGGTTGTCTGGATGGCTGAGGATGGAGTGCGTTGCAGGCAGGTCACGGCCTAGTGCTGACCGCCGTAGCGTACCGATCATCGCCGCACACATGAATTTAGCTCAAGGGCATACACGGGGCTGCGAACCAGAGCGTTCGGGCCGCCGGTACTGGAGAAAGAAAGCATGAGCAACTGGTTAGTAGACAAACTGATCCCTTCGATCATGCGTTCCGAGGTGAAAAAAAGCTCGGTGCCTGAAGGTCTGTGGCACAAGTGCCCATCCTGCGAGGCGGTGCTGTACCGTCCGGAACTGGAAAAGACCCTGGATGTTTGCCCCAAGTGCAATCACCACATGCGCATTGGCGCCCGTGCACGGATCGACATCTTCCTCGACGCTGAAGGCCGTGCCGAATTGGGCGCCGAGCTGGAGCCGGTTGACCGTCTGAAATTCCGCGACGGCAAGAAGTACAAGGACCGCCTGACTGCTGCCCAGAAGCAGACCGGTGAAAAAGACGCCCTGATCTCCATGAGCGGTACCCTGTTGGGCATGCCGGTGGTGGTGTCGGCGTTCGAATTCTCCTTCATGGGCGGTTCCATGGGCGCGATCGTCGGCGAGCGCTTCGTGCGTGCGGCCAACTATGCGCTGGAGCACCGTTGCCCGATGATCTGCTTCGCCGCTTCCGGTGGCGCGCGGATGCAGGAAGCCCTGATCTCGTTGATGCAAATGGCCAAGACCTCGGCGGTCCTGGCGCGTCTGCGTGAAGAAGGCATTCCGTTCATCTCGGTACTGACCGACCCGGTCTACGGCGGCGTTTCCGCCAGCCTGGCGATGCTGGGCGACGTGATCGTCGGCGAACCCAAGGCCCTGATCGGCTTCGCCGGTCCGCGCGTGATCGAGCAGACCGTACGGGAAAAACTGCCAGAAGGCTTCCAGCGCAGCGAGTTCCTGCTGGAGCACGGCGCCATCGATATGATCATTGCCCGTTCCGAGCTGCGTCCACGCCTGGGCAACCTGCTGGCGCAACTGATGGGACTGCCGACGCCTGAGTTCGTCGCCGCACCAATCGAGCCAATCGTGGTTCCGCCGGTACCTGCCAACCTATGACCCAACGTACCCTTGGCGAATGGCTCGCCTACCTTGAGCAGTTGCATCCGTCCGCCATCGACATGGGGCTTGCGCGCTCGCAAGAGGTAGCGTCCCGGATGGGGCTGGGCAAGCCGGCGCCTCGGGTGATCACGGTCACCGGCACCAACGGCAAGGGTTCTACCTGTGCGTTCGTGGCTTCCTTGCTGCGCGCGCAGGGCCTGAAGGTGGGTGTCTACAATTCTCCGCATCTGCTGCATTACAACGAGCGGGTGCAGGTCAATGGCGTGTTGGCCACTGACGAACAGCTGTGCGAGGCCTTCACTGCGGTGGAGGCGGGCCGTGGCGAAATCTCCCTGACCTACTTCGAAATGGGCACCCTGGCGGCGTTCTGGCTGTTCCAGCGCGCAGGTCTGGATGCGGTGGTTCTGGAAGTTGGTCTTGGCGGGCGCCTGGACACGGTCAACCTGGTGGATGCAGATATCGCGCTGGTCACCAGTGTCGGTGTCGATCATGCCGACTACCTGGGCAATACCCGGGAATCGGTGGCCTTCGAGAAGGCCGGGATTTTCCGCCACGGCGCTCCGGCGCTGTGTGGTGACCTCAATCCACCACAACCCCTGCTGGACAAGGCGCGCGAGCTGGCCTGCCCATTTTTCCTGCGGGGTCGGGATTTTGACCTGGGCCTGACGGACCAGCACTGGCAGTGGCGCGGTGTCGACGGCCAGGGGCGTACGCTTGAGCTGCGGGATCTGCCATTGCTCGACCTGCCGATGGAAAACGCTGCGCTGGCGCTGCAGGCCTACGCCTTGCTGGACCTGCCTTGGATGCCTGAGCAGATTGCCGCGGCATTGCAGGCGACTCGCGTGGTCGGGCGCCTGGATCGGCGTCAGTTCAACTGGCAGGGCAAGCGCCTGAACCTGATGCTGGACGTCGGGCACAATCCGCACGCGGCCGAGTACCTGGCGCAGCGCCTGGCCCGGCGGCCGGTGGTGGGTCGGCGCCTGGCGGTCTTCGGATTGCTGGCCGACAAGGATCTTGATGGAGTTGTCGGTGAATTGAGTGCTAGTGTCCAGCACTGGGCTGTCGCCCCGCTGGATTCTGCGCGCGCCCGCCCGGTTGCGGATATACAGGCCGCGTTGCAGAACCTTGGCGCGTCCGTGACCTCCTATGCAAGTGTGGCCGAAGCCCTGGAGGGGCAGAGCGCGCAGGCAACGGCAGACGACGAGATTCTGCTGTTCGGATCATTTTATTGTGTCGCCGAGGCCCTTGAATGGCTCGCTCGGCACTCCACGGAGGAAGCTGCAGATGGCTTTGCTGGATAACGCGTACAAGCAGCGGATGGTCGGTGCACTGGTGCTGGTGGCCCTGGCGGTGATTTTCCTGCCGATGATGTTCTCCCGTGAGGATGAACAGCGCCAGGTGGTGGTCCAGGCTCCGGCCGCACCACGGGCGCCGGCCATGCCTCAGGTCCAGGTCGAGCCGGTGGTGGTTCCCGAGCCACAAGCGCTGCCGCAGGAACCTGTGCCCAGCGATGCCGAAATTGCCATGGAGCAGGCACCGGCCGCGAGCACACCGACTGTCGCCCCGAGCGCACCGATCGTCGCGGCGCCGGTGGTGGCCAAGCCAGTTACTCCGCCGCCAGCACCCAAGCCAGTACCTGCTCCGGCTGCGCCCGCCAGCAAGCCTGACACCACCCAGAGTCGGGTCGATGCCAATGGCCTGTCGGTCAGTTGGTCGGTGCAACTGGCCAGCCTGGCCAATCGTGAAAGCGCCGAAAGCCTGCAGAAAACCCTGCGTAGCCAGGGCTACAACGCCTATATCCGCACTGCTGATGGCAAGAATCGGGTGTTCGTCGGGCCGCTGATCGAGCGCGCCGAAGCCGACCGTCTGCGTGACCTGCTGAACCGCAAACAGAACCTCAAGGGTTTTGTGGTGCGTTTCCAGCCCGAGCGCGGCTGAAACGATCGTCCCTATTTGAAATGCACTGAAAATCGCAGCTTACCGATAGCCATGGGCTCTGCTAAAATGCGCCGCCTTATCCGTCTGTAGGCTGTACTGTGCCATTTACCTGGGTTGACTGGGCGATCGTTGCAATCATCGCCATCTCCGCTTTGATCAGTCTGAGCCGCGGCTTCGTAAAAGAAGCATTATCGCTGGTGACCTGGATCATCGCAGGAGCCGTTGCCTGGATGTTTGGTGGCTCATTGTCCGAGTACCTCGCCGGATACATCGAAACACCTTCGGCCCGCGTGATCGCCGGCTGCGCCATCTTGTTTGTGGCCACCCTCGTGGTGGGTGCAATGATCAATTATCTTATCGGCGAACTGGTTCGCGTCACCGGCCTCTCCGGGACCGATCGATTCCTCGGCATGGCCTTCGGTGCGGCGCGTGGCGCCTTGCTGGTGGTCACCGCAGTCGGGCTGTTGAGCCTGGGCCCGGTACAGCAGGATTCATGGTGGCAGGAGTCGCGGCTCGTGCCACAATTTCTATTGGTTGCAGACTGGTCCAAAAACCTCATATTGGGGTGGAGCAGTCAGTGGCTGGCCAGCGGTATCAGCGTACCCGCTGACATACCGTTCAAGGAGCACCTCTTGCCGACGGCGAAAACGCCGCAGTGAGTCGTGTTCAGTTCAGTTTCATTAAGTAGGGGTTGCGTCGCATGTGTGGCATCGTCGGTATCGTCGGTAAGTCGAACGTCAATCAGGCGCTGTATGACGCGCTAACCGTCCTCCAGCACCGCGGCCAGGACGCTGCCGGGATTGTGACCAGCCACGACGGCCGGTTATTTCTGCGCAAGGACAATGGTCTGGTACGTGACGTGTTTCATCAGCGTCACATGCAGCGCCTCGTCGGCCACATGGGCATTGGCCATGTGCGTTATCCGACTGCCGGTAGCTCGACCTCGGCCGAAGCTCAACCGTTTTACGTCAACTCGCCATATGGCATCACCCTGGCGCACAACGGCAACCTGACCAACGTTGAACAGTTGGCCAAGGAGATCTACGAATCTGATCTGCGCCACGTCAATACCAACTCCGACTCGGAAGTGCTGCTCAACGTGTTCGCTCACGAACTGGCCCAGCGCGGCAAGTTGCAGCCAACCGAAGAAGACGTGTTCGCTGCCGTCACCGACGTGCACAACCGTTGCATAGGTGGCTACGCGGTCGTGGCGATGATCACCGGCTACGGTATCGTCGGCTTCCGCGACCCGCACGGCATCCGTCCGATCGTCTTCGGCCAGCGTCACACCGACGAAGGCGTCGAGTACATGATCGCCTCCGAGAGCGTGTCCCTGGACGTGCTGGGCTTTACCCTGATCCGCGACCTGGCGCCGGGCGAAGCGGTCTACATCACTGAAGAGGGTAAGCTGCACACCCGTCAGTGCGCGACCAACCCGTCCCTGACCCCGTGCATCTTCGAACACGTGTACCTGGCGCGTCCGGACTCGATCATCGACGGCGTGTCGGTGTACAAGGCTCGCCTGCGCATGGGTGAGAAGCTGGCCGAGAAGATCCTGCGCGAGCGTCCCGAGCACGACATCGACGTGGTCATCCCGATTCCGGACACCAGCCGCACCGCGGCCCTGGAGCTGGCGAACCACCTGGGCGTGAAGTTCCGCGAAGGTTTCGTGAAAAACCGCTACATCGGCCGGACCTTCATCATGCCGGGCCAGGCAGCGCGGAAAAAATCCGTACGCCAGAAGCTCAACGCCATCGAGCTGGAGTTCCGCGGCAAGAACGTGATGCTGGTGGACGACTCGATCGTGCGCGGCACCACCTGCAAGCAAATCATCCAGATGGCCCGTGAAGCTGGCGCCAAGAACGTCTACTTCTGCTCCGCGGCACCGGCCGTGCGTTACCCGAACGTCTACGGCATCGACATGCCAAGCGCTCACGAACTGATCGCGCACAATCGTTCGACCCAGGACGTGGCCGACCTGATCGGTGCTGACTGGCTGATCTATCAGGACCTGCCTGACTTGATCGAAGCCGTCGGCGGCGGCAAGATCAAGATCGAAAAGTTCGATTGCGCAGTGTTCGACGGCAAGTACGTCACCGGCGACGTCGACGAGGCTTACCTGAACAAGATCGAGCAGGCGCGTAACGACGCCTCCAAGGTCAAGACCCAGGCAGTCAGTGCGATCATCGATCTGTACAACAACTGAGTTTCTACCGGCCCTGAGGGGCCGGTTTTGTATCTACTACAGGCTCTTCATGACAAGAGCAGGGCAAGGAGTGACAGCATGAGTCAGGATTGGGATGCCGGTCGGCTGGACAGCGACCTCGATGGCGTAGCGTTCGATACCCTGGCCGTACGTGCCGGCCAGCACCGCACGCCGGAGGGCGAACACGGTGATCCGATGTTCTTCACCTCCAGCTATGTGTTCCGTACCGCGGCCGATGCTGCGGCGCGCTTTGCTGGCGAAGTGCCGGGCAACGTCTACTCGCGCTACACCAACCCCACTGTGCGGGCGTTCGAGGAGCGCATTGCCGCCCTCGAAGGCGCTGAGCAGGCGGTGGCCACGGCCACTGGCATGGCGGCAATTCTTGCGGTGGTGATGAGCCTGTGCAGTGCTGGCGACCATGTGCTGGTGTCGCGCAGTGTGTTTGGTTCGACCATCAGCCTGTTTGAGAAGTACTTCAAGCGCTTTGGCATCGAAGTCGACTACGTACCCCTGGCGGACCTGTCCGGCTGGGACGCGGCAATCAAGGCCAACACCAAGCTGCTGTTCGTCGAGTCGCCGTCCAATCCGTTGGCCGAACTGGTGGACATCAGCGCATTGTCCGAAGTCGCGCACGCCAAGGGCGCGATGCTGGTGGTCGACAACTGCTTCTGCACGCCTGCCTTGCAGCAACCGCTCAAGCTCGGCGCGGACGTCGTGGTGCACTCGGCCACCAAGTTCATCGACGGCCAGGGCCGGTGCATGGGCGGCGTGGTGGCTGGGCGCAGCGAGCAGATGAAGGAAATCGTCGGTTTCCTGCGTACAGCCGGGCCGACCCTGAGTCCGTTCAACGCCTGGATCTTCCTCAAGGGCCTGGAAACCTTGAGCCTGCGCATGAAGGCGCACTGCGCTAACGCCCAGCAACTGGCCGAATGGCTGGAGCAGCAGGACGGTATCGAGAAAGTGCATTACGCCGGCCTCAAGAGCCACCCGCAGCACGAGTTGGCCCAGCGCCAGCAGAAGGGCTTTGGCGCGGTCGTGAGCTTCGAGGTCAAGGGCGGCAAAGAAGGCGCATGGCGCTTCATCGATGCCACCCGGCTGATCTCGATCACCGCCAACCTGGGTGACAGCAAGACCACCATTACCCACCCAAGCACCACCTCCCACGGGCGCCTGGCGCCACAGGAGCGCGAGGCGGCGGGTATTCGTGACAGCCTGATCCGGATTGCCGTCGGCCTCGAAGACGTGGTCGACCTGCAAGCGGACCTGGCGCGCGGGCTGGCTGCCTTGTGATCGAGATCGCAACGCCTGCCAGCGGCAGCAATGGCCGGGTTGCCCTGGTCACAGGTGCTGCCCGCGGCATCGGTCTGGGGATTGCCGCCTGGTTGATCAGCGAAGGCTGGCAGGTGGTGCTGACCGATCTCGACCGTGAGCGTGGTTCCAAGGTTGCCAAGGCGTTGGGTGAGCATGCCTGGTTCATCACCATGGACGTTGCCGATGAGCAGCAAGTGACCCAGGGCGTTGCCGAAGTACTGGGGCAGTTTGGGCGCCTGGATGCCCTGGTGTGCAACGCGGCGGTTGCCGACCCGCGCAATATCACCCTGGAAAGCCTCGACCTGGCCTACTGGAATCGGGTGTTGGCGGTCAACCTCAGTGGGCCCATGTTGTTGGCCAAGCACTGTGCGCCGTATCTGCGGGCTCACAACGGTGCCATCGTCAACCTGGCCTCGACCCGGGCCGGGCAGTCGGAACCTGACACCGAGGCCTACGCGGCGAGCAAGGGCGGCTTGCTGGCCTTGACCCACGCGCTGGCCATCAGCCTTGGCCCGGAAGTCCGGGTCAATGCGGTCAGCCCTGGCTGGATCGATGCCCGCGACCCGTCGGCGCGACGTGCCGAACCATTGAGTGATGCCGATCATGCCCAGCATCCGGCGGGCAGGGTAGGTACGGTCGAAGATGTCGCGGCGATGGTAGCGTGGCTGCTGTCGCGCAATGCCGGGTTTGTCACCGGCCAGGAGTTCGTGGTCGACGGCGGCATGACCAAGAAGATGATCTACGAGCAGTGAAGGGCAGCGACAAGTAAAAGCCGGTCGCAGGCGTCACTGCCTGCGCACCACTGCTTTGACTTGGAGCGTGCCGCTTGTGGCTTTCAGCTGTTTTTGAAAAAAACTTCAATCAGGGTATTGACTTAGCTTCGGTATCTGCGTAAATTTCGCGGCCTCGGAGAAGCAAACGGGTGATTAGCTCAGCTGGGAGAGCGTCTGCCTTACAAGCAGAATGTCGGCGGTTCGATCCCGTCATCACCCACCACTTCTTGAGAGTCTTGCGAAAGCAAGATGGAAGCTGAAAAGCCTCCACCGACGCGCAGCGGTAGTTCAGTCGGTTAGAATACCGGCCTGTCACGCCGGGGGTCGCGGGTTCGAGTCCCGTCCGCTGCGCCATATTTTCCAGATCGGGTTTACCCGGTTTGAGATTGCAAAGCCTCGATGCTTTACAGTCAGACGAATTAACTGGACGCAAGTCCACAGCGATACGCAGCGGTAGTTCAGTCGGTTAGAATACCGGCCTGTCACGCCGGGGGTCGCGGGTTCGAGTCCCGTCCGCTGCGCCATATCTGCTCCAAGGCCCACTGAACGCCTTGGTGCTACGAAGCAAAACATTGGTCATGCCGATGTCTGTTTCGAGTCGATAGCAAAGACCCTGGTCGCAAGACCGGGGTTTTTTGTTTCTGCGATTCACAAAAAACCTGCGCGGCTCACGCTTCGCAGGTTTTTTGCTTTTCGCCTGGCGCGACAGACGCGCAAGCCAGCGTTGCCCTCAATATAGCGAAGCCGTGGCTTTGTTCTATCCTGAAATTTGAAACCCATCTCAGGAGGAGAGTGCCATGGCCGCTGACAAACAACACGATCAATACCGCGATAACGACGACGAAGAAGATCAGGACGAAGCCAGCCCTGAAGAGAACCCGCCACCACAGACCTGGAAACACCCCGATGACGGCAAAAGCCTCTCGGACCTGGACCAGGAATGGCCGTTGAAACCCTGACCCTGCCCGTACCGGTCATGCCTGGTGGCGTGATCGGTACGACCCCGGTGCGCATTCGAACCAGCGCAGGCAAGCGCGGTTGAAACTTTGCACATCGCTGTAGCCGAGCTGGTCGGAAATCTCCACCAGCTCCAACGGCGAGTGTTGCAGCAGGTCTTCGGAGCGATAGCGACGGTACTCGTCCAGCAACTCGGAAAAACTCCAGCCCAGGGCTTTCAGGCGCCGGGCGGCGGTGCGTTCGAGCAGGTGCTGGGAGGTGCAGAAGTCTTGCCAGTGGGCGCCGGGCAAGTCGCGGATCAGGTGGTCGCTGACCAGTTCGAGCAAGGTCGGCTCGCTGTTGCGCCGAGTCTGCTCCAGCAGTTCGACCAGTGTCTCCTCCAGTTGATGATTGCCCGGGGTCAGCGCCTGCACGAATACCTGGGGTTCGAGGTGGATCACGTTGTGTGCCTGGCGCCACTGCACCGGAGCACGGAAGGCCTGCTCGTGAGCCGAGGGGCTGGCTGGGGCCGAGTGCACCAGGCCCACCCCCAGGATCGGGTCTTGCCCCAGCCCGCTGGCCAGCACCTTGCGGCGCAGCATGCTGCAGATGCTGATGAGGATGTAGTCAGTCATCGCGGCGGTGGCGCGCAGGCTGCCGCAGTCCAGTAAGTGCAGTTGCACCGAGTCTTCGCTGCGCACCACCCGGGCCTGGAAATGGCCGTTGAAAAACGGGAAGAAACGCACGAAGTAGGCGCAGGCGCTGTCCAGCGATGCGGCCACATCAAACAGGTAGGTCAGGCCGTTGGTCGAGGTGGACACGAAGCGCCGCCCGGCCGCCAGCCCCAGCAGCGGGTCGGCGGTCGTGGCCTGGGCAAAGGCCCAGAAGCGCCGGGACAGAAACAGCGGGATCCGCGTAAACGGGGTGCGCAGTTCAAACAGCGTACGGCGAAACAAGGCCTCGATCTGTTCGCGCGCCACTCCCCGGGCCAGCAGTTCTTCGATGGCCGGCAGCAGGCTGGGGGCGTAGAACGCGTTGGCTGTCGGCTGATCGCTTTTTGTCATTTAGGGCTCACAGCATGTTCCGGTTCACTGGTTAGGCTGCCCGACGTTAAGCGATTTGCCGGAGCAAGACCATGCTTGATTTACGCCAGCTCGACCTCAACCTGCTGCTCGCCTTCGATGCCATCTACCAGCAACGCAGCGTTACCCGCGCTGCCGAAGTCATGAGCCTGTCGCAACCGGCGATGAGCAATGCGCTGCGCCGCCTGCGTGACCTGTGTGGCGACCCGCTGTTCATCAAGAGCCGCCTGGGGGTGACGCCGACCCTGGTGGCGCACCGCCTGGCCGATTACGTGCGCGCCGCGCTGGAGTGCCTGCGCGATGGCTTGCGGATGATCCCGGCCGCGCGGCAAAGCGATCCGCTGCTGCGCATCAGTTGCCTGGACTGCCTGCAGCCGGTGTTGCTCGAAGCCTTGCTCCAGGCCCCGCATGCCGATTGGCAGGTGCGGTATTTCCAGCCGCGACGCCGGGACGCCCTGCAGGAACTGGCAGCGGGCAAACTGGACATCCTGATCGATCTCGACCAACCCCTGGCGGGCCTGGCCGGCTTGCACAAGCAGGTGCTGCCGGTCGATCACTATGTGTTCGCCTATGGCGAGGCGCTGCGAGAGCCGCCGCGCACCCTGCAGGCTTACCTGGCGCAACCGCAGATCCAGGTCTCCAGCCGGCGCGACGGGCTGAGCCCGGTGGATCTGCACCTGGGCCTGAAAAGCCTGCGGCGCAACATCGCCGTAAGCACCCAGAGCACCCTGGCGGCGAAGTTGATCGCCGACCGCCAGCCGTTCGGCCTGAGCCTGCCGAGCCGGGTCGCCACGGCCCTGGGTATGCAGCAGGCGCCGTTGCCCCTGGACGAACCGGTAGCGTTGCAATTGGCGCTGTACATCGAGTCGCGATATCGCTTCGAGCGCAGCCGGGAGGAGGCAATGCACTGCCTGCTCAACGCCCTGGGCGCACCTCGCGCTCCGCTGGCCGTGGCACGCCGGGCGTGAGGCGCGTTGTCAGAACGCGTAGGGAATGGTGACTTTGGCCCACAGCATCTGGCCTTCTGGACGGTTTTCCACGTCGAATTCCTTGGCCCAGCGCAACTCGGCGCTCGCGTACTTGAGAAAAGTCAGATACATCGCCGGACCAATGGCGAACACCTCGCCACGCACCCCGTCGTTGACGTCCTGGCCGTTGAACTGCACGGTCTTGCCGTATTGTTTATCGTCGGTGGTCTGCTTGAGGTAATAACCGTTGAGGCCGAGGTTGAGGTTGTCGGTCACTTTGTAGCTGGCGGAATAGTCGAAATGGAAAATCTGCCCTGAGCGGTAATCGGTGTCGTGGTTCTCTTCGTTGAAGCTGTAGGTAGTCTTGAGTGACAGCTCGGTCCGCTCGGTCGGCAACCAGGTGAAGGAAAACAGCGGTTTGTAGGTGTAGAAGTTGTTACTGGTGTTGGCCAGTCGCGTGGCGTCGTATTCGCCGGTAGGAATGGTGATCTCCAGTGCCGCACCCAAGGTCAGGTTTTTCCCCATGTCCCACAAAATGATCGGGGCCACGGTGGTGTCGCCCATACTTTCGCGATCATCCTCCAGGCCGAAGGCCTGCACGCGCTGCTTGATCCAGGGCTGGGCTGCGTAGAAACCCAGGCGGCCACCGGCGATCCGCAGCGGGGTCAAGTAGTCCAGGCGCGGAATCACCGCTTCGGAGGTGATCTCGACGCCCGGCACCTTGCCACCCAGGGAGCTGATATTGAGCTTCCTGGCCTTGTAGAAGTTGTAGTAGAGGTTGAACGCAACCATGTTGTCCGGAAGGCCGTTGACGTCCAATGGCAGCATGAAGAAGCCGTCGGTGCCCGGGCCGATGTTGTCGACACCGGATTCGGTGGCCTGTGCCGACAGGCACACACTCGACAGCAGGGCCAGGCTTATCGCCAGGCGCAGGGGAGGGGAGACACGGGTCGGATTCATTTTTTTAACTCTTATTATTGTCTGGGGGCGCATCGCCGGCCTTGATGCTGGCCGCAACATAGAAATAAGCCCTCAGCGCCCGACAGGGCAGGGTATTGGCGGACACAGAGGGGACTTCTGCGGCCAGCCTATTCTCGCCATGGCGCCTGGCCGGCGAGGTTGGTTGCGGGTTGGCGGTCAGGCGGCCAGGCGTGCTAACGTTCTACGACATAATCGGTTACAAAAATAACAACTGAACCTGACCGGAAGCCAGTCGCCATGCCCATCAAAGTCATCGATCCCCACTACGAACTGGCGCTGGTGTCACCGTTCCTGCTGCAGACCCTGGCCGAAGTGGCCAGTGCCAACGGCATCGACCCCCACAGCCTGTGCCGTGGCCTGGGGTTTTCCCTCGAGGACCTGCAAGACCCGGCACAACGTATTTCCTACCGCCAGGCCGTGGCGATGATCCAGCGCGCACTCAAGGTCATCCCCAACCAGGGGCTCGGGCTGTGGGTGGGCAACCAGAACGTGCTGGGCACCCTGGGGTTGCTGGGGCATGTGTTGTCGCTGTGCAAGACCCTGCGTGACGCATTCGAGCTGGGTATGCGCCACCAGCACACCTCGGGCGGGATCGTGGTCTCCAGCGTCCGCGAAGTGGCCACCCAGGTGTTTGTCGACGCCGAGTGTCGCCTGCCGTTCGCCGACGTGCAGATGTTCGCCGTGGAAGAGTTCTTTGCCAGCCTGCTGGTCTACGGCCGAGCGCTGGTGGGTGCCGATTTCAGCTGTGTGCGGGTGGAGTTCGTCCACGCAGCCCCCGACTATCTGGCCGAATATCACCGCCTGCTGGGCACGGATGTGCGCTTTGGCTGCCTGCACAACCGCCTGGTGCTGGAAGCCCGCTGGCTCGACGTGCGCCTGCCCAACCACCATTCCCTGGCGCTGCGCCAGGCGGTCAAGCTGCTGGAGCTGGAAGGGGCCGAGGTGCACCAGAAGCTCGACCTGATTCAAGCAGTGGAGCGGGCCATCTCCCGCGACCTGACCCAGGGCAGCCACATCGAGAAAATTGCTGGCGACCTGAACATGAGCGGCCGCACCCTGCGCCGTCGCCTGACCGAACATGCCCTGACCTTCGAGGCCCTGCTGGAGCAAGTACGCCAGGCGCGCACCATGAGCCTGTTGGCCAACCCCGAGATGTCCATCGAGCGCATCACCGAAGAAGTCGGCTACAGCGATGTGCGCAGTTTCCGGCGTGCCTTCAAGCGCTGGACCGGGCAGAGCCCGAGTGCGTACCGGGGTGAGGCGCAGGCACAATAACCCTTGCCCTCACACAAACCCCCGCGTGGCGGGTAGAATTCCTGCCTTTCTAAAGGAGTTCTCATGAGTTACTACCAGCCGGGCATCCTCGCCACCCCCGTCCCGCCTCAGGCGCGGCATCTGTTTTTTGCGCTGCAGGCCGTTGAGGCATTGCCGGCGGCGCTCGACCAACTGATGCAGTGGGTTGACGGGAAGACGGCGGTGGTTGGGTTTGGCAAGTCGCTGGTCAACGCCCTGGAGGCCAAAGTGCCTGGGCTGCGGCCGTTCCCGGCGATGATCGGCGTGGGCGTCGACAACCCGTCGACCCAGCACGCGCTGTGGCTCTGGCTGCACGGTGAAGACCGCGGCGAACTGCTCAACCGCAGCCGCGCCATCGAGGCGGCGCTGGCCCCGGCCCTGCGCCTGGTGCAGATGAACGAAACCTTCCGCCACATGACCGGCCACGACCTGACCGGCTACGAAGACGGCACCGAAAACCCCCACGATGATGCCGCCGTGGCGGCCGCACTGGTGACTGAGGGCGAGGATGGCCAGGTGGGTGGCAGTTTTGCCGCGATCCAGCAGTGGCAGCATGACCTCAGCGGCTTCAATGCATTGGCGTCCCATGAGCAGGACAACATCATGGGCCGGCGTAAAAGCGATAACGAAGAGCTCGACGACGCGCCGATTTCCGCCCACGTCAAACGCACCGCCCAGGAAAGCTTCACCCCAGAGGCGTTCATCGTCCGTCGCTCGATGCCGTGGATCGAAGGCGAGCGTGCCGGCCTGATGTTCCTGGCCTTCGGTCATTCATTCAATGCCTTCGAAGCCCAGTTGCGCCGCATGAGTGGCCTGGAAGACGGGATCGCCGATGGCCTGTACCGCATGAGCCGGCCGATCACCGGTGGTTACTACTGGTGCCCACCCCTCAAGGATGGCCGCCTCGACCTGCGTGCGCTGCATATCGGCTGACGGGCATTCACCGTCGATAGCTGCGGTCTTTTGATCCTGGGTTTGTGGGTATATCCGGTGCTGCGGTTATGGCGGCTTAGGGTTCCGCCCTTACGGCGGGTCATGCAGCTGCAGGCGGGCTCGGCCTGTTGAGTGGTAAGGGCGGGCTTGCCCGCGATAGGCATAGGTATCTACACAGCTGTGGTGCGACGTTGCACCTGTGGAGAAAGAACCTGCTTGTGTACTGACCTCTGGGCCTCTGGGGTGTTGGATTAAGCGGAGTACATATCCATTTTTGCGGTAACGGCCTCCTATGGTTCCGCCTGACGGCGGCTCACTTTTGAACAGCGCAAAAGTAAGCAAAACGCTCTTTCCCCACCACTCGGTGCCTCGCTTAGGCTCGGCATGCCCGTACTCCGACATTGATTTGGGGGGCCGCCGCAATGGGCCCTCCCTGGCCCAGTGCGG
>NZ_JBIUWJ010000056.1:0-15793 GCF_044743405.1 Pseudomonas sp. NPDC087626
GTTTCCCCATGTGAGAGTAGGTCATCGTCAAGATTAAATTCCGAAACCCCTATCTGCGTATGCAGGTAGGGGTTTTGTTTTTGTCCGCGAGAAAGTGCGCACCCTACTGTGCCCGTTTCGGGCGGCACCAGGCTGCCACAAAATGCTAAGGTTCGGCCCTGGCTCAGGCACTTATCCAAGGAAGCATTCATGGCGGACGGCTCGCTACTCAGTACTGGTTTTATGGTGGTTCACGGCAACCGCCTGGATGAACTGCGTAGCCTGGTGGTCAGTTGGATGCGGCGTTATCCGCTGGCGCCCCTGGAAAACGAAATCGCCCTGGTGCAGAGCAACGGTATCGCCCAATGGCTGAAGCTGGCATTGGCCGAAGACCCGGAAGAAGACGACATGGGCGGTTGTGGCATTGCCGCAGCCATTGATGTGCAATTGCCCGGCAGCTTCATGTGGCAGTTGTACCGCCTGGTCCTGGGGCGTGCCGAGATTCCCGCCAAGTCCTTGCTGGACAAGGCCCCGCTGACCTGGCGCCTGATGCGCCTGCTGCCCGAACTGATCGATCAGCCACATTTCGAACCGCTGCAGCGCTTCCTGACCCACGATACCGACCTGCGTAAACGCTACCAACTGGCTGAGCGCCTCGCCGACCTGTTCGACCAGTACCAGGTGTACCGCGCCGACTGGCTGGAAGACTGGGCCGCCGGGCGCCATCAATTACGCAACGGCAGAGGCGAGAGCAAGCCGCTGACCCCCGCCAACTGCTGGCAGGCGGAGTTGTGGCGTGCGCTATTGCTCGACGTCGGAGCGCAAGGCATGGCGCAGAGCCGCGCCGGGGTTCACCAACGTTTCATTGAGACCATCACCCGGCTCGACACCGCGCCTGCCGGCCTGCCGTCCAGGGTGATCGTTTTTGGTATTTCCTCGCTGCCGGCCCAGGCCCTGGAAGCACTCGCCGGGCTGGCCCGTTTCAGCCAGGTGCTGCTCTGCGTACATAACCCTTGTCGACACCATTGGGCGGACATCGTCGCCGATAAAGACCTGTTAAGGCATCAATACAAGCGCCAGGCGCGCAAGGCCGGGATGCCGGTGGTGCTCGATCCGCAAACCCTGCATCAGCACGCGCACCCGCTGCTTGCGGCGTGGGGCAAGCAAGGCCGCGACTACATCAACCTGCTCGACAGCTATGACGATCCCAACAGCTATCGCTCGGCCTTTCGCGACGGGCGTATCGACCTGTTCAGCGAAAGCCAGCCACTGACCCTGCTCAACCAACTGCAGGACGACATCCTCGAATTGCGTCCGCTGAGCGAAACCCGCGAACTATGGCCAGTCGTGGATCTGGCGCAGGATGAGTCGATCCGTTTTCACATAGCCCACAGCGCGCAACGGGAAGTCGAGATCCTCCATGACCAGTTGCTCGCGCGCTTCAGTGCCGACCCCCAGTTGCGCCCGCGGGATGTGATCGTGATGGTGCCGGATGTCGACAGCTATGCGCCGCACATCAGCGCGGTATTCGGGCAGCTGGAGCGCACTGATCCGCGCTTCATTCCGTTTACCCTCACCGACCAGGGCCAGCGCGGCCGTGATCCGCTGCTGATTGCCGTGGAGCACCTGCTGAAGTTGCCCGACAGCCGTTTCCCGGTCAGCGAAATCCTCGACCTGCTGGACGTGCCCGCCTTGCGCGCGCGATTCGGGGTACAGGAGCGCGACCTGCCGACCCTGCATCGCTGGATCGAAGGCGCCGGGATCCGCTGGGGCATGAGCGCCGAGCAACGCGCCGGCCTCGGCCTGCCCGACGCACTGGAGCAGAACAGTTGGCGCTTCGGCTTGCGGCGCATGCTGCTCGGCTACGCGGTGGGCAGTGGCCAGGCCTGCGACGGCATCGAACCCTACGATGAAATCGGCGGCCTGGATGCGGCCTTGATCGGGCCCCTGGTGGCCTTGCTCGATGCCTTGCAGATCGCCCACGATGAACTCAGCCAGGCCGCTTCCCCCGAACAATGGGGCAGCCGCTTGCAAGCACTGATGCAGCTGTTTTTCCTGGCCAGCAACGAACACGATGACTACCTGCTGGCCCAGCTCCAATTGCTGCGTGAAACCTGGCTGGAGACCTGTGAGTCAGTTGGCCTGCACGATCCGCTGCCCCTGACGGTGGTGCGCGAAGCCTGGTTGGCCGGCCTCGATCAGGGCCGCCTGTCCCAACGCTTCCTCGCCGGCGCGGTGAATTTCTGCACCCTGATGCCGATGCGCGCCATCCCCTTCAAGTTGGTGTGCCTGCTGGGCATGAACGACGGCGACTACCCGCGTGCCCAACCACCGCTGGACTTCGACCTGATGGGCAGCGACTACCGCCCCGGCGATCGTTCACGGCGCGAGGATGACCGTTACCTGCTGCTCGAGGCCTTGCTCTCGGCGCGGGACCAGCTCTACATCAGTTGGGTCGGGCGCAGCATCCGCGACAACAGCGAGCGTCCGGCCTCGGTGCTGATCGGACAGTTGCGTGACCACCTGGCCAATGGCTGGAAGCTCGCCGGCGAGCCAGATGCACTGCTCGAAGCGCTGACCCAGGAACACCCGTTGCAACCCTTCAGCGCCCGTTATTTCCATGAAGGCGATGGGCTGTTCAGCTATGCCCGGGAATGGCAGCTGCTGCACGAGCAGCACGCGGCCCCACCAGCGTCGACACTGCTGGACCCCTACGTGCAAGAAGAGCCGTTGTCCCTGGGCCAGCTCCAGGATTTCCTGCGCAACCCGGTCCGGCACTTTTTCAGCCAGCGCCTGAAAGTATTTTTCGAAGCCGCCGAAGCGCCGCTGGCTGACGAAGAACCTTTCGTCCTCGATGCCTTGCAGCGCTACAGCCTGAGCGACAGTCTGCTGACCGCCGCCCTCGGCCATCTGGATCAACCCGAGCCCGCGTTGCTGGCTCAGGCCAAGCGCCTGCAGGACAGCGGCTTGCTGCCCATGGCCGGTTTTGGCGAGTGCCTGCAGCGTGAATTGATCGAGCCGCTTCCTGACCTGTTGCAGCGTTATCAACACCTGCTGCAGTTGTGGCCTACGCCACTGACCAGCGCCTTGCCCGTATCGCTCAACCTGCAGGGCGTGAGCCTGGAAGGTTGGCTGGGTGGCCTGCATCAGCGCAGCGATGGTGGGTTGCTGACAGTCACCAGCATTCCCAACAGCATCGGATCGCCCAAGACGCGTAAGTGGCATCGCCTGATCCGGCCCTGGGTCAATCACCTGGTGGCCTGTGCCAGCGGCCTGTCGATGACCACCGGGTTGGTCGCCAGTGATGACAGCCTGCTGCTGGACCCGTTGGATCAGCCCCATGCCGAGCAGCTCCTCGGTGAACTGATGCAAGCCTGGCAAGCGGGCATGCGCCAGCCCCTGCCCATCGCGGTCAAGACCGCCTTCGCCTGGCTCGGCCAGACCGACCCGCTCAAGGCGGATGCCGCTGCCCGCAAGGCCTACGAAGGCGATGGCCAGACTTCCGAGGGTGAGCGCCGCGAAAGCCCGGCCCTGGCGCGCCAGTTCCCCGACTACAACGCCCTGCTGGCCGACGAGACCTTTGACGGCTGGTGCGATGCGCTCTACCGGCCATTGCTCGTGGCACCCTGGCGCTCACTGACCGGCGAGGAGTCAAATTGATGACCGCGACATTGCCCCTGGCCCTGGCGTTTCCCCTGCGCGGCAGCCAATTGATCGAAGCCAGCGCCGGCACTGGCAAGACCTTCACCATCTCCGCGCTGTACCTGCGCTTGGTGCTTGGCCACGGTGACGCCACCAGCGGCTTTGGCCGCGAATTGTTGCCGCCGCAGATCCTCGTCGTGACCTTCACCGACGCGGCCACCAAGGAACTGCGCGAGCGAATCCGCACACGCCTGGCCGAAGCCGCACGGTTTTTCCGCGACGAGACCCCGGCTCCCGACAGCCTGATTGCCGACCTGCGCGCCGAATACCGCTCTGAGCAATGGCCCGCCTGTGCCAACCGCCTGGACATCGCCGCGCAGTGGATGGACGAGGCAGCCGTCTCGACCATCCACAGCTGGTGCCAGCGCATGCTGCGCGAACATGCTTTCGACAGCGGCAGCCTGTTTACCCAATCCCTGGAAACCGACCACAGCGATCTGCTCGGCGAAGTGGTGCGTGACTACTGGCGCCTGTATTGCTATCCCATGCAGGGCGATGCGCTGAACTGGGTCCGTGCCAACTGGGGCGGACCTGCCGCGTTGCTCGCGCGAGTGCGCGGCCTGTTCGACAGTGAGCGCGACAGCATCGAAGGCGAGTCGCCGCAGCAGTTGATCGCCGCCTGCCTTGAGCAGCGGCGCGAGGCCCTGGTGACACTCAAGGCGCCCTGGCTGGTCTGGGCGCAGGAGCTGCGGGACATCTGCCTGCAAGGCGTCGCCAGCAAGGCGGTCGACGGGCGCAAGATGCAAGCGCGCTACTTCGAGCCCTGGTTCGAGAAAATCAGCGCCTGGGCTGAAGATCCAGCCCTCGAGCAACTGGACATTGGCACCGGCTTCATCCGCCTGACACCCGAGGGCATGGCCGAAGCCTGGAAAGGCCAGGCGCCGGACCATCCCGGGCTGGACGCGATGGCCGGCCTGAAGGCCCGGCTCGATGCGCTGCCGACCCCGGACGCCGCCGTGTTGAAGCATGCGGCGCAGTGGGTGGGCGGGCGTTTTGAGGAAGAGAAACGCCGGCGTGCCGAAATGGGCTTCGACGACATGCTGCTGCGCCTGCGCGCAGCGTTGCAGGCCGATGGCGGCGAGCGCCTGGCGACCTTGATCCGTGAGCAGTTCCCGGTTGCCTTGATCGATGAATTCCAGGACACCGACCCGGTGCAGTACCGCATCTTCGAGCGCATCTACCGCATCGAAGACAACGACCCGGAGTGCGGGCTGTTTCTGATCGGTGACCCGAAGCAGGCGATCTACGCCTTCCGTGGCGCCGACATCTACACCTACCTGCGAGCGCGCCAGGCCACCACCGGCCGCCTGCACACCCTGGGTACCAACTTTCGCTCCAGCCACGGCATGGTCGCGGCGGTGAACCACGTGTTCCAGACTGCCGAACTGCGGGAGCAGGGCCGGGGCGCGTTTCTGTTCCGCGAGCCTAGCGGTGACAATCCGGTGCCCTTCGCTCCCGTCGAATCCCAGGGGCGCAAGGAGTCGTTGCAGATCGACGGCCAGGCCGTGCCGGCGCTGAACCTCTGGCATCTGCCCAGTGAACAGGCGCTTTCCGGGGTGGTCTATCGCCAGCAACTGGCCGCGGCCTGCGCCAGTCAAATCACCGCATTGCTCAATGGCGGCCAGCAGGGGCGGGCGGGTTTTGTCCGCGACAGCCAGGCCCTCAAGGGCTTGTTGCCGGCCGACATCGCGATCCTGGTGCGCGACGGCAAGGAAGCCCAAGCGGTGCGCCATGAGTTGTCGGCCCGCGGCGTGCGCAGCGTCTATCTCTCGGACAAGGACTCGGTGTTCGCCGCCCAGGAGGCCCATGACCTGCTGAGCTGGCTCAAGGCGTGCGCCGAACCGGATGTCGAGCGCCCGCTGCGGGCGGCCCTGGCCAGCACCACCTTGAACCTGTCGCTGAGCGAACTGGAGCGCCTGAACCAGGATGAGCTGGCCTGGGAAACGCGGGTCATGCAGTTCCGCCAATATCGCGAGGTCTGGCGCAAGCAGGGCGTGTTGCCGATGCTACGGCGCCTGCTCCACGACTTCCAGTTGCCGCAAGTGCTGATCGCCCGCAGTGATGGCGAGCGGGTGCTGACCAACCTGCTGCACCTTTCGGAACTGTTGCAACAGGCCGCCGCCGAACTCGACGGCGAGCAGGCACTGATCCGTCACCTGTCCGAGCACCTGGCGTTGTCCGGGCAGGCGGGTGAGGAACAGATTCTGCGCCTGGAAAGCGACGAGCAACTGGTCAAGGTGGTGACCATCCACAAATCCAAAGGCCTGGAGTACCCGCTGGTGTTCCTGCCATTTATCTGCTCGGCCAAGCCGGTGGATGGCAGTCGCTTGCCGTTGCACTACCACGATGAGCGCGGCAAACCCCAGGTCACCCTGAACCCGACGCCCGAGCTGATCGCCCTGGCCGACCATGAACGCCTGGCCGAAGACCTGCGCCTGCTCTATGTGGCCCTGACCCGCGCCCAGCATGCGTGCTGGCTGGGTGTCGCCGACCTCAAGCGTGGCAACAGCAACAGCTCGGTATTGCACCTGTCGGCCCTGGGCTATGTGCTCGGCGGCGGTGCTGCGCTGGCGCAGTCCAGTGGCCTGTCCGCCTGGCTGCATGCGCTGGAGCAAGGTTGTGCGGCGTTGCAGCATCAGCCGATGCCCGCCGCCAGCGACGAGCAGTACCAGCCGCCGCGCAACGCCGCACGGTTGCTGGCAGCGCTGAGTCCCAAGCGCAAGGCCGCGGAAAACTGGTGGGTCGCCTCCTACAGTGGGCTGCGCATTGGCGACAGCCTTGCTGCCGCCAGCGAGGAAGCCCCGGAAAGTGCCCAGGCGCAAAAACTGTTCGATGACGAACGCCTCGACCCCGATGCCCCCCGTGAAGTGCAGGCCAGTGGCGGCGATATCCATCGCTTCCCGCGTGGGCCCAACCCCGGCACCTTCCTCCACGGCCTGCTGGAGTGGGCCGGTGACGAGGGGTTCAGTGCCGACCCGCAGGCGATCGACGACGCCATTGCCCGGCGTTGCAACCGTCGCGGCTGGCAGGGCTGGATCGTCACGCTGAGCGACTGGCTGCAGCACTTGCTGCAGGTCCCGCTGCGCCTGGGCGCCGAGCAACCGCCGGTGGTCCTCGGACACCTGCGCGAATACCGGGTCGAGATGGAGTTCTGGTTCGCCAGCCATAAAGTCGATGTGCTCAAGCTCGACGAACTGGTGCGCCAATACACCCACGGCGGCGTCGCCCGGGTGGGTGCCGAGTCGATGCTGCTCAACGGCATGTTCAAGGGCTTTATCGACCTGACCTTCGAGCACGCCGGGCGCTACTACGTGGCCGACTACAAATCCAACTGGCTGGGCAGCGACGATTCGGCCTACACCGAGCAGGCAATGGAGCAGTCGATTCTCGACCATCGCTACGACCTGCAATACGTGCTGTACCTGCTGGCCCTGCATCGTCAACTCAAGGCGCGTCTTGCCGACTACGACTACGACCGGCACATGGGCGGCGCCCTGTACCTGTTTTTGCGCGGTACCCGGGCGGCGAGCCAGGGCGCCTATTTCGCCCGCCCGCCGCGCGAGCTGATCGAACGCCTGGACCGCTTGTTCCAGGGCAAACCAGAAGCCAAGCCTGAACCGGCCTGGGAGCAGGGTGTATTGCTATGAACCGTTCCTTTGCCGACCTGTTACCCACGCCGCTGACGGCCGAGAGCCTGGCGCAACTCCAGCCCCTGAGCAGCGCCGGCGATTTGTTGCTGCTGCTGGAGCGTTGGGTCGAGCGCGGCTGGCTGCGCGCGCTGGACAAAGCCTTCGTCGCCTTCCTTCACGAGCGGGCGCCGCAAGACGATCCACTGGTGCTGCTGGCGGCGACCTTGACCAGTCACCAACTGGGGCATGGTCACGTCTGCCTCGACCTGTTCGAGACCCTCAAAGCGCCGGACTTCGCCCTGTCCTTGCCACCGGAAGGCGACGTGCAGACTGGCGCCCAGTTGTTGCCCTCGCAATTGCTCGAAGGCCTGGACGGCGCGCACTGGTGCAAGGTGCTGGCCTCCAGCCCGTTGGTGGCGCTGGCCGCCGACGGACGTGAAGAAACCCTGCAGCGCCCGTTGGTGCTGTCCGGCAAACGCCTGTACTTGCGCCGCTACTGGGCCTACGAACGGCGCATCGACCAGGCGCTGCGCCAGCGCCTGGTCGCCGCCGAACCGACCCCGGTCGACCTGCCCGAGCGCCTGGGCGGGCTGTTCGGCCAGGCGCGCGCCGGTGCGCCGATCGACTGGCAGAAGCTCGCCTGCGCCCTGGCCACCCGCAGTGCCTTCAGCATCATTACCGGCGGACCGGGCACCGGCAAGACCACCACCGTGGTGCGCTTGCTGGCGTTGCTCCAGGCGCCTGCCGTGGAGGCGGGCAAGCCGCTGCGCATTCGCCTTGCGGCTCCGACGGGCAAGGCGGCCGCGCGCCTCACCGAGTCCATCAGCCAACAGGTACGCAGCCTGCAGGTCGCCGACGCGGTGCGGGACAAGATCCCCGCTGACGTAACCACGGTCCACCGCCTGCTGGGCAGCCGTCCCGGCACTCGGCACTTTCGCCATCACGCTGGCAATCGCCTGCCGCTGGACGTGCTGGTGGTGGATGAGGCGTCGATGATCGACCTGGAAATGATGGCCAATCTGCTCGACGCCTTGCCGCTCCATGCCCGCCTGGTGCTGCTGGGCGACAAGGACCAACTGGCGTCGGTGGAAGCCGGTGCCGTGCTGGGCGACCTGTGCCGGGATGCCGAAGCTGGCTGGTATAGCCCGCAGACCCGGGCCTGGCTGGAGTCGGTCAGCGCTGAGGACCTGGGCAGCAGCGGCCTGCAGGAAGACCTCGACGCCAGCCACCCGCTGGCGCAACAAGTGGTGATGTTGCGTCACTCGCGGCGCTTTGGCGAAGGCAGTGGCATCGGCCAGTTGGCGCGCTGGGTCAACCAGCAGCAGGCCGAGGAGGCGCGCAAGTTGCTGGCGGCTCGCAGTCACGCCGACCTGTTTGTCCTGGCGCTCAAGGGCGAGCAGGACCGGGCCCTGGAGCGCCTGTTGCTGGAAGGTCACGGTGACGGGCCGCAGGGTTACCGGCATTACCTGAGCCTGTTGCGCAACCAGCGCCCCAGCCCGGACGCCTTGCCTGAGGATCAGGTGTGGACGGATTGGGCGCGGCAGGTGTTGCAGGCCTTCGATGCGTTCCAGCTGCTGTGCGCGGTGCGCAAGGGCCCCTGGGGCGTCGAAGGACTCAATCAGCGCATCACTGCGGCGCTGCTCAAGGCCCGGCTGATCGACAGCGACCAGCAGTGGTACGAAGGTCGTCCGGTGCTGATGACCCGCAACGACTACGGCCTGGGCTTGATGAACGGCGACATCGGCATCGCCCTCAAATTGCCTGAGCGCGATGCCCTGCCTGGCGGCAAGCAGGTGCTGCGCGTGGCCTTTGCCCGCAACGACGGGCAGGGCGGGGTACGGTTCGTGTTGCCCAGTCGGCTCAACGATGTAGAGACCGTCTACGCCATGACCGTGCACAAATCCCAGGGCTCGGAATTCGCCCACACCGCGCTGATCCTGCCGGACGCCCTCAACCCGGTGCTGACCAAGGAACTGATCTACACCGGCATCACCCGGGCCAAGGATTGGTTCAGCCTGATCGAGTCGCGCAGCGGGGTGTTTGAAGAGGCGGTCAAGCGCAAGGTCAAGCGCTTGAGCGGGCTGATGCTGGAATTGGCGGACGCCAGCAATAGGTGACCGATCGGTCAGCTTCCTCAGCGTCACGCCAGTACTGCAACAAACGGCATAGCCCCGCGGGCTGGCAGGCGGGGCGTCCTCGCCGGGGTATCGGCGCTGTGCTATCGTTGCGGCATCATTTTGTCGCAATCAACGAGAATCCCCGCATGAAGCTGGCTGTCTGGACGACAGAATCCATGATGAGCTGCAAGCGCTTGGTGCTGGCTGGGATTCTCTGTCTGTTCAGCGTGCAACTGTTCGCCGAAAGCCGATTGCCGGCCAGCATGGCCGACCAGCGCGCCCGCTCGGTGACCCAGGTGGTGCTGGGGATTCTCAGCTACGCCCGCTGGCCGGTCGAACCCGACAAATTGCGCCTGTGCCTCCTCGGCCCTACCCAATACACCGACGACCTGGTCAAGGGCACCACCCAGGCCACCGGCCGTCCGGTGTTGGTGCGCCGACTGTTGGCGAGCTACCCGGCTATCGCCACTGAATGTGATGCGGTCTATATCGGCGAACTGAGCGCCGAGGAACGCAGTGGCTTGTTCACCTCGTTGATCGGGCACCCGGTGCTGAGCATCAGCGAGGCCGACGAGCATTGCGCGGTGGGCAGCCTGTTTTGCTTGCGAGTCAGCGACCAGCAAGTGTCGTTCGAGGTCAACCTCGACTCGGTGGCGCGCAGCGGCGTGCGCATTCACCCCAGCGTATTGCAACTCTCGCGTCGCAAGTCGGTAGCGCCATGAACCTGTTCAACCGAGACGGGCGTCCGACCCTGCGTTCAGTCATTGGCCGTGGCAACCTGATCGTGGCGCTGGTCGGGGTGGCCATGACCAGCTTGTCCCTGACGGTGCTCGGTGTGCTGGCGTTGCGGGTGTATGCCGATCACAACCTGCACCTGATCGCCCGTTCCATCAATTACACCGTGGAAGCGGCGGTGGTGTTCAACGACAAGGCCGCCGCCAACGAAGCGCTGGCCTTGATCGCCTCCACCGAAGAAGTGGCCGACGCGCAGGTGTTCGATGCCCAGGGCCAGTTGTTGGCCCGCTGGCAGCGTGGTGAACACGGGCTGGTCTCGGCATTGGAAGCACAGATCGCCCGCAGCGTACTGGAAGAACCGATCCGCATGCCCATCGTCCATCAGGACCGGGAAGTCGGCAGCATCCTGATCATCGGCCATGGCGGCAGCCTGATGCGCTTCCTGCTCAGCGGCCTGGCGGGGATTATCCTGTGCAGCGCCCTCAGCGCCTGGGTTGCGTTGTTCCTCGCGCGGCGCCAACTCAAGGGCATCACCGGGCCGTTGCGCAGCCTGGCGCGAGTGGCGCACGCGGCCCGCAGCGAGCGCGCCTTTGACCAGCGCGTGCCGCCGGCGCGCATCGCCGAGCTGGACAGCCTGGGCAACGACTTCAATGCCTTGCTCGACGAACTGGAGTCCTGGCAGACCCACCTGCAGAGCGAAAACGAAAGCCTGGCGCACCAGGCCAATCACGACAGCCTCACCGGGTTGCCCAACCGGGCCTTCTTCGAAGGGCGGCTGGCGCGGGCCGTGCGCAGTGCCAGCAAGTACAACGAACGAGTGGCCGTGCTGTTTCTCGACAGCGACCGGTTCAAGGGCATCAACGACAGCTACGGGCACGCGGCCGGCGATGCGGTGCTGGTAGCGGTGGCCACCCGGGTACGTGCGCAATTGCGCGAAGAAGACCTGGTGGCGCGGCTCGGTGGCGATGAGTTTGCTGTGCTGCTGACCCCTCTGCACAAGATCGAAGATGCCGAGCGCATTGCCGGCAAGATCATCGCCAGCATGGCACTGCCGGTGCAGTTGCCTGATGGCTCCTCGGTCCAGACCTCGCTGAGTGTCGGGATCGCGCTTTACCCGGATCATGGTGCCACCCCTGGCACCTTGTTACATGCCGCCGACGCGGCGATGTACCAGGCCAAACGCCTCTCCCGAGGCGGGCAATACACGGCACGGTCGGAGCACCTTGCCGCCAATCTTAAAACCAGGAGCTAACCTCGTGTTCTCAGTTACCCAGCGTTCCCTTCGATTCTTCACCCTGACCCTGTTCATGGCCCTGCTGGCCTTGACCGGGTGCCAGACGGCGCCGCAAAAGGGCCTGACCCCCGCGCAGATCGCCGTGCTCAAACAGCAGGGGTTCGAACTGACTGACGAAGGCTGGGCGTTTGGCCTGTCGGGCAAGGTGCTGTTCGGCAGCGACGTGGAAAGCCTCAACGCGCAGAGCACGGAAATTGTCGAGCGCATCGGCAAGGCGCTACTGGGAGTTGGCATCGACCGCGTGCGAGTCGACGGCCACACCGATGCCTCCGGCAAGGAAGCCTACAACCAGCAACTGTCCATGCGCCGCGCCAAGAGCGTGCGCAACGTACTGACCCGCGTCGGCATGCGTGAAGAAAACGTCCAACTGCGCGGCCTCGGCAGCAGCGTACCGGTAGCCTCGAACAAAACCGCCACCGGCCGCACCGAAAACCGCCGCGTGGCCATCGTGGTCAGCGCCGACTAATCGGCAAAGTGTATCTGGCGGGTCTCACCCATCAACAACCCCTGGTTCTGCTCGGTCACGTTACGGATGTAGTCCCAGAGCAGGGTAATCCGCTTGAGCTTGCGCAAATCCTCGCGGCAGTACATCCAGAACTGCCGGGTGATGTTGATTTCTGCCGGTAGCACCGGCAGCAGCCGTGCATCCTGGGCCGCCAGGAAGCACGGCAGGATGGCCAGCGAGCGGCCTTGCTGGGCGGCGACGAATTGGGCGATCACGCTGGTGCTGCGCAGGTTGGCGCTGGCGCCGGGCAGGACGTTGGCCAGGTACAGCAGCTCCGAGCTGAAGGCCAGGTCGTCGACATAACTGATGAACTGATGCTGGGCCAGGTCCGCCGGGCGGCGGATGGGCGGGTGTTGGTCGAGGTAGTCCTGGGTCGCGTACAGCTGCAGGCGGTAGTCGCAGAGTTTGCAGCAGACATACGGCCCGTGTTCCGGGCGCTCAAGAGCAATGACGATGTCCGCTTCGCGCTTGGACAGGCTGATGAAGTGCGGCAGCGGCAGGATGTCCACCGAGATCGCCGGGTAGGCATCGACGAAGTGGCTCAACTGCGGCGTGATGAAAAAGCTGCCGAAGCCTTCGGTACAGCCCATGCGCACATGCCCGGACAACGCCACCCCCGAACCTGACACCTGCTCGCACGCCATGTGCAGGGTGCTTTCTATCGACTCGGCATAGCCCAGCAGGCGCTGGCCCTCGGCGGTGAGGACAAAGCCGTTGGTCCGCGACTTCTCGAACAGCAGGGTGCCCAGGGCGCCTTCCAGCGAACTGATGCGCCGCGACACCGTGGTGTAATCCACGGCCAGGCGTTTGGCGGCCGTGCTGGCCTTGCGGGTACGGGCCACCTCGAGGAAAAACTTCAAGTCATCCCAGTTCAGGGAGCCCAGCGATGTGATGTTTTTTTGCATGTTGGACCGGCTTTTATGTGCGTTCTTATTAGAAGTTTGCACATCTATACTCCAAAAACAGTCCGCCCACCACGTCGCGGTCCACGCCTCATCTCAAGGCGGCTTGTTCGCCTTGGCTCCCAGCATAACTATAAGTCCCGGAGACCAGCATGAACGCATCCCTCACGCCCAACGAAACCACCGTGCAAACGGCCAAGCTGTTGATCGACGGTCAATGGGTCGAGTCCAAGACCACCGAATGGCACGACATCGTCAATCCGGCGACCCAGCAAGTGCTGGCCAAGGTGCCGTTTGCCACCGCTGAAGAAGTCAACGCTGCCATCGACGCCGCCCATCGTGCGTTCCAGACCTGGAAGCTGACCCCGATCGGCGCGCGGATGCGCATCATGCTCAAGCTCCAGGCCTTGATTCGCGAGCACTCCAAGCGCATCGCCGTGGTCCTCAGTGCCGAGCAGGGCAAAACCATCGCCGACGCTGAAGGCGACATTTTCCGTGGCCTGGAAGTGGTCGAGCACGCCTGTTCCATCGGCACCCTGCAAATGGGCGAGTTTGCCGAGAACGTCGCCGGCGGCGTTGACACCTATACCCTGCGCCAGCCTATCGGTGTGTGCGCTGGCATCACCCCATTCAACTTCCCGGCGATGATCCCACTGTGGATGTTCCCGATGGCCATCGCCTGCGGCAACACCTTCGTGCTCAAGCCGTCCGAACAGGACCCGCTGTCGACCTTGCTGCTGGTGGAACTGGCGATCGAAGCCGGCGTACCGGCCGGTGTGCTCAACGTGGTGCACGGCGGTAAGGACGTGGTGGATGCGCTGTGCACCCACAAGGACATCAAGGCGGTGTCCTTCGTCGGTTCGACCGCGGTTGGCACCCACGTCTACGACCTGGCCGGCAAGCACGGCAAACGCGTGCAATCGATGATGGGCGCCAAGAACCACGCCGTGGTACTGCCGGATGCCAACCGCGAGCAAACCCTCAACGCCCTGGTCGGTGCCGGTTTCGGTGCGGCCGGGCAACGCTGCATGGCCACCTCGGTAGTGGTCCTGGTAGGTGCGGCCAAGCAATGGCTGCCGGACCTTAAGGCGCTGGCGCAAAAACTCAAGGTCAATGCCGGCAGTGAGCCAGGCACCGATGTCGGCCCGGTGATCTCCAAGCGCGCCAAGGCACGGATCCTCGACCTGATCGAAAGCGGTATCAAGGAAGGCGCCAAGCTGGAACTCGATGGTCGCGAGATTAGCGTCCCGGGCTTCGAGCAAGGCAACTTCGTCGGCCCGACCCTGTTCTCCGGGGTGACCACCGACATGCAGATCTACACCCAGGAAATCTTCGGCCCGGTGCTGGTGGTGCTCGAAGTCGACACCCTTGACCAGGCGATCGCCATGGTCAACGCCAACCCGTTCGGCAACGGTACCGGCCTGTTCACCCAGAGCGGGGCGGCGGCGCGCAAGTTCCAGAGCGAAATCGACGTCGGCCAGGTGGGTATCAACATCCCGATCCCGGTGCCAGTGCCGTTTTTCAGCTTCACCGGTTCCCGTGGCTCCAAGCTCGGCGACCTGGGCCCGTATGGCAAGCAAGTGGTGCAGTTCTACACTCAGACCAAGACCGTCACCAGCCGCTGGTTTGATGACAACAGCGTCAACGACGGTGTGAACACCACGATCAACCTGCGCTAAGGAGCCCGACATCATGAAGATTGCGTTTATTGGTCTGGGCAACATGGGCGCGCCGATGGCGCGCAACCTGATCAAGGCCGGCCATTCGTTGAACCTGGTCGACCTGAACAAGGCGGTGCTGGCCGAGCTGGAGCAACTGGGCGGGCACATCAGCGCCACGGCCCGTGAAGCCGCGCAGGGTGCCGAACTGGTAATCACCATGCTGCCGGCCGCGGTGCATGTGCGCAGCGTCTGGCTGGGTGAAGACGGCGTACTGGCGGGGATCGGCAAAGGGGTCCCGGCGGTGGACTGCAGCACCATCGACCCGCAGACCGCCCGCGATGTCGCCGCAGCGGCAGCCAAGCAGGGCGTAACCATGGCTGACGCACCGGTGTCCGGTGGCACCGGTGGTGCGGCGGCCGGCACCCTGACCTTCATGGTCGGCGCTACGGTGGAGCTGTTCGCCACCCTGCAACCGGTGCTGGCGCAGATGGGCCGCAACATCGTGCACTGCGGTGAAGTCGGCACCGGGCAGATCGCCAAGATCTGCAACAACCTGCTGCTGGGCATTTCCATGGTTGGTGTCAGTGAAGCCATGGCCCTGGGCGACGCGCTGGGGATCGACACCGGCGTGCTGGCGGGGATCATCAACAGCTCGACCGGCCGTTGCTGGAGTTCGGAGATGTACAACCCTTGGCCTGGGGTGGTGGAAACCGCGCCAGCTTCGCGCGGCTACACCGGTGGTTTTGGTGCCGAACTGATGCTCAAGGACCTCGGCCTGGCCACCGAGGCAGCACGCCAGGCGCATCAGCCTGTGGTAATGGGCGCGGTGGCCCAGCAGCTGTACCAGGCCATGAGCCTGCGCGGTGAAGGTGGCCAGGATTTCTCGGCCATCATCAACAGCTACCGCAAGCCGCAGTAAAACAGGCACTGCCACACACAACAGCCTGTGGGTCCGGGCTTGCCAGGGATGGTGGTGTGTCAGTGGCCGTAAATGCTGGCTGTGCCGGTCCCATCGCGGCATAGCGGTCTGTGGCGAGGGAGCTTGCTATCGTGGCGGCCTCTGGGGTGTTGGATTAGGCGGGGTACATATCCATTCTTGCGGTAACGGCCTCCTATGGTTCCGCCTGACGGCGGCTCACTTTTGAACAGCGCAAAAGTAAGCAAAACGCTCTTGCCCCACCACTCGGTGCCTCGCTTAGGCTCGGCATGCCCGTACTCCGACATTGATTTGGGGGGCCGCCGCAATGGGCCCTCCCTGGCCCAGTGCGG
>NZ_JBIUWJ010000057.1:0-15060 GCF_044743405.1 Pseudomonas sp. NPDC087626
GAGGTGAAAGCCACCCTGACGGTGGATAAATCCACTGTCGCCGAAGGCGGTGAAGTCACCTACACCGTGACGCTGACCAACGCTGCTGGCATGCCGATGGCGAGCCATGGTCCTCTGGAGTTCACGCTGACCGATGGCACTGTGGTGAAAATCCCGGCTAACGGCACCAGTGGTACGGCTGTGGTCACCGCCAAAGACAACATCTTCACCGGTGGCCAGGACGCGATCGTCAACAAGCTCGAGTCGGTTTCGGCTAACAACTTCGAGAAGCTGACCCTCGGCAAAGACCAATACACCACTACCGTCACCGACGAGCCATCGGGCCAAGGCGACAAGATCACCGTCACCATCGAAAGCAACGGTGATGTGCTGGAAAACGCTGCGCCGAAGTTCACCGTCAAGGTCGATCAGGAGCTGAAACAAGACCTGACCGTCACCTTGAGCAACGGCGCGACCGTGGTGATCAAGGCCGGCACCACCAGCGTGCCGTACGAGCTGAAAGCCCAAGGCGACGACGTCTACAAAGACGGCGAAACCATCAAGCTGAGCGTCACTGACGCAACGGTTCCAGGCAAGTCCTTCGAGAACCTGGTGCTCGGCGGCGAAGCCGTGGTGAAAGTCAGCGACACCCTCACCGAAGTGACGGCCACCCTGAGTGTGGATAAAACCACTGTCGCCGAAGGCGGCCAGATCACCTACACCGTGACCCTGACCAACACCGCTGGCCTGCCAATGGCCAGCCACGGTGAGCTGACCTTCAAACTCAGCGACGGCACCACGGTCAAGATCCCGGCCAATGGCACCACGGGCACTGCAGTGGTCTTTGCCAAGGACGACATCTTCACTGGCGGCCAGGCTCCGATCGTCAACAAGCTGGTTTCGGTCACCGGTAACGAGAACTTCGAGAAGCTGACGCTCAAAGACACCACGTTGACCACCACCGTGACAGATGAACCAAGTGGCCAGGGCGACCTGACCACCGTGGGTATCAGTGGTGTGACTTCGGTGATCGAAGGCCAATCGGCGCATTACACGCTGAACCTGAGCAACACCGCCAAGACCGATGTGACGGTGACCTTGAAGTACACTGGCACCGCGATCGATGGTGTGGATTTCAGCGGTGTAGTGACGGTCACGATTCCGGCCAACAGCAACAATGTCGGGTTCGATATCAGCACCCGCGATGACAAGCTGGTCGAAGGTGCCGAGAACTTCGTGATCACTATCGACAAGGCTACCGGTGGTTCCTTCGAAAACCTGGGGATCGATCCGGACAAGTCCAGCGTGATCACCACCATCGTCGACAACGACCATGCACCTGTGACTGTCGGCGGGGCCGTTACCGGTCTCGAAGACACGACCATGACCCTGACCTGGGACAACTTCAAGGTCACCGACGTCGATAACGACAGCCCGTTGAGCATCACCATCACCCAGGTATCGGGCGCTGGCGAGTTGCTGTTCAACGGCGTCAAGGTCACGGTTGGCCAAACCATCAGCCAGGCGGATATCGCCCTCGGCAAACTGACGTTTGTGCCCGCACGCAACGAGTCGGGTGCCGACGGTTATGGCGGCACCGGAGTGGGCAACAAAGCCGCGGATTACGCGCAGATCAAGTTCAAGCCTACCGATGGCTTCAACCTGGGTAATGAAGCGACCTTGAAGGTCGATATCACTCCGCAGGCCGATGCGCCAACACTGAGCATCGCCGGCACCAACGTGAACTCGACCGGCTTGATCAAGGAAACCTGGACCGGCCTGACTGCGCTGAACACCGGCTTCAATGGTGCAGGCAGCGGTGCACCAACCAACACCCTGAAATCGGTGATCGACGCGGCCGGAAAGCCAAACACCAGCACCACCGTCAGCGACGTGCAGGAAGGCAGTGTGACGGCTGGGGTTGCCTCGAAAACCTCCGGCCTGATTTACCTCGAAGCCGGCAAGGTCTACTCCTTCAGCGGTACCGGCGACGACAGCCTGCTGGTGACCATTGGCGGCCAGAACGTGGCCAGCGCCCTGTGGGGCAATGGCGGCACGCTCAACGGTAGCTTCACGCCGACCACCAGCGGTTACTACACCCTGGACATCTACCACCACAACCAGAGCGGCGCGGGCAGCTACGACGTCAACCTCAAGGTGGACAACGGTCCGGTGCTCAACCTGAATAATGCCGGCGTGCCGATCTACACCGGCGTCAACGACCTGATCAATGCCGGTGTCACGGTTTCCGATCTGCACGGCAGCAACGGTGAGGGTTACTACGACGGTTACAAACTCAACACCGGTCCAGAAGGCGGCACCATCAAGCTGTCGGCCATCACCACCGAACTGACTGACAGGGACGGTTCCGAAAGCCTGAGCGTGAAGATCGGCGGGATTCCGGCGGGCTCCGTGCTCAGCGATGGCGCCGGTCATACCTTCACGGCCACCGCGACCAATGGCGAGGCGATTGTCACCGGCTGGAACCTCGGCACGCTGACCATCACCCCGCCGCCGTACCACAGCACCTCGTTCAACTTGACGGTGACGTCGACGTCCACCGAGCAGTTGGGTGGTTCCGCGCCAAGTACTGCGCAGATCCCGGTGACCCTGTACCCGGCGACGTACAACCCGATCATGGGCACGACCAAGGATGACAACATCCTGGGGACCGACAGCAATGACATCGTCATTGCCGACATCGGTGGCCTGAACGTGGTCCAGGGCAAGAACTACAACATCGCGTTCATGGTCGACACCTCCGGCAGTATGGACACCTCGATCAAGGCGGCGAAGGAGTCGCTGGCCCTGATGTTCAACACCCTCAAGCAGAGCCTGGGTGCGGACTCCTCGGGGACGGTGAACATCTTCCTGACGACGTTCGACAGCACCGTGAGCAAGACACTGTCGGTCAACCTCAATGACCAGGGCGCGCTGGAGCAACTGCAGGGCATGGTCAGGTCGATGCAGTCGGGCGGCGGCACCAACTACGAGGACGTGTTCAAGACCACGGCCAACTGGTTCCAGAGCGATCAGGCCATGGGCAACAAAGGCGCCACCAACCTGACGTACTTCATCACCGACGGTCAGCCTAACTACTACCAGAGTGGCGAGCAGACCAACCCGGTGGTGGCGGACTTCTACTACAGCACCACCAAAAACGACGGCAAGCTGGACGACTACTTGAACGTCAACAACTACAAACTGGGCGATACCGCGTATATCACCCTGGGCGGTGTGAGCCGCCAGTTGATCAACAGTAACGGCCAGGTCCTCAAATGGACGGAATACGAGCCGGGCAAGTGGTACAACTCCAATACCCTCGGCACGATCCGTGCGCAGGGTGACGGTACGTATGAGATCTCCTACACCGATGACAGGAATGGCACGACCAGTAACTCCAACAGCAGCTTCCTGTTGCTCAGTGGCCTGTCGCAGGTCGAGGCGATCGGCCTGAACAAGACCATCAAGCCGGCCGACCTGATTCCGTACGACACTGATGACAAGCCGCAGACCAACATCGATCCGAAGGACCTGGCCAATGCCATCCTCGGCCATTCCGAGGCCACCCTGCCGGGTGCCGACAAGGTCGATGGCGGTGATGGCAACGACATCATCTTCGGCGACCTGGTGAGCTTCAACGGCATTGCCGGCGAGGGTTACCAGGCCATGCAGGCCTTCGTTGGCCAGCAAACCGGGGTGGACGTCAGCAAGGTCACTGCCAGCAATGTGCACCAGTACGTCACCGAGCACTACAACGCGTTCGATGTGTCCGGGGCGCGTGACGGTATCGATAACCTGCTGGGCGGTGCCGGCAACGACATCATCTTCGGCCAGGGCGGCGACGATGTGCTCGACGGCGGCAAGGGCAATGACATCCTGCTGGGTGGCACCGGCAAGGACACGCTGCTCGGCGGCGAAGGCAACGACATCCTGTTGGGCGGTTCGGGCAATGACATCCTGACCGGCGGCTCGGGTGCCGACACCTTCGTCTGGAGGTCTGGTGATACCGGCAATGACGTGATCAAGGACTTCAAGGCCAGCGAAGGTGACCGCATCGATCTGCGTGACCTGTTGCAGGGCGAGAGCGCCAGCACCATCGACAACTTCCTGAAAATCACCACGGTGGAAGGGGTATCGACGTTGCAGGTCAGTTCCGAAGGCAAGCTTAATGCCGCAGGTGGCATCGCCAACGCCGACGTGACGATCAAACTGGAAGGCAACAACTGGTCCGGTCAGAGCGTCAACTCGCTGGTGGTCGGCCTCGACCCAACCATCAAGATCGACCACAACAACAGTTGACCGGGTACCTGCCGACCGCTCATACGGGAGGTCGGCAGGCTTGTTCGAGTGACCGCCGGGGTGACGACTTGAGCGTTGCCCCGCATACTCACCTGCGTTGGCCTATGCTGCTGACAGCACGACGCTGGTTCATTCATGAGGGATTGTCGATGTTCTACGTGCAACGTAATGCACAGGGCCTGCTGGTGCGCGTAGAGGCTGCGCCCTACGCCGAGGCAACGGAAACGCTGCCCGCCGACCACCACGAGATCCAGGCCTGGTACGCCAACGAGGTGATGGAAACCAGCCTCAAACAGCTTAAACAGAGTGACCTGGAGATGATCCGGGTACTCGACGACCTGATTCAGGTGCTGACCAGCAAAGGGGTGATTCGCGTCACCGACCTGCCGCCGGCCGCACAAGCCAAGCTGATGGACCGGACCCAGGCACGTGAAGCCCTGGGTGGGTTGAGCCATCTGATCAACGAAGATGAAAGCGGGCTGATCTGAGCCCCGGAGCGCACCCGGTCGACGGGTACGCTCATCCTCATTACTACTGCCAGGGTTTCGGTTCGCCGAACAACTGGCCCTGCACCCCGTACAGACCCATCTCGCGAATCACCCGCAACTCCCCTTCGGTCTCCACCCGCTCGGCAATCAGCGGCAGGTCGATGCTGTGGGCGGCGCGCTGGATGGCTTCGATGAACAGGCGCTTGTCACTTTCCTGATCGATGGCGCGGATGTAGCTGCCATCGATTTTCAGATAGGCCAGGCCCAGGCGCGACAGATTGCCGATCATGCTGAACCGTCCGCCGAAACGCTGCAGGCTGAGGGAGAACCCCAGCTCGCGCAGACGCTGGGTCAGTTGTTCGAGCACGGCCTGGTCAGGGAGTTGCTCCTCACCGATTTCCAGGGTCAGGCGTGGCCCCAGGTCCGAATGCTGGCGCAGGATCTCGAAGACCTTGTTCAGCGCCTGCGGATCGGCCAGGGTCGCCGCGGACAGATTGAGCGCCAGCGATTGCTGGTGGCTGGCCATCTGCGTCAACACGCCCTCGAGCATCAGGCGGTCAAGCCGCGACATCCAGCCAAATCGTTCCAGCCACGGCAGGAAGCGCCCGGCGGGAATGGTCTGGCCCTGCTCGTCGAGCAGACGCGACAGGACTTTGTAATGCAGCACCAGGTCGGTGTCCTGGCTGGCCACCACCGGCTGGAAGTACAGCTGGAAGCGCTGTTGCTCGAGTGCCTGGTCCAGCAGCCGGTGCCAGGCATGATGGTCTTCGCCAACGGTCGCGGCCACGTTGTGCTCCAGGCACGCCCAGTTCGACTCGCCCTCGCCTTCCGCTTGCAACAGTGCCTGGTCGGCCAGGCTCAACACCGCCTGCGGCGTGTCGCCGTGGACGAACGGCGCCAGGCCGATCGCCGCCACCGTTGGCACGTCAGTCGCGCCGGTGGCATGCAGGCTGGCCAATGCACTGTCCAGGCTCTGTGCCAGTTGCTGCGCCTCTTCGCGGACCAGTCCTGGCGCCAGCACTGCAAATTCGCCGCCACGGATCCGGGTGACCAGGTTCTGGGTTTCCGGGTACCGCGCACACTCACGCGATAGCTGTTGGCCGACGGCCTGCAGCAACTGGTCGGTACGTTGCCCGCCCAGGCGCTGGTTGAGGCCCGCCAGGTCCTTGACCCGCAGCAGCAACAGATAACCGGTGCTCGCCTGTTCGGCATTGCTCACCCGGGCATTCAACTGCATCTCGAAATAGCGCCGGTTGGCCAAGCCCGTGAGGGTGTCCTGATAGGATTGCGCGCGCAGTTTCTCGCTGCGCTCGGCCTGCTCCTGGAACAGCGCCTTGAGCTTTTCGACCATCTGGTTCATCGCCTGCACCACACGCCGCAACTCAGGTGTGCGCGGCAGCTCCGGCAGGCTGAGGAACTCGCGCCGGGCAATCGCATGGGACTGCTTGACCATGTAGTCCAGCGGCTTGAGCTGGCGGCGCAGCAACAACGCCCCCAACACCGCGCTGACCGCGCCACACACCAGCAACCAGCCAAGGCTGCCCAGGGCGCTCTGCCAGAGCTTGGCCACGGCGAACATCGGATGGCTGATTACCTCGACCCTGGCCGCCTGTTCCCAGCCGCGGCTGACCAAGGCATCACCACCGGCTGGCTCCAGGCCGATCAGGTTGACGAACCACTGCGGTACCTTGCTCACGTCGGGTGTACCGCTGCGCTCGACAATGGCGCTGTCGGTCTTGAGGTCCACCACACGAATGCTCGCGTAATAACCGCTGTCGAAGATCGAGCTGACCAGCAGCTCGACCATCGCCGGGTCGTCGATGTTCGGGGTCAGCGACAACGCCAGCGCCGTGGCCGCGTCCTGGGCGTGGGAGCGCAGTTGATTGACGTACTGGGTCCGCGAACTTTCCAGGCTGACCATGAAGCTGCCGGTGAAGGCGACCACCAGGAACAGGCAGATAGCAAGCAACAACTGTTTGAACAATGACATCTGAACGCGTGCTCCTAGTGGGTCGTCTCGGCCGGAAATCCCTCGGCCTGCATTTTTTTCAACACATCCTGCCAACGGGACAGGCGCTTGGTATCGCCGACTTTCTGGTTACCCTTGGCACCCGGTAGCCACAAGCCCTGCGCATTGAAGGAGTAGACCGGCAACAGGTCGGTACGCTGGCTGGCGGGCGCAATGGCGTCGACCAGGCTGTCGAGCACCAATGGCATCGCGTCCGGGCTGGCATAGTAGGTCAAGACCATGTGCGCGCGGTTCTGGCGCAGGGCCTTGACGTAGGTGATACGCAACTTGTCGCTGGAAACCCCGAGATGGCGCAGGCTGAAGTATTTGGCGATCGCATAGTCTTCGCAATCTCCGGCGCCCTTCCATAAGCCTTCGACGGGTGTTTCCCAATAATCGACCTGACGCCACAGGTCGATGTCTTCCACGTAACGCATCTGCTTGTTGAAGAACAGATTGACCACTTTGAGCTGCTCGAGCTCCGGCACTTGCTGCTGTGTGGCCAGCAGGTGCTGCCAGGCATCGATCCGCTGCTTGCCCTCGCCTAGCGGCCCGTACAAGGCCTCTGCCCGCCGACTGATCAGCGAGAAGTCCCAATCGGCCTGCAGGGCACCGAGCATGACACTGCCGATCAGCAGTGCCGAGCACAGCCAACGCCAGGTCAAAGTGAGTGCGCAACGTGCCAGCAATGCAGTGATTCCGGGAGGGCGGTGGGGAAATCGATGATGGTGCAGCCTGGATCGGTAAAAGACAATGGCACGATGCAATCACTGCGCGCAGGCTAAACTTGAAGGACCGACCAAGATCACAGCGCCGCGTTTGCCATCCGCTCATCCGGCACCTATGCCTGTGGCGTTAAACGCTCGAAAAAGGCATTGTCTCGCCCGTTTGACAAGCTGGCACCCAGTCACTAGTGTGCATTGGATCCAATATTTACTTCTACTGTCGGAGGGCATTGTCGTGGCACAGAAGCCCAACCCACTCAGCACCATTACCGTCAGCGGCCCTATCCCCGCTCACCTGGCTCGTGCGGTGATCGAAGAGACCCTGCGCTCGGCGATTCTCGACGGGCGCCTGCCCTGCGGCACCGCACTGCGCCAGCAAGACCTGGCCGACCTGTTCGGCGTCAGCCGCATGCCGGTACGCGAAGCGCTGCGCCAGCTCGAAGCGCAATCGCTGCTGCATGTCGTCGCCCACAAAGGCGCGGTCGTGGCGCCTCTGATCGAAGGTGATGCCGCCGAGACTTATGCGCTGCGCATCCTGCTGGAGTGCGAGGCCCTGCGCTTGTCGATTCCGCTGCTCGATGAAGCGGATTTCGCCGAGGCAGCGAGCCACATCGACCACCTGGAAACCGAGACCGATTACGCCGAAATCGGCCGGCTCAATCGCCTGTTCCATATGGCCCTGTACCGCAAGGCGCCCAACCGTCGGTTGCTGACCCTGATCGAAAACGGCTTGTGGGAAGAAGAACGCTTCCTGCGCTTCAACCTGGGGTCCATGGGGCTGGGCAAACTCACCCAGGAAGATCACCGCGAACTGCTGCGCATCGCCCAAGCCGGGGACATCGCCCTGGGCGTGGCCAAACTGACGCACCACCTCAATCGCGCGGTGGACGTCATCACCCGCTATCTGAACAGCGTCGAGTCCCAGGGCAAGACCTCAGCGAACTGATACTCGCAGGTGCACAGGCGAAAAAAAACGCGATGAGCCCAGCCGGGCTCATCGCGTTTTTGCCAGTGCTACGAGGCTTCAGATCTTGAAGCTGTCCACCAGTTGCTTCAGGCGATTGGCCTGCAGCGACAGGGCATCGCAATCCTTCAAGGTTTCATTGAGGTTGGCCACACCTTGCTGGTTCAGCAGGTTGATCTGGTTGATGTCGACGTTGAGGGTCTCCACCACGGCGGTCTGCTCTTCCGTCGCGGCCGCCACCGACTGGTTCATGCCGTCGATCTCGGTGATGCGCTGGGTCACGCTGACCAGTCGCGCACCCGCCTGATTCGCCACTTCGACACTTTCTTCGCTGGAGAGCTGGCTGGCGTTCATGGTCGATACCGCCTCACGCGAGCCGACTTGCAGCGAGGTGATCATCTTGTGGATCTCTTCGGCCGACTCCTGGGTGCGGTGAGCCAGGTTGCGCACTTCGTCCGCCACCACGGCAAACCCGCGCCCGGCTTCACCGGCACGCGCCGCTTCGATTGCGGCGTTGAGCGCCAGCAGGTTGGTCTGCTGGGAGATACCCTTGATCACATCGAGAATGTGCCCGATGTTGTCGGTACTGGCGTTGAGGGTTTCGATCTGGGTGCAGGACAGACTGATTTTCTGCGACAGCTCGGTCATCGCCAGAATGGTCTGCTCCACCACTTGGCGCCCGTCGTCGGCCTGCTCGCTGGCGCCGCTGGCGTGTTGCGAAGCGTCCGCCGCGTTGCGGGCGATTTCCTGGGTGGCTGCGCCCAGTTCATTGATGGCCGCGGCGACGCTGTTGGTGCGTGCACTTTGCTCATCGGAACCGACGATCGAGGCATTGGAGGACGCCATCACTCGTTGCGACAAGTCGTGCACCTGGCGGGTGGCCGACGAAACTTCGCTGATGGAGGCATGAATGCGCTCCACGAACTGGTTGAAGGCCCCGCCCAGCTCACCGAATTCATCCTTGCTTTCCACGGCCAGGCGGCGAGTCAGGTCGCCCTCACCCTGGGCGATGTCCTGCATGGCGCGGCCCATGGTGGTCAGTGGGCGCATCAGCACTTGGATCAACAGGCTCAGCAGCACGGCAATGGCGGTCACGGCGACGAACATGGCGATCAAGGCCGAGGTGCGGAACTTGCCCAGGGCGGCGTAGGCCTTGTCCCGGTCGATCGACAGGCCTATGTACCACTGCGCATTCGGCAGACCGTTGACCGGGGTAAAGGACAGGATGCGTTCCTGCTGGTTGAGCAGCACGTCCTGGTTGCCCGCACCGACACGCACGTTGGCGCCGGGGTAGATGTCCTTGAGGTTTTTCATCACCTGGTCTTTGTCCGGGCTGACGATTACCTGGCCGTCGGCGCTGACCAGGAACGCATGGCCGATGCCGCCGAAGTCCACCGAGTTGATGATGTTGACCAGGGTCGCCAGGCTCAAGTCGCCGCCCACCACACCCAGCAGTTCGCCATGCTTCTTGACCGGCATGGCGATGGTCACCACCAGCCCGCCGACTGCAGCCATATAGGGCGGGGTCAGCATGGTTTGGTCAGCCGCGACCGCCTGCTTGTACCAGGGGCGCTGGCGCGGGTCGTAGCCCTCGGGCATTTTCGCGTCAGGGCGCTGGGTAAACACTCCGTTTGCCTGGCCGACGTAGGTGAACTGGAAGTTCGAGGTGAAGGCCGGCTGGTCGACCAGGCCTGGGAAGTCGGCGTTGGCGCCCTGGTGCGCGACGTTCTGCGCCAGGTTCTCCAGGACCAGGATCCGCCCACTGAGCCAGTTCTGCACGCTGCTGGCGGTCAGGGCCCCTGCTTGCTGGACCGAGGTGTCGAGGTTTTGCTGGATGGTGTTGCGCTGCAGGTAGTCGTTATACAAAGTGAACAAGGCGAACGCCAGGACCACGACGCCCGAAGCGGCCAACAGGATTTTATGGCTGAACTTGAGATTCATGTCAGGGGACTTCTCATGCAAAAGAGTAGGGATGCGTTCCGGGTGCAACATTCCATGTGACGCCATAGGCCGCTCTGTGGCCGCTCTACTTTGGTGCACGCATGTCTCCCCCACTCTTTCGGCACCAAGCCGGGAAAACTTAGGCTTTTGTGCAGAACCCGGGACAATCTCTGCAAAAAACCGGCGAATGGCGGGCTAGAGCACTTTCATTGAGGTTTATCGAGGGCGTGAAGCGGCGGCAGTTGCAAAAATCACAGGCCTTGATGACAATGCGACTAATTATCATTTGTGACGTCCAGGCTGTCGCGTTCATGCCCTCTCCTGAGTCAGCGGTACAGGTGCTCTACAGCAACCACCATGGTTGGCTCAATACGTGGCTGCGCAGCCGCCTGGGCAATGCCGCCGATGCGGCGGATCTGGCCCAGGACACGTTCGTGCGCCTGTTGCAGCGGACCGAGCGACTCGAACTCAAGGCCCCCCGCGCCTTCTTGCGGACCATTGCCCGTGGCCTGGTGATCGATCACTGGCGCCGTGCGGAGATCGAGCGCGCCTACCTGGAAAGCATCGCCCACCTGCCCGAAGCCGAAGCGCCGAGTGCCGAAGCGCGAGCCTTGGTGCTCGAGTTGCTGGAGCGCATAACGCGGATGCTCGAAGGCCTCAAGCCGAAGGTGCGCAAGGCGTTTGTGTTGGCCCAGTGCGAGGGACTGCCCCATAAGCAGATCGCCGAGCAGATGGGGTTGTCCTTGCGGTCGGTGGAGCGGTACGTCGCCGATGCGCTCTATCACTGCTACGTGCTGCGTTATGAGGGCCAGGCGGGTGAGTAATCTGCGCGCCCACGGCGGACCCCACCAGCAGGTGGTCAAGCAGGCCATCAGTTGGCTGCTGCGCCTGCGCAATAACGCCAGCAACCCCAAGCTCCAGGCGCAATGTGAGCGGTGGCGCACGGCACATCCGGAACACGAACTGGCCTGGCAGCGGGTGCAGTCGCTGCAACAAGAGTTGAGCGCCAACCTGCGGGCGGTGCCGGGTGCCCAGGTCGCGTTGCACACCCTGGAACAGAGTGCGCAACGCCTGGACCGTCGCCAGGCCCTGAAGCTGCTTGGCGGCGCGCTGTTGCTGGGCTCTGCCGCGTGGCTCGGTCGGGAGCAGATGGGCGGGTTGCAGTGGAACGCCGATTTCGCCACCGCCACGGGCGAGCGCCGCGGCTTCCAGTTGCCAGACGGCACTCGCCTGCGCCTGAACACCGACAGCGCCGCCAACCTGGATTTCACCGCCGGGCAACGCCTGATCAAGCTGGCACGTGGCGAAATCATGGTGACCTGCGGCAGCAGCCTGACGCCGACCCCGGGCCAGCCGTTGCGGGTGCAAAGCGAGCACGGTCTGTTCGAGGCGAGCACCGCACGTTTTATCGTGCGCCAGGAGCGCGACTGCACCCGGCTCAGCGTCACCAGTGGCAGTGTCGCAGTGCTTGCACCGCAGGCGGCGGACGGCGCGCCGATGCGGGTCCAGGCAGGGCAAAGCTACCTGATCACCCCTGCCCTGGCGGCACCTGCCCCGCCTCTGGCGATGGACCCCGGCGCCTGGGTGGATGGCTTGATCGTCACGCGCAACATGCGCCTGGCGGATTTCCTCAAGGAAGTGAGCCGCTACCGCCGTGGGCATCTTGCCTGCGCCTCGCAGATCGCCGACTTGCGTCTGTCTGGGGTGTTCCGCCTGGAGGATACCGACAAGCTGCTGGCCATCGTGGCGCAGACGCTCCCCGTGCAGGTGCGCTATCGCACACGCTGGTGGGTGACCGTGGAGCGCCAGGTGTGATTTTTGGCGGGTTTTCCAGCGTAGTCCGGCTTAGACAGTAAGCACTTCAATCTGCCTTGAGCGACTCCCACGGAAACCCATGATGACTGTTCGCACCCACCGTTCCCTGCCCTGCCCCTGCGCCCCAGACTCACCGTCCGCCAGCTTGCTGCGCCAAGCCATCCGCGCCGCGCTGTTCTCCACCGCACTGGGGGTGAGCGCACTGCCGTTGCTCGCCCATGGCGCGGATGCCAGTGTGGCCAGTGCCAGCCGTAGCTATGACATCGCCGCCGGCCCCTTGAGCGAGGTGCTGAATCAGTTCGCGCGCCAGGCCGGCATCACCCTGTCGACCACTCCCGAACTCACCCAGGGCCGGCAATCGCCTGGGGTGCAGGGCGACTACTCGGCAGATCAGGCCTTGAGCCACGTGCTCAACGGTTCGGGCCTACAGGCGGTCAGCCAGGACGGCAGCAGTTACGTCCTGCGGCCGCAAGCCGAAGGCGCAGCACTGAATCTGCCGACCACCGACATCAAGGGGTTTGCCCTGGGTAACGCACTGGGCAGCATGGAAGGCTACAACGCCACTCACAGTCAGGTCGCCACCAAGACCAGCACTGCCCTGCTGGAAACCTCGCAAAGTGTGTCGGTGGTCACTCGCCAGCAAATGGACGACCAGGGTGCGCAAACCGTATCCCAGACCATGCGCTACACCCCGGGCGTGCTGACCAACCCCTATGGTGCCACCCATCGCTACGACTACGTGGCCATGCGCGGCTTCAACGATGGCTCGGTGGACAACATCTACCTCGATGGCTTGAAGTCCATGGGGGACAGCGGCACTTACAGCAGCATGCAGATCGATCCGTACTTCCTGGAGCGCGTGGACATCCTCAAGGGGCCTTCCTCGGTGCTCTATGGGCGCAGTTCGCCCGGCGGCCTGGTGGCGCTCACCAGCAAGAAGCCCCTATACGAGGCCTATCATCAGGTTCAAGCCACGGTCGGCACGCAGGGCCAACAAGGTATGGGTTTTGACTTCAGCGGCCCTGTAGACGACGACAAGCGCATTGCCTATCGCCTGACCGGCCTTGCCGACAAATCCGACACGCAGTTCGACCATAACAAGGAAAAGCGCTTCGCCCTGGCACCGACCTTGAGCATCGACTTCACCGACGACACCTCACTGACCCTGCAGGCCTACCTGCAGCACGACCCCGATGGCGGCTATCACAGCGGTATGCCGGCCGATGGCGCACTGCATCAGCGCAATGGTCAGCGCATCTCGGAGCACTTCTTTGAAGGCGAACCGGGAGTCGATGGCTACCAGCGCGACCAGCAGTCTTTCGGCTACCAGTTCGAACACCGCTTCAATGATGTTTTCACCGCGCGGCAGAACTTCCGTTACCTGGACTCCAAGGTCAAACTCGACCAGATCTATGGGTATGGCTGGACCACCCCCACCAGCAATGAGCTGAACCGCTACTACACCGGTGGCGACGAAAAGCTGCATTCGTTCATCGTCGATAACATGCTCCAGGCCGAGTTCCTCACCGGCGACAGCAAGCACACGGTATTGATGGGCGCTGACTACCAGCGGCGCAAGACTGTGGTCGACTGGACCAGTGGTTCGGTGGCACCGATCAACGCCTTCGACCCGGTGTACGGCAACGCCGAGATCACCTACTACGATCCATTGAGCTACCTGCGTCGCCTGGAGCAGACCGGCGTTTACCTGCAGGACCTGATCGAGATGGACCAGTGGCGGTTCTCCCTGGGCCTGCGTCAGGACTGGGTAGAAACCTCGGAAGAGAACCGCCTGGCCGAGTTCAATCGCCCGGAAGGCACCGAGGTCAACGACAAACGCACCAAGCTGACCGGACGCGCCGGGGCGCTGTATCTGTTTGATAACGGCATTGCGCCGTACATCAGCTACTCCGAGTCGTTCAATCCGAACTCCTACGCAGACAGTGCGGGCAACCCCTTGGCACCGACCGATGGCACCCAATGGGAAGTGGGCTTGAAGTACCAGCCACCCGGGACGGACAACCTATTCACTGCATCGCTGTTCCGCATTGACCAGGAGAACCTGGCGACCAAGCTGCCCCAGGAAAACTTCTATCGTGCAGTCGGGGCCGTTCGCTCCCAGGGCCTGGAGCTGGAAGCACACACCCAGGTGACCGACAACCTGAAAGTGCTCGGCAGCTACACCTTTACCGACATCGAGTACTCCAAATCGATGATCAGCACCCTGAGCACCGACACCGATGTGATCGAAAACAAGGGCAACTCGCCGACTCAGGCACCACGCCATATGGCCTCGCTGTGGGCGGACTACCTGTTCGATAGCGCAGCACTCGATGGCCTGCGCCTGGGCGGTGGCGTGCGATATGTCGGCTACAGTTGGGCGGATGCCGAGAACACCATGAAGGTGCCTGCGTACACGCTGTTTGATGCTTCGATCGGCTACGACCTGGGCAAGGTGGGCCTGAAGGGGGTCGATGTGCGCCTGAATGCCAACAACCTGACTGACGAATCCTACATTGCGTCCTGTGCCAGCCTGAGCTTCTGCTACATGGGCGAGGAACGTAACGTGGCGGCCACGGTGAGCTACCAGTTCTAACTGCGGGTCATTCCAACAAAGCCAGCGCCTGGGCTCAGCCGCTGGCTTTGTTGTCTCTGCAGCAAGCTATGGGGCCCTGCAGAGGCTTTGGTTACCCCTGAAACGACAAAACCCCTGTCTGCAATGCAGACAGGGGTTTCGGAATTCAATCTTGACGATGACCTACTCTCACATGGGGAAACCCCACACTACCATCGGCGATGCATCGTTTCACTGCTGAGTTCGGGATGGGATCAGGTGGT
>NZ_JBIUWJ010000058.1:0-14274 GCF_044743405.1 Pseudomonas sp. NPDC087626
TTTCCCCATGTGAGAGTAGGTCATCGTCAAGATTAAATTCCGAAACCCCTATCTGCGTATGCAGGTAGGGGTTTTGTTTTTGTCCGCGAGAAAGTTTCATTGCAGGATCGACACAAAATTGCACAGTTATTTCTCAGCCAGAACACTAGAATAGAGCCCTTATTTTCACAATCAGAGCCCTCTATGCCAGATCCGGTTGACGCCTACGGGCTGTCAGATTTACCGCTGGACAACTTGGTGGCGTGTCATGAATGCGACTTGCTGATGCGCAAGCCACACCTCGCTCATGACGAGAAAGCCTTATGCCCGCGTTGCGGTTATGAGCTCTACGCTCATCGGCACAATGTCGTGGAGCGTAGCCTCGCCCTGGTGATCGCTGCGCTGCTGCTGTTCGTCCCTGCGAACTTTTTACCGATCATGGAACTCAATCTACTCGGACAGACGTCACACGACACTGTCTGGAGCGGTGTTGTCGGTCTGTTCGATACTGGCATGCAAGGCGTGGCGGTGGTGGTGTTCCTGTGCAGCATGGGGATCCCCCTGCTCAAGCTGCTCTGTCAGTTATTGGTATTGTTGAGCATTCGATTTGACATCGGACGCAGCTACGGCCTGCTGCTGTATCGCATTTATCACCACCTGCGTGATTGGGGGATGCTCGAGGTTTATTTGATGGGGGTGCTGGTGGCCATCGTCAAACTGGCTGACCTGGCGTCCATCACCATTGGCTTGGGCCTGGGGTGTTTTATCAGCTTGTTGTTGGTTCAAGTCTGGCTTGAAGTGGTGATGTCACCGCACCAGATCTGGGAAGCGTTATCCGGGGAGGATGCTCATGCGGGCGATTGATGCAGGCATTCTGATCTGTGCTGAGTGCCATCAGTTGAACAAACAGGAACCCGACACCGACGAGCAGACCTGCACGCGCTGTGGCGCGATGGTCCATGCCCGCCGGCCCAATAGCCTGGTGCGCACCTGGGCGTTGTTGATCACCGCCGCGATTCTGTATATCCCCGCCAATCTGTTGCCCATCATGACGGTCAGCGCCTTGGGGCAGGGGGAGGGCGATACGATCATGTCCGGCGTGATCACCCTGGTGCAGCATGGGATGCTCCCCATCGCGGCCGTGGTGTTCGTCGCCAGTATCCTGGTACCGACCTTCAAGCTTGTCGGCATCGCCTTGCTGCTGTTTTCGGTGCAGCGCCGCCAGCCTTTATCCGCGCGGCAACGCATCCTGATGTACCGCTTCATTGAGTTCATTGGCCGCTGGTCAATGCTCGACATCTTTGTCATCGCGATTCTGGTGGCAGTGGTCAACTTTGGTCGGCTCGCCACCATCGAGGCCAATCTCGGTGCAGTGGCCTTCGCCAGTGTGGTGATTTTGACAATGCTTGCTGCAGTAACTTTCGATCCCCGACTGATTTGGGATAACACGGAGTCGGACGACGACCATGACTGATTTGCCTAAAGCTAAAACCCGACCGGCTTCCAACTGGTCGGCCATCTGGGTGTTGCCCCTGATCGCCTTGGTGATTGGTGGGTGGTTGGGCTGGCGTGCCTATAACGAGACCGGGATCCAGGTCCAGGTCCGTTTCGAAAGCGGTGAAGGCATTCAGGCCAACAAGACCGAAGTGGTCTACAAAGGCATGTCGGTGGGCAAGGTCAAAAGCCTGGCGCTCGATGATGAAGGCAAGAGCCGTGGGGTGATCGCCACGGTCGAGATGAACAAGGACGTCGAGCAGTACCTCAAGACCAGCACGCGCTTCTGGCTGGTCAAGCCCAGCGTAACCCTGGCGGGTATCACCGGTCTGGAAACCCTGGTCTCGGGTAACTATGTGGCGATCAGTCCGGGTGAGGGCGAACCTACCCGCAAGTTCAAGGCCCTTGCCCAGGAGCCGCCCCTGTCGGACTCCAAGCCGGGTCTGCACCTGACCATCAAGGCCGAACGCCTGGGCTCGCTGAACCGTGGCAGCCCGGTGTTCTATAAGCAGATCCAGGTCGGTCAGGTGAAGAGCTACCTGCTGTCCGAGGACCAGAGCACCGTCGAGATCAAGGTCTTTATCGAGCCCACTTACGCCAACCTGGTGCGCAAACACACGCGCTTCTGGAATGCCAGCGGGATCAGCATCGACGCCAACCTGTCGGGTGTGAAGGTACGTAGCGAGTCGCTGGCCAGCATCGTGGCCGGCGGTATTGCCTTTGCGACGCCGGAGAACCGCAAGGACAGCCCGCCCACCGACCCGAGCCTGCCGTTCCGTCTGTATGAAGACTTCGACGCGGCCCAGGCCGGCATCCGGGTCAAGGTCAAGCTCAGCGACTTCGAAGGCCTGCAAGCCGGTCGTACGCCGGTCATGTACAAAGGCATTCAGGTGGGCAACCTCAAGGCCTTGAAGGTCGACTCCGACCTGTCCAGCGCCACCGCCGAACTGACCCTCGACCCGCTGGCTGAAGATTACCTGGTCGATGGCACGCAGTTCTGGGTGGTCAAGCCGTCGATCTCCCTGGCCGGTATCACCGGGCTCGAAGCCCTGGTCAAGGGTAACTACATCGCCGTGCGTCCGGGTGACAAGGGCAGCCCACCCAAACGCGAGTTCGAGGCACGGCCGAAGGCGCCGCCATTGGACCTGCGCTCCCCGGGCCTGCACCTGGTGCTGTTCACCGAGAACCTCGGCTCGCTGGAGGTCGGCAGCCCGATTCTCTACAAGCAGGTCAAGGTCGGTTCGGTGCAGAGCTATCAGTTCTCGCGGACCAAGAAGCAATTGGTCATCGGCGTGCACATCGAGAAGGAATACGAAGGCCTGGTCAACGCTTCGACGCGTTTCTGGAATGCCAGCGGCATCACCCTCACCGGTGGTCTCACCGGCGGGATCCAGGTCAAGAGCGAGTCCCTGCAAAGCCTGATGGCCGGCGGTATTGCGTTCGAGACTCCGGAAGCCAAGGCGCCGCTGCAAAAGCGTATTCCGCGCTTCCGCCTGTTCACCAGCCATGACGAGGCGACGGAGAAAGGCACCGTGGTCACCCTCAAGCTCGACCGCGGCGACGGACTGCGCAATGGCACGCCGATTCGCTACAAAGGCCTGGACGTCGGCAAGGTGGAAGACGTCGACCTCAGCGACGACCTGCAATCGGTGCTGCTCACTGCGCGGATCACCGTAGTGCCGGAACGCATTGCCCGGGTAGGCAGCCAGTTCTGGGTGGTCAAGCCGCAGTTAGGCCTGATCAAGACCTCCAACCTGGAAACCCTGGTGACCGGGCAGTACATCGAAGTGCAGCCCGCGGTGAAAAACCTCGGCCCGCAAAAGAACTTCGTTGCCCTGCCACAGCCACCCGAAGCCACCGCGCAAGAGGCAGGCCTGAGCCTGGTGCTGAGTGCCGCGCGCCGTGGCTCGCTGAAAACCGGGGTGCCGGTGACTTACCGGGAAATTACCGTGGGCAAGGTCACCGGTTACGAACTGGGGCAGACCGCGGATCGGGTGTTGATCCATATCCTCATCGAACCGAAGTACGCGCCATTGGTACGCAGCGGCACGCGCTTCTGGAATACCAGCGGTTTTGGCCTGGATTACAGTCTGTTCAAGGGCGCGACCGTACGCACCGAATCCCTGGAAACGCTGATCCAGGGTGGCGTTGCCTTTGCCACTCCGGATGGTGAGCGCATGGGTAACCCGGCGCGGCCGCAGCAGACCTTCCCGTTGTTCGACAAGTTCGAAGACGAGTGGCTGGAGTGGGCGCCGAAGATCTCCCTCGGCAAGTAAGTCAAACCCGCTGTACAAAAAAGGCCGCGATCCAATGGATCGCGGCCTTTTTTGTTTATCCACCGCTAGAGCATTTAGACGGCGTCCAGCTCGGCTTCGGTCGACTCGACGCTGACCGCCGGTTTCACTTCGTCATGCCGACGGATGTACTTCCAGTCTGCCTCGTCGATGTAGATACCGTTCGGCCCGCTGCCACCTTCCAGGTCAATCGCCACACTGGCGCAGACCTGTGGCTTGACACTGGCGAGGATCGGCACAAAGCCCAACTGCAGGCTGGTTTCCAGCAGGGCGGCCTGGTTCTTCTCGTCGATGTCCGCGGCTTCGTCGAGGTAGTACGGCAGGCGCACACGCCCGGCCTGGTCGCGGTCCATCAAGTGCAGCAACAAATACATGTTGGTCAGTGCCTTGATGGTCATGGTGGTGCCGTTGGACGCGGCGCCATCGATGTCAGTGTGGATCACTGGCTGACCGTTGACCTTGGTGATCTCGAACGCCAACTCGAACAGGTCCTTGAGGCCGAGCTGGTTGTGGTTCGCCGCCACCAGACGCGCCAGGTACTCCTTGGCCTCTTCGTTCTTGTTGTCCTGCTCGGCACTCTGGCTCAGGTCGAACACCGACAGGGTTTCGCCTTCTTCATACTGACCGGCACTGTGGATGATCTGGTCAATGTGCTTGAGGGCTTCCTTGTTCGGCGCCAGGACAATGCGGAAGCTTTGCAGGTTGGACACCTGGCGCTTGTTGATCTCGCGGTTGAACAGCGCCAACTGGTGCTCGAGGCTGTCGTAATCGCTGCGAATATTGCGCAGAGTCCGGGCGATGTCGGTGACGGCCGCACGCCGGGCCTTGCCCAGGGTCAGGGCTTCGTCGGTACGGTGGGCGTAAGCGTTGATCAACAGTTGCAGGCGACGCTCCATGTCGTCTTCGCTGTCGAACTTGGCCACGCCCTTGAGGCGAACCTGGGCGTACAAGGCGTCGATCTGGCCGTCGACACGCAGCAAGCCCTGCCAACTGTCCTGGTAGTCATTGAGCAGCGGCAACAGGTTGTCCATGGAGTCGTCGATCGGGTCCATGCACGGCGTGCCGAATGGCAGGTCGGCCGGCAGCAGCTGACGGCGGCGCAGGGCGTCGTCGAGGGTGCGTTGCTTGGCTTCCATGTCGCCGATCTGCCGGCCGACCAGTTGCAGCTTGGCCGACAGTTGCTGGACGCGCTCAGTGAAGGCATCGCTGGAGCGTTTCAATTCGTCCTGGGCCGCTTCCATCTGCGCCAGTTGCTCGAGCTTGTCACCTTCTTCGGCGCTCAGGGTTTGCGCGCGGCGGAAGTCCTCGAGGGCTTTTTGCGCGTCCAGCACCTGCTGGTACAGCGCTTCAGTCTGGGTCTTGCTGGCAGCGCGGTCCGCGGCGACGGCTTGCTGGGTTTTCAGTTGCTTGAGTTCTTTGTCCAAGCGTTCTTTCTGGTCGCGCAACGCGGCACGGTCAGCCAGGGCTTGCAGGGCGGGCGGTTCGATGTGGGAAATGTCGATCGACAGCCCCGGTACTTCGAAACGCTCACCCTTGAAGCCGTCGAGGATCAGCTCCAGGGATTTGACCCACTGGCCGTCCTCGTCCAGCGTAATGCCATGCTCACCCAGCGGCAGGCTGAACAATGCGCTGTTGAACAGGCGCATCAGGCGTTCGACGTCCTGTTGCGAAAACTCTTCGCGCAGGCGCGCGTAGCTGTTGTTGTCGGCGTGATCGAGTTGCTGCTTGACCGACTTCAGGCGCTTTTCCAGATCCCGCAGGCGCTCTTCCAGGTCTTCGGCACTGAACTGCCGGGACTGGGCCAGCGCGCCGGCCAGTTCATCGTGCGCATCCTTGGCGGCCAGCAGTTGTTGCTCCAGGACTTTGACGTCTTCGACCAACGCGAAGCGATGCTTGAGCACCGACAACTCGCCGAGCCAGCGCTGGATGCCGGTGATTTCGCGTTCCAGGCGCATCAGCTCCTGGGTGCCGCCGCGTTGATCGTTTTGCAGGGCGTCCTGCTCGTTGCGGTAGTGCTCGGCCTGGATCGTCAATTCTTCCTTGCGCGCACTGGCGTAGTCCGACCAGGTGCCCAGCAGGGAATCGAGCAGCGGCGAGATGCGGTGCAACTTGCCGCGCAGAATATTGCGCTGGGTCACGCCTGCCGATAGGGCTTCGACCAAGGGGCCGGCGGTGACCAGCGAGTTGTAGTCCTGCTCCATGCGGCGCACATCGCGGAAGGCTTCTTCGCACGCGGCGATGTAATCGACGCTGCCGGAACGCAGGCTGTGTTCGAAGGCATCGAGGAACAGTTGCTTGAGCTTGGCCGCGGTGATTTCCCGCATGTGCAGCAGGTTGATGAACAGCGCACGGAAGGTCTTCAGGCTCTGCTCACTGGTGGAGCGCAGCGGAATCAGGGTCAGGTCCAGCGGGATCGACGTGTGGCCGCCCACCAGCAGGCGCCGCAGTTCATCCGGCTTGAGCTCGTAAGCCTTGAGGCCTTCGCGTTCGAGGTTGCTGAACAACTCTTTCTGGCGCAGGCACGTGTCGTTTTTCTGGTAATGGGCCAGGTCCAGCTTGCCGGCATAGGCGAAGAACTGGTGGCCAAAACCACCGCCGGGGCCACGCCCAACCACGCCGATCACGTGTGGACCGTGTGGCAGCGAAACTTCCACCAGGATGTAGCTGGTGTCGGAGGCAAAGTAGAAGCGCCGCGATTGCTCCAGGCTGTACTTGCCGAAGCTCATGTCCGACATGCGTGCCAGGATCGGGAACTGCAGGGCGTTGATCGAGGCGGACTTGCCCAGGTTGTTCGCCCCGTAGACCGACAGCGGTTCTTCCAGCGGGAACAGGCCGAGGCTGTAACCCGCGGTATTCAGAAGGGCAAAGCGGCGAATGCCGTAGCGTTCCTTGCTCATGCGTCGAGCTCCTGTTCTTCGGCAATGGCGCGGGCCAAGGCGTCTTCTTCACTGTCTTCGGCGAAGTCGCTGAGGTCCAGCGGGTCATCGGTCTGCAGCAGTTTTTCGTCGCTGTCGTCGTCAATCAGCACCGGCGCCGGCAGTGGCAGCACACTGTGCAGGCTGGCGGCCAGGTCGCGGTCCTGTTGCACCGACAGGCAGACGTCGAGGAAGCGGTGCATCGGTGGCAGGAAGCGGTAGATGCCGTTCTCTTCCCCAGCAAAACCGAGCTGGGTCATGCGCCGCATGATCTTTTCTTCGAGCTCTTCCACGGTCTGCACTTCAGCCTGGATGAACAGGTCGCGGTATTTTTCCAGCAACGACGGCAGTTCATCGCGGCCCAGGCTACCGCCGTCGAGCACGGCGATCGGGTCGCGGCCCTGGTCGGCCAGGTGTTCGACCAGAATGAAGGTGAACAACGCCAGGCGCTGGGCAGTCTTGTTCACGGCCGCTGCGGCGAGGTCCGGAACGAAGTAGTAGAAGCCCCGGGTATCGCACACCAGTTCAAATCCCAGGGCGCGGAACAAGGTGCGGTACTGGTCCTGAAAGTTCGACAACTGTGCGTACAGCTCAGGATCGCGACGGCTGACGTGATAACCCTTGAACAGCTCGCGAAAGATCGGCGCCAGCTGAGACAGTTCGGATAGATCAAGATGCATGGGGAATGCTCGCAGAATTCTCGCTGGCATCGGTGCCGGCCGAGAGCAGGGCGAAGGAGCGCAGGCTGACCTGATGCTCGTGAGTGTGGTAATCGCGGCGTTCCAGGCGCTCGCGCTTGAAGCGTTTTTCCCGCGACAGGCGCGAGAACCAATACAGCAGCTCGTCGGTCGCGCCATCCGGTTCCTGCTCCAGCAGCCAGGTCATCAGGTCTGGCATCGGCAGGGCGTCTTCGCAACGCTCGAGCATTTCCCGAACCGTGCGTGGCGCACGCGGGGCTTCGCCGGTCTGGACTTTGTGGGCCTTGGGGAAACGCGCAGGCTTTGGCTCGAAACGTGCCAGGGCGTAGACATAGGCTTCAACCTGGCTGGCACTGCCAAGGAAGGTGCTTTGCGGGCGAGTGAACATCGGCATCGCCGCTTGTGGCACCGCATCGATGCCCTTGCGCCGGATCATCGACAGGGCCAGTGCCGCGCCACGGGTCACGGCGTTGTGCCGGCGGGCTTCTTCGCGCAGCGGCAGCAACAACTCGCGGGCGTGGCGCAGGGTCAGTTGGGCGCTGGTCTGCATTTCGAGGATGCGCGCGTGGGTCCGCAGGAGCATGTCGTCGTCGACCAGATGGCCCAGGCGCTGCTGCTCGGTGAGCATCTTCAGCAGGACGTTCTCGACCTTGCGCACGCCTTGTTCGAAGGCGCCGTCGGCGTTGACCAACTGGATCATCGGCTCGACATACTCGTCCCAGGTCGCCAGGACTTCGGCATAACGCTGGCGCAATGGAATCTGCCGGTCGCTGGTCTTGGCCCGCTCGGCTACGGCCACCAGGGCCTGTTCGTCGTTGGCGAGTTTTTTCAACACGTCGCGTACGCGCATGTCGAGCAAGCGCAACTGGCGCGCCAGGTCGTTGCCATCACGAATGTCGAATGCGTCTTGGATGTAGCCGGCCAGCCGCTCCAGGTGCCGCAGGTAGGCTTCGATTTCCAGGCACAGGCCCAAGCGGTGCTCGCGGCGCAGGTAAGCCAGGAAGTCGTGGATCTGCGCGTTCAGTTCAAAGCGGTTCGGGCTTTTTGCCACCGGAACCAGAATGTCGAGGCGGATCCACACGTCCAGCAGGCTGGTGATGTCCTGTGGCGTGCTGTCCAGTTGCTGGGCGGCCAGTTGCGTGCGCAGTTCGTTGAGGCTCAGGGTGCCTTGGTCGAAATGCTCACACAGTGGCTCCAGGAGTGCCCAGTGTTCGGCGAGGGCGCGCAAGACGCGCTTGGGTTCGATCATTGGATTGGCCGGCTGGTTGGCGATTAAAAGCAGCGATTGTACTGCATCGCAGGCTATGGGAATCCCCCTCGGCAGATCGACGGGACGGACTGTCGTTTTTCTCTGCTCTACTGCGGGCGATCTTCGGCGAAGGGCGGTAGAATCCCTGCACTTTAAGTTATCCACAAGTGGCCGACCTTTGCTAATCGAGTCCCGTCGCCGCGCTTATTTGACTGCCATGCAGGTGGTCAACTGGCTGCCGCGCACCGAATTGCCCTTTGCCGCCCCTTCGCGGCCCGAGCTGCTGGAGCTGGTTGAGCCGTTGGTCGCCGAGCCGCCAGTGCCGGGCGTTGCGCCTGTGCCAGCGGCCAAGGTCGCCGTCGCGGTCGAGCCGGTAACCGCCCCCGCCGCGCGCCCGCGGATCGAAGTGCCGCGCCCATCGCTGGCCAGTACCCGGACCAATGCCAAGGTCGAGGAAGAAGCCGCCCCCGCCGTGGTCAAGGCCCCGGTCGTGCCGCCACCGCGGTTTGCCCTGCAATTGTTGCGCGCGGGCCGTTGCCTGCTGCTGGTGGAGTTACCCACAGGCGACACGTTCCAGACGCGCGACCCGGCCTACCTGCTGCTCAAGGACATGTTGCGCGCCGCCGGCCTGCCGGACAGCCCGCAAATCGTCGGCGAGCCGGTGCGCTGGCCGCTATTGGCGCGGGGCACCATGGATCAGGGGCCGGAAGCGGCGCGCGATTTCGTCCAGGGCTTTGTCTCGGCGCGCCTGGAAGATCAACCCTGTGTCTGTCTGTGGCTGGTGGGGCTGCCGGCTGTGCGGTTTGCCGGCGAGGCGGATGCGCAAGCGTACAATCGCGAACTTCAGGTCGAAGGCCTGGGGTCGGTCTGGGCGCTGCCTGGCCTGGAATTATTAATGGAAGAGCCACAGCGTAAGGCTGATGTCTGGCAAGCCATGCGTCGGCTGATGGCGCGCTGGAAAGAATCAAATGAGTGACGCTGTATCGTTCCGCCCGATGACCGAAGCCGACCTGGACGCAGTACTGAAGATCGAATACGCGGCGTTCAGCCATCCCTGGACCCGCGGGATCTTTCTCGATGGCCTGGGCAAGTACCAGATCTGGCTGATGTTCGAGGGGCAGCAACAGGTGGGCCACGGGGTGGTGCAGATCATCCTCGATGAAGCGCACCTGCTCAATATCACGGTCAAGCCGGAAAACCAGGGGCGCGGCCTGGGGCTGACCTTGCTCGAACACCTGATGTCGATTGCCTACAAGGCGCAAGCACGTGAGTGCTTCCTCGAAGTGCGCGACAGCAACCGCGCGGCCTTCCGACTGTATGAACGTTATGGTTTTAACGAAGTGGGGCGACGCCGCGACTACTACCCTGCAGTCGGTGGGCGTGAAGACGCCGTGGTCATGGCCTGTACCCTGGTCGACTGAGCCGTTCGACCTTTGCGGGCAAGCCTGATGCTCGCCCGCGCAAGCGTGTTAACGATTGCCGTCGACCGGATCGCGCCGCGCCAGCTCCGCCTCATCCAGGCCATTGCCGCCGCCAATCTCGTCTTCATCGACAATGCTCAAGTCCCAGTCGGCCTGATCACCCTCGCCGACGTCCTGGGCGTCCCGTGCGCCGTCTTCACGAATCAGGTTGCCTGGGGTCAGGTCATCATCGGTGGATTCGTCGTCATCGGCCGAAGTCTCGTGCATCCCCGCTTCGGCTGCAGGTTGGCGCGGCACGGGCGGTTTGCGCAGGTGTTCGGGCAATTCATCGCGAATAATGGCGCTGGAGGGCTCCTCGTCGAAGTCCAGTTCACGCATCGAGCCCATGCGGTCTTCGTTGTCGTCGATGGGCTCGGGCTGTACCGAGCCATACGGACGTCGTGAATCAGTCATGGCAAATCCTCATAATGTGGGGCTTATAGGGTGGACAGGCGCTACCCTTGAAGATTCCAAGCCATTTGCCCTAATAACGGCGTGACCCCGGCGCATGCTGGGGTGTCAAACCAGCGCATCATTCTTGAGGCTTCAGAACATGAACGAATTACAAGATCTGATTGATAACAACGAGCGCTGGGCTGATGCGATCAAGCAGGAAGATCCTGACTTCTTCGCCAAACTGGCCCGCCAGCAGACGCCTGAATACCTGTGGATCGGCTGCTCCGACGCGCGCGTGCCGGCCAACGAGATCGTCGGCATGCTGCCCGGCGACCTGTTCGTGCACCGTAATGTGGCCAACGTAGTGCTGCACACCGACCTCAACTGCCTGTCGGTGATCCAGTACGCGGTCGACGTGCTCAAGGTCAAACACATCCTGGTCACCGGCCATTACGGCTGTGGCGGGGTGCGGGCGTCCATGCAGGACCGTCAGTTGGGGCTGATCGACGGTTGGCTGCGCTCGATCCGCGACCTCTACTACGAGCACCGCGAAGCGTTGGCCCAATTGCCGACTGAAGAAGAGCGGGTCGACCGTCTCTGCGAACTGAACGTGATCCAGCAAGTGGCCAACGTGGGCCATACCAGCATCGTGCAAAATGCCTGGCATCGCGGGCAAAGCCTGTCGATCCACGGCTGCATCTATGGCATCAAGGATGGCCGCTGGAAGAGCCTGAACGCCACCATCAGTGGTTTCGAGCAACTGCCGCCGCAGTATCGCTTGCGTCCGGTGGGTGCCATCTAGCACTTCCCAGGTAGGCGTTCAGCAAAGGCTATGGCGATGCCATTGCTGCAGGAAAAGCCGCCCCTCGGCGCTGGGCTGTTCATCGTAACCGGTGATCCAGCCACGGCACCGGGGCGAGCCGCATTTACAGGCAAACTGGCGCAACACGCTGGCTTCGGTGCTGACATAGTCCATGCACAGTGGTGTGCCTGGCGTAATGTCCTGTAGCGCCCATAGCCAGAGTTCGCTCATGTCGAGGAAGACATTGGGGTCGCAGGAGTGGCGCAGTCGTCCACAGAAGTAGGGGTCATAGACGTGAATGCCCACCGCTAACTGGACGCTGTGCAACTGCGGGGCGTGGACCAACTGTCCGGAGACCCGGCACATTCGGGTAATCCGCTGATAGTTACGCAGGGCCATGACGCCGCGGTTTTTTGCGCCATGGCCGGACTCCACAATGAAGTCGGCCATGGACGGGTAGCCCTGCTTGGGGCTGAGCCCCTCGAAAGGGTAGATGCATCCGTTCGCCAAAGACTGGGCATTGACCTGAGGGCTCATAGACATCCCTGCCTGGATCAAGCTTGCGACAGCCGTAGACGGGGCATCCTGTCAGCCCTGCAACGCTTGAGTGTTGCTCAAGCGTCTCGCAAATGACACAGATCGTCTACTGTCAGGCCTGACAGGGGACAGTGACGATTTTTACTGTAAGCCATGACTTACAGCACTATCGAAATCATTGCGCCAGTGGTGTTTTATGCGCTTGCGACTAAGGTGTAACGGGTTGTCCGGGAGCGCATTTGCGTAGACCATGGGCGCCGCGATTTTTTGCCTAATTTCGAGCCTGTTTATGACTGCCATTGCCGACACTCGACCTGCGCCATTCTCCCGGTCTGACTACAAGACCCTGGGCTTGGCGGCACTGGGCGGGGCGCTGGAAATCTACGATTTCATCATTTTCGTGTTTTTCGCCCTGACCCTCAGCCAACTGTTCTTCCCGCCGGAAATGCCCGAATGGCTGCGCCTGCTGCAGAGTTTCGGGATTTTTGTCACCGGGTACCTGGCGCGGCCGCTGGGTGGCATCCTGATGGCGCACTTTGCCGACCGGTTGGGGCGCAAGAAGGTCTTCAGCTTGAGCATCCTGATGATGGCGCTGCCGTGCCTGCTGATCGGGATCATGCCGACCTACGCCCAGATCGGTTACTTCGCCCCCTTGCTGCTGCTGGTGCTGCGGGTGTTCCAGGGCGCCGCGGTCGGTGGGGAAGTGCCGAGTGCCTGGGTGTTTGTCGCCGAGCATGCTCCTGCCGGTCACCGCGGTTACGCCCTGGGATTCCTGCAGGCAGGGCTGACGTTTGGTTACCTGATCGGCGCCTTGACCGCGACCTTGCTGGCACAGGCCTTTACCCCGGCGGAAATCCTCGATTACGCCTGGCGTTATCCGTTCCTGCTGGGCGGGGTGTTCGGCGTGCTTGGCGTGTGGTTACGCCGCTGGCTCAACGAGACTCCAGTGTTCATGGCGATGCAGGCCAGTCGTGAGCTGCACGTCGAACTGCCGTTGCGCACGGTGCTGCGTGAGCACCGCCTGGCGATGTTGCCGGCGGTGATCCTTACCTGCGTACTGACCTCGGCCGTGGTGACCTTCGTGGTCATCACCCCGACCATGATGCAGAAAACCTTCGGCATGACCGCCAGCCACACCTTTGCGCTGAGTAGCCTGGGCATCGTGTTCCTGAACATCGGCTGCGTGATCGCCGGGTTGATCGTCGACCGGATCGGCGCCTGGCGTACGGTGATGCTCTATAGCCTGCTGTTGCCGCTGGGCATCGGCGTGCTCTACAGCAGCCTGATTGGCGCAGCGCAGTGGATCGGCCTGGCCTATGCGATTGCCGGTCTCGGTTGTGGGGTGGTGGGCGCGGTGCCGTCGGTGATGGTCAATCTATTCCCGGCACGGATTCGCGTCTCGGGGATTTCCTTCACCTATAACATTGCCTACGCGATCTGGGCCAGCATCACACCGCTGTTGCTGATCGGCCTGATGCCGTGGAGCCCATGGATCTGCGTGATTTTCTGTGCCGTGATGGGCGCCGTGGGAATCAGCGCGGCGCTGTACTTCGGCTCGCGCCTGCCCCAGGTCGCCCAGTCGGCTGGCGCGACCTGCTGCCCCTGAGGGTGTCAATCGCTGATCGAGTCTTCATCCAGCGGCGCCGCGAGCGGTTTGAGTGCGACGATCATGTCGACTTCGACCGCGGCGCCCTTGGGGAGCTGGTACACCCCCACCGAGGTGCGGGTATGCACGCCAGCGTCGGCGAAAATCCCGTACAGCACCTCTGAGGCGCCGTCCGCCACTTCACTTTGCTGGGTGAAGTCTTCGGCGCTGCGCACGTAGACATTGATGCGCAGGATCTTGTCGATCCGCTCCAGCTCCCCCAGTTGCTGCGTGAGGATGGCCAGGGCGCGCATCGTGCAAATCTTCGCGGCCAACCGGCCTTGCTCCAGCGACACCTCTGCGCCCACGCGGCCCACCACCATCACCGTATTGTCGATGCGCGGGATCTGCCCGCTGATGTACACCTCATCGCCATTTTGCACCACCGGCACGTAGTTGCCGCCAATGCGCATTTCACCGTCAAAACGATGACCCAGCGCCTGGGCGATACCGTCGAACAGCGCTTTACGTGATTGATCCATGCCGGGCATCTCCTGTGTATGGGGGGGGCTGCGCCGACTATAGCGGGTTGTTTGCTGTCCCAACATAGGCATAGGCATCTACACGACTGTGGTGCGACGTTGCACCTGTGGGCCTCTGGGGTGTTGGATTAGACCGAGTACATATCCATTTCTGCGGTAATGGCCACCTATGGCTCCGCTCTTACAGCGGCTCACTTTTGAGGAGCGCAAAAGTAAGCAAAACGCTCAACCCCACCACTCGGTGCCTCGCTTAGGCTCGGCATGCCCGTACTCCGACATTGATTTGGGGGGCCGCCGCAATGGGCCCTCCCTGGCCCAGTGCG
>NZ_JBIUWJ010000059.1:0-11950 GCF_044743405.1 Pseudomonas sp. NPDC087626
AACATGGCACTGGGCGAGCGTCGTGCGAAAGCCGTTCAGAGCTAGGTGGTACTGCCAGGTGTTTCACCAGCTCAGCTGGAATTGGTTTCGTACGGCGAAGAGCGTCCAGTTGCTACCGGCAACGACGAGCAGTCCTGGGCTCAAAACCGTCGCGTCGAACTGCGTAAGTAATTCGTCATGCGAACGTGCCGTCGTGCTGTAACTGTCCTGGCTCTCAGCCTCGCGCCATTGCTGGCGTGGGCTGCGGTTCCTGTGGTCGATAACGATTCCGGTTATAACAATAGCGGGAGCAGTTATCCGCCTGCGGGTTACGGTACGAACGGCGCCTATGCCGGGGGAGGGGTTTCGGCCCCTGTCTCGGCACAGGGCGAGCTGTTCAACCAACTGCAACAGATGCAGGAACAGATCGCGCGCCAACAAGGCGTGATTGAAGTTTTGCAAAATGATGTTTCGCGCATGAAGCAAGAATCCCTGGAGCGATACCAGGATCTTGACCGGCGCATAGGATCGGGCGGTGCACCCGCTGCGGCTCCTGAAAATTCTCCAGCCGGTGGCAATAGCGCCGCCGGTGCTGCTGCAGGTGCGGGCGCTGCGGCGCAAGCCCCTGCCGCCAGCAGCGAACCGGGTGATCCGGCGAAGGAAAAGCTCTACTACGATGCTGCCTTCGACCTGATCAAAGCCAAGGACTTCGACAAGGCCAGCCTGGCTTTTGCCGCGTTCCTGCGCAAATACCCGAACAGTCAGTACGCGGGCAATGCCCAATACTGGCTGGGTGAAGTGAACCTGGCCAAAGGTGATCTGCAAGGCGCCGGCCAGGCTTTCGCCAAGGTTTCGCAGCTGTATCCCAAGCACAACAAGGTGCCGGACTCGCTGTACAAGCTGGCCGATGTCGAGCGTCGCCTGGGGCACGCCGACAAGGTCAAGGGCATTTTGCAGCAGGTGGTCAGCCAGTATCCTGGCACCTCCGCCGCGCAGCTGGCCCAGCGTGATCTGCAGCGCATGTAAGGCAGTTTGACCCGTGTTTCAAGAAACCCGCGCTTGTCGCGGGTTTTTTCGTTAGAATTCACGCCCTTTTTAGCAACACCGCTTTTTGGGATCTGCGCGTTGGCGGGGTTCCATCAAGTGCCTGACGGAGGCGGACAGCCTGTTTAGCTGTTACGCCCGTGGCGACTATGCAAGATACATTGAGAATTACCGAAGTTTTTTACTCGTTGCAGGGTGAAACGCGCACTGCCGGGCTGCCCACTGTTTTTGTGCGCCTGACCGGTTGTCCGTTGCGTTGCCAGTACTGCGACAGTGCCTACGCCTTTACCGGCGGAACAGTGCGACCACTCGACGAGATCCTCGAGCAGGTGGCCGGTTTCCGCCCGCGTTATGTCTGTGTGACCGGCGGCGAGCCGCTGGCCCAACCTAACGCCATCCCTCTACTCAAGCAGTTGTGTGACGCCGGTTACGAAGTGTCGCTGGAAACCAGTGGTTCCATCGACATCTCGGCGGTAGATTCGCGGGTCAGCCGCGTGGTCGACCTGAAGACCCCGGGCTCGAAGGAAGCACACCGTAACCGCTACGAGAATATCGAGCTGCTGACGTCCAACGACCAGGTCAAGTTCGTGATCTGTTCCCGCGAGGACTACGACTGGGCTGTCTCCAAGCTGATCCAGTACGGTCTTGACCGGCGGGCTGGTGAAGTCCTGTTCTCACCGAGCCATCACGATCTCAATGCGCGTGACCTGGCGGACTGGGTAGTTGCCGACAACCTGCCAGTGCGCTTGCAATTGCAACTGCACAAATATCTTTGGAACGACGAGCCGGGGCGCTGACATGACTGAACAACTGAATACTGTAGAAAAGCGTGCGGTCATCCTGCTGTCCGGAGGCTTGGACTCGGCGACCGTGGTGGCCATGGCCCGTGCCGAAGGCTACAGCTGCTATACCATGAGTTTTGACTACGGCCAGCGCTCCCAGGCCGAATTGCACGCCGCTGCGCGGGTGGCCCGGGACCTGGGTGTGGTCGAGCACAAAGTGATCGGCCTGAACCTGAACGGCATCGGCGGCTCGGCCCTGACCGACAGCAGCATCGACGTGCCTGAAACCCCGGGTGAAGGCATCCCCGTGACGTATGTGCCGGCTCGCAACACGGTGTTCCTGTCCCTGGCCCTGGGCTGGGCCGAAGTGCTGGGCGCGCGGGACATCTTCATTGGGGTCAACGCCGTGGACTATTCGGGTTACCCGGATTGCCGTCCGGAGTTCGTCGAGGCTTTCGAGCGCATGGCCAACCTGGCGACCAAGGCCGGGGTCGAGGGCAATGGCTTCCGCATCCAGGCTCCGCTGCAAAACCTCAGCAAGGCGCAAATCGTCGAGGCAGGCGTCAAGCTGGGGGTCGACTATGCGCTGACCGTTTCCTGCTATCAGGCGGACGATCAGGGCCGTGCCTGCGCCAAGTGCGACAGCTGCCGCCTGCGTGCTGAAGGCTTCGCAGCAGCCGGAATCAGCGACCCAACCAACTATTTTTGATTTATTTTCACTTAGGTGTTGAATAGTCCTTAAAAATCAGTATTATACGCACCACAACGAAGCGGGTCGTTAGCTCAGTTGGTAGAGCAGTTGGCTTTTAACCAATTGGTCGTAGGTTCGAATCCCACACGACCCACCATATTTGGCGGTTTAGAAAATCCGGAAGGCCCACGCAAGTGAGGATTTCCGGGTTTTTTTTTGCCTGCGATTCCTGTCTCGGGCAATCGCAATGCTTGCACCGCGCGCCTGGCTGCAGAATGATCTTTTGCATCTCGGGGATATTCTGTAGCCTTGCGCAGCTTCAACGCTGTCCGTGCCTGATGAATACTCACTCTCCCGGCGGTACCCTGATCGGTCCGGAGCCGGGTGTATACTCGACTTTCGCGCGAAAGCGCCCGCAGGTCTTGCGATCATGACGCAAATTTCCGAACGCCTTCTGGTTCAAGCCCACCTCGACGCCAAGCAGCCCAAGCCGCTGACCGCCGCAGAGGAGGCCCATTACCGCGCCGCCATCGCCGCCGAGCTCAAGGCTCAGGACGCGGTGCTGGTTGCTCACTTCTATTGCGACCCGATCATTCAGGCGTTGGCCGAAGAAACCGGCGGCTGTGTTTCCGATTCCCTGGAAATGGCCCGGTTCGGCAATGCGCACCCGGCCAAGACCGTGGTGGTAGCCGGCGTGAAGTTCATGGGGGAGACCGCGAAGATCCTCAACCCGGAAAAACGCGTGCTGATGCCGACCCTGGAAGCGACCTGCTCGCTGGACCTGGGTTGCCCGGTCGACGAGTTTTCGGCGTTCTGCGACCAGCACCCGGAGCGCACCGTGGTGGTGTATGCCAACACCTCGGCGGCGGTCAAGGCGCGGGCGGACTGGGTGGTGACCTCCAGTTGTGCACTGGAGATCGTCGAAAGCCTGATGGACAACGGCGAGACGATCATCTGGGGCCCGGACAAGCACTTGGGTACCTACATCCAGCGCAAGACCGGCGCCGACATGCTGCTCTGGGACGGTGCCTGCATCGTCCATGAAGAGTTCAAGGCCAAGCAGCTCGAAGACATGAAGGCGCTGTACCCGGACGCTGCGATCCTGGTGCACCCGGAATCGCCGACGGCGGTGATCGAGTTGGCCGACGCGGTGGGTTCCACCAGCCAGTTGATCGCAGCAGCACAGAGCCTGCCGCACAAGACGCTGATCGTGGCCACCGATCGCGGGATTTTCTACAAGATGCAGCAGCTGTGCCCGGACAAGGTGTTTATCGAAGCCCCTACGGCCGGCAACGGCGCGGCCTGCCGCAGTTGCGCGCATTGCCCCTGGATGGCGATGAACACCCTGGAGCGCACGCTACAGTGCCTGCGTGAGGGTTCGGGGGAGATCTTCGTCGAGCCGGCGCTGATCCCACAGGCGATTCGCCCGTTGAAGCGCATGCTCGACTTCACGGCGGCTGCGCGGATGAAGCTCGCCGGCAACGCCTGAGGTCTGTCAGCTAGTCACACAAAACCTGTGGGAGCGAGCTTGCTCAGGGTCTGGTGTATGCAGGGACCTGTGGGAGCTGGCTTGCCAGCGATGATCGCAAGTACGGCGCGGTGCATCAGGCAGTGCGCGTCATCGTTGGCGACCATCGCGAGCAATCTCGCTCCCACAGTGATTTCTGTCTGCTGAAATTACTTGGTTTTCTTCGGGACTCGAACCAACTGGCTATTGGAGTACATGTCGTGCCAGCTGCGTTGCTGTTTGTCGAACAGTGTCCAGAAGAAGCCCAGGCCGGCGCACAGCAGTGACGCAATCGATACCACGAAGCGCAGCAAGGCCTGCCACAGGCTGATGGCCGAACCGTCGGCGTTCTGCACGCGGATGCACCACACCTGCATGCCCAGGGTTTGGCCGGAGTAGGTCCAGAACTTGGCAAAAAAACCGAACAGCACAAACAGCAATACGGTGGAGAGCAAGGGGTCGCCATCCAGTGCGCCGGCATCGGTCAACGCACGCATCCGCTCCTCGCCGATGATTGCCATCTGCATCATCTTGTAGAGGCCGCCGGTGACGATCATCAGGGCAGTGCACAACAGGAAATCGTAGAACATCGCTGCCAGGCGACGCCCCAGGCCGGCGACGGGGAATTCACCCTGGGGGCTTAGCAGGCGTTTCGACATGGAGTGGCTCTCGATTGAAAAAAGAAGCCATTTTACGGGTTTGCGCGCACAAAAAAGCCCCTGATGTCAGCATCAGGGGCTTTTTCGTTACAGAAGATTAGCCTTCTGCTTGAACTTCGTCAGCCTGCATGCCTTTTTGGCCCTGCACCGCAACGAAGGTCACTTTCTGGCCTTCTTTCAGGCTCTTGAAACCGTTGCCCTGGATGGCACGGAAATGCACGAACAGATCCGGGCCGCTTTCTGGAGTGATAAAACCAAAACCTTTTTCGTCGTTAAACCACTTGACGGTGCCGCTCTGACGTTGGGACATTTCTTATTTCCTTTGACGCAAAAAATTGATGACAGCCTCTTTCTCATGAAAGAGTACTGGGGCTGGTTGCAGGAAAGAAGAAGACGTAGAACGGGTGTAGCAAACTTGTTGGCTACTGCCCAGGTCACGATTCCAAGCGACCCATGCAAACACAGTGGACAAACTCTACGCCAACTACGGCAGAAAAAACAAGCCCCCCTGCAAGCCTTGTATAGCTAGGCCTGTGGCGGTTTTTGGGCTTGCCCATGGGGCTTATTCGATAGGCTCGTTCAATTGTTTTCGATTGTTATAAGGTAAGTTCAAAATCGAAGCTTAGAGTCAAAAAACTGCACTGTTTTATGGCAGTTGCGTTACAGATTAGTGCACTGTTACGCAACTGCGTTACTTATCGGAACAGTCTATCAACCACGATAGTAGCGTTGTGGAACGAATGGCATTTTGCTTACAAGCAATGGCACCTGTTTGCCGCGTACGATCGCCCAGACCTGGGTATCGAGTGCCAGGTAGGCGCTGTCCAGGTAGCCCATCGCCAATGGACCGCCGAGGGAAGGGCCGAAACCACCGCTGCAGACGCTGCCGATGATTTCGCCGGCGGCGTTGACGATTTCTGCGCCCTCACGCACCGGAGTGCGTTCCTGGGGTAGCAGGCCGACACGTTTGCGGCTGACACCGTTTTGTTGCTGGGCGAAGATCGTTTCGGCTCCGGGGAATCCACCGGCACGCGCGCCATCGGCACGGCGTGGCTTGGAGATGGCCCACAGCAGGCTGGCTTCGATCGGGGTGGTGGCGCTGTTCATGTCATGGCCATACAGGCACAGGCCGGCTTCCAGGCGCAGCGAGTCACGCGCGCCGAGGCCTATGGCGGCCACTTCCGGTTCGGCCAGCAGGGCGCGGGCTAGGGTCTGGGCATTGGCGGCGGGCACGGAGATCTCGAAACCGTCTTCGCCGGTGTAGCCCGAGCGACTGACAAAACACTCGACCCCCAGCAGGGACACGCGGGTGAACTGCATAAAGGTCATCTGCGCCACCTGCGGCGCCAGGCGGGCGAGCACGGTCACCGCTGCCGGGCCTTGCAGGGCGAGTAGGGCGCGTTCCTCGAACAGCGGCTCGATCTGGCACTGATCGCCCAGATGCTGGCGCAGATGAGCCAGGTCCTGGTCCTTGCAGGCCGCATTGACCACCAGGAACAGTTCGTCGTTGCCCAGGTTGGCGACCATCAGGTCGTCGAGGATGCCGCCTTGCTCGTTGGTGAACATGGCGTAGCGCTGCATGCCCACCGGCAGGTCGATGATGTCCACCGGCACCAGGGTTTCCAGGGCCTTGGCCGCATTGGCGCCGGTCAGGCGGATCTGCCCCATGTGCGAGACATCGAACAGCCCGGCCTGCTCACGGCAGTGCAGGTGTTCTTTCATCACGCCCAATGGGTACTGCACCGGCATGTCGTAGCCGGCGAACGGCACCATGCGCGCGCCCAATTCGATGTGCAGTGCGTGCAGCGGGGTTTTCGACAGGGTTTCGGTGGACATATTCAGCTCCTGAAAAAGTCAGCGGATGCGGGGGAGCACGCATCAGCATTCGATAATGTTGACGGCCAAACCGCCACGGGCGGTTTCCTTGTATTTGCTTTTCATGTCGGCGCCGGTCTGGCGCATGGTGCGGATCACCTTGTCGAGGGAGACGAAGTGCTGACCGTCGCCACGCAAGGCCATGCGCACCGCGTTGATGGCCTTGACCGAGCCCATGGCGTTACGCTCGATGCATGGCACCTGGACCAGGCCACCAATGGGGTCGCAGGTCAGGCCAAGGTTGTGTTCCATGCCGATCTCGGCGGCGTTTTCGACTTGCTGGACACTGCCGCCCAGTACTTCGCACAGAGCCCCGGCAGCCATCGAGCAGGCCACGCCGACTTCACCCTGGCAGCCGACTTCGGCCCCGGAGATCGAGGCGTTTTCCTTGTACAGGATGCCGATGGCCGCGGCGGTGAGCAGAAAGCGCACCACACCGTCTTCGCTGGCACCTGGAATGAAGCGCATGTAGTAATGCAGGACGGCCGGGACGATACCGGCCGCGCCGTTGGTGGGGGCCGTGACCACGCGCCCGCCGTTGGCGTTTTCTTCGTTGACCGCCAGGGCATACAGGTTGACCCAGTCCAGCACCGACAGCGGGTCGCGCAGTGACGACTCCGGGTTCTTGCACAGTTGCCGGTGCCAGGCCGCCGCACGGCGCTTGACCTTGAGCCCGCCCGGCAGGATGCCTTCGTTGCGACAACCGGCATCGACGCAGTCCTGCATCACTTGCCAGATCTTCAACAGCCCGGCGCGGGTTTCAGCCTCGGGGCGCCAGGCGCTTTCGTTGGTGAGCATGACCTGGCTGATCGACAAACCGTAGGTGGTGCAATGCCCGAGCAAGTCCTTGGCGCTTTTGAACGGGAAGGTCAGTGGCGTGGCGTCCTCGACGATCCGGTCAGCGCCGGCGGCGTCTTCGTCGACCACAAAACCGCCACCGACCGAGTAGTACTCGCGGCTGCGGATTTGCAGGCCGGCGGTATCGAAGGCGCGAAAGATCATGCCGTTGGGGTGATAGGCCAGTGGCTTGCGAATCATCGCCAGGTGCAGCTTTTCATTGAAGTCGATCGGGTGCTCGCCGAGCAGGTTCAAGCGCCCGCTGCTGCGAATGTCGTGCAGGCGCGCAGCGATGTTCTCGGTGTTTACGGTGTCCGGGTGTTCGCCTTCCAGGCCGAGCAGCACCGCCTTGTCACTACCGTGGCCCTTGCCGGTGGCGCCGAGTGAGCCATACAGCTCGACCTTGACGCAGGTGGTGACCGCCAGCAGGTTGTCCCGCCGCAGGCCTTCGACAAACCGCGCAGCGGCACGCATCGGGCCGACGGTGTGGGAGCTGGAAGGGCCGATACCAATCTTGAACAGGTCGAACACACTTAACGACATGAGGGCTCCTGCGGAGCAGAGGTGAGCTTCAAGCGGCAAGCTACAAGTTAAAGGCGGATCGGCTTTAACTTGCAGCTTCTATCCTGCTGCATGCACTGCGGCGTGAACACGAGCTGCAAGAAAAGCCGATCCGCCTTTAACTTGCAGCTCGTAGCTCAAAGCTCGCAGCTGCTTTCCTTAAGCGTAGCTTTCGATCGACGGGCAGGCGCAGATCAGGTTGCGGTCGCCAAACACGTTGTCGACCCGGCCAACCGGCGGCCAGTACTTGCCTTCGATCAACGACGCCACTGGGTACACCGCCTGTTCACGGCTGTAGGGGTGAGTCCACTCGCCGACGATTTCCGCTGCGGTGTGCGGGGCGTTTTTCAGCGGGTTGTCGTCCTTGTCCAGGGTGCCGTTTTCCACCGCGCGAATTTCTTCGCGGATGCGGATCATGGCGTCGCAGAAGCGGTCCAGTTCTTCCTTGGATTCACTTTCGGTCGGCTCGATCATCAGCGTGCCGGCCACCGGGAACGACATGGTCGGGGCGTGGAAACCGAAGTCGATCAGGCGCTTGGCGACGTCATCGACGCTGATGCCGCTGCTGTCTTTCAGCGGGCGCAGGTCGAGGATGCATTCGTGGGCCACCAGGCCGTTGCTGCCGGTGTACAGAACTGGGTAGTGCTCTTCCAGGCGGCGGGAGATGTAGTTGGCATTGAGGATCGCCAGCTGCGAAGCACGTTTGAGGCCGGCGCCGCCCATCATGCGAATGTACATCCAGGTGATCGGCAGAATGCTGGCGCTGCCGAACGGTGCGGCGCAGACCGCGCCTTCCTTGCGTTCCATGGCGGCGTGGCCGGGCAGGAACGGGGTCAGGTGCGACTTGACGCCGATCGGGCCGACGCCCGGACCGCCACCGCCGTGGGGGATGCAGAAGGTCTTGTGCAGGTTCAGGTGGGACACGTCGCCACCGAACTTGCCCGGGGCGCAGAGACCGACCATGGCGTTCATGTTGGCGCCGTCGATGTACACCTGGCCGCCGTTGTCATGAATGATCCCGCAGATTTCGCGGATGCCTTCCTCGAACACGCCGTGGGTGGACGGGTAGGTGATCATCAAGGCCGCCAAGTGCTCGCGGTGTTCGATGGCCTTGGCGCGCAGGTCTTCGATGTCGACGTTGCCGCGGGCATCGCAGGCGGTCACGACCACACGCATGCCGGCCATGTTGGCGGTGGCCGGGTTGGTGCCGTGGGCGGAGGAGGGGATCAGGCAGATATCGCGGCGATCATCGCCACGGCTCTGGTGGTAGGCGCGGATCGCCAGCAGGCCGGCGTACTCGCCCTGGGAACCGGCGTTCGGTTGCAGGGAGATCGCATCGTAACCGGTGGCGGCGCAGAGCATCGCCTCCAGCTCATCGGTCAGTTGCTGGTAGCCGGCACTTTGCTCGGCCGGGGCGAACGGGTGCAGTGCGCCGAACTCGGCCCAGGTCACCGGGATCATTTCGCTGGCGGCGTTGAGTTTCATGGTGCACGAACCCAGCGGGATCATGGTGCGGTCGAGTGCCAGGTCCTTGTCGGCCAGCTTGCGCAGGTAGCGCATCAGCTCGGTTTCCGAGTGGTAACGGTTGAACACCGGGTGGCTGAGGATTGGCGATTGACGAACCAGGGCGGCCGGGATGGTGCTTTGCACGGCGGCGGCGAGGGCAGCGAAGTCCGGTAGGGTCTTGCCGTCGGCCAGCAATGCCCAGAGGTTTTCGACGTCGGCTTGCGAGGTGGTTTCGTCGAGGGACAGGCCCAGGCGCTCGGCGTCGATCACCCGCAGGTTGATCCGCTGCGCCCGCGCCTTGTCGTGCAGTTGGGCAGTGTTGGCGCCGGCGTTGAGGGTCAAGGTGTCGAAGAAATGCGCTTGTTCGACAACCAGGCCCAGGGCGTTCAAGCCCTTGGCCAGGATCGCGCTCAGGTGATGAATACGCTGGGCGATCTGGGTCAGGCCCTGCGGGCCGTGGTACACGGCGTACATGCTGGCGATGTTGGCCAGCAGTACCTGGGCGGTGCAGATGTTGCTGGTGGCTTTCTCGCGGCGGATATGTTGCTCGCGGGTCTGCATCGCCAGGCGCAGGGCCGGCTTGCCGAAGCGGTCGACCGAGACACCGACCAGACGGCCCGGCATGTCGCGCTTGAACGCATCTTTAGTGGAGAAGTACGCCGCGTGCGGGCCACCGAAGCCCAGCGGTACACCAAAGCGCTGCGCGCTGCCGATGGCCACGTCGGCACCAAACTCGCCCGGCGGAGTCAGCAGGGTCAGGGCCAGCAGGTCGGCCGCTACGGCGACCAGGGCATTGGCGGCGTGGAAGCGCTCGGTCAGCTCGCGGTAGTCGAACAGGTCGCCGTTGCTGGCCGGGTATTGCAGCAGCGCGCCGAAGAAGGGCGTCACATCGCTCAGTTCACGCTCGTCGCCCACCACTACCTCGATCCCCAGCGGCTCGGCACGGGTGCGCAGCACGTCGAGGGTTTGCGGGTGGCAATGCACGGAGGCGAAGAAGGCGTGGCTGCCTTTGTTCTTGCTCAGGCGCTTGCAGAAGGTCATGGCCTCGGCAGCGGCGGTGGCTTCGTCGAGCAGCGAGGCGTTGGCGATCGGCAGGCCGGAGAGGTCGCTGATCAGGGTCTGGAAGTTCAGCAGGGCTTCCAGGCGACCCTGGGAGATTTCTGGCTGGTACGGGGTGTAGGCGGTGTACCAGGCCGGGTTTTCCAGGAGGTTGCGCAGGATCGGCGATGGCGTGTGGCAGTTGTAGTAGCCCTGGCCGATGTAGGTCTTGAACAGTTGGTTCTTGCCGGCGATGGACTTGATCAAGGCCAGGGCATCGGCTTCACTCAGGCCGTCTTCCAGGCCAAGCACGCTGGTGCCCTTGATGCTGTCGGGAATGACGCTGGCGCTCAGGGCTTCCAGGGAGTCGAAGCCCAGGCTATTGAGCATGGCTTGCTCGTCGCCGGCGCGCGGGCCGATGTGGCGGGCGATGAATTCGTTGGCAGTGGTCAGGCTTACTTGAGTCATGTCAGCGCTCCTCAGGCTTGCGCGTTGGCTTTGATCAGACGGTCGTAGGCGTCTTGATCCAGCAGTTTGGCGACAGCCGATGCATCGGTTGGCTGGAAGCGGAAGAACCAGCCTTCGCCCAGCGGATCTTCATTGACCAGTTCAGGGCTGCTGTCCAGCGCCGGGTTCACTTCCAGCACTTCACCGTCCAGCGGCATGTACACGCCGCTCGCGGCTTTTACCGATTCCACGGTGGCGGCTTCAGCGCCTTTGTCGTAGGACTGCAGCTCAGGCAGTTGTACGAAAACCACGTCGCCCAGAGCATTCTGGGCGAAGGCGGTGATGCCGACTGTAACGCTGCCGTCAGCTTCGGTACGCAGCCATTCGTGATCTTCAGTAAAACGCAACTCGCTCATGGAAACTCCTCAGGGGCCAGACAGGTCTGGTGGACGCGATGGAATGCTCGGGCATAGCCCTGCTTTATGGAGGGTTACCTAGCAAAATCGCGGCCAGTATTTTTTATTTGTTACTAATCAATAAGTTACGGATTATTGCGAGAAGGGGAACAAGCGCAGCTGTAGCGATATCGCTACAGTCTGACACGAGGAAAAAAGCCCATGAGGATCAAAGCCTTGCACAATGCTGGCGGAAAGCCTGTGTAGCGATATCGTTCCGCTGTAGCGCTTTCAGTACAGGTGGAGGTCGCTTTTGCGGTAGGTGATCTATGGGGGCAATGGTTGCCATCGATGACACGCCAAGCTTGATTCAACGCGGTGTCCTTGCGTCCATCGCGGGCAAGCCCGCTCCCACCCTGGTGGGTGTATGCAGGGGTTGCGAACAACCTCAATCACTGTGGGGGTGGGCTTGCCCGCGATGAGCATAGGTATAAGACCGAGTACATATCCATTCTTGCGGTAACGGCTGATATGGGTTCCGCCTGACGGCGGCTCACTTTTGAACAGCGCAAAAGTAAGCAAAACGCTTTTACCCCACCACTCGGTGCCTCGCTTAGGCTCGGCATGCC
>NZ_JBIUWJ010000060.1:0-9205 GCF_044743405.1 Pseudomonas sp. NPDC087626
TGCGCGGCTCCTACGGTAAGTCATCGGACCTACCATCGATACGTTGTTAACTATCGTCCCGCTCGCGGATGTATTCCTCGAGCAGCTTCTTCTCTTCTCCAGAAAGCGAGCGGCTTTCCAGAAGATCGGCGCGTCGTTCAAAGGTCCTACCAAGGGACTGCTGTAAACGCCAACGCCGGATATGCGCGTGATTGCCACTTAGCAACACGTCGGGAACACTCTGATCCGCATACACCTCCGGTCGGGTGTAGTGCGGGCAATCCAGCAGACCATCCGTAAAGGAATCTTCCTCGGCGGAGTCCGCATGCCCTAAAGCTCCAGGCAGCAGTCGTGTAACCGCGTCAATCAGGACCATCGCCGGCAGCTCGCCGCCAGACAGTACATAGTCACCAATCGACCACTCTTCATCGACATGAGCTTCAATAAATCGCTCGTCAATGCCTTCATAGCGACCGGCAATCAGGATTAATGCTTCCTCATTCGCCAACTCGCGTACCGCCGACTGAGTCAGTTGACGGCCTTGGGGCGACAGGTAAATGACCTTCGCCGCCTCCCCGGCTGCTGCCTTGGCCTGAACCAGAGCATCTTCCAGGGGCTTGATCTTCATCACCATGCCCGGGCCACCGCCAAATGGGCGATCGTCCACAGTGTGATGTCGATCCGTCGTGTAGTCTCGCGGATTCCAACAGGTCAGCTGCAAGAGCCCCTGTTTCACCGCCCGACTGGTGATGCCGTACTCGCTGATGGCGGAGAACATCTCGGGAAACAAACTGATCACTTCTACGCGCAAGTTAGCCACGCTTAGAAGTCCGCATCCCATTCCACCTTCATCTCGCCTGCTGCCAGGTCGACTGCCAACACACATTGCTCCGTATAGGGCAACAGGCGTTCGCGATCATCCAGGCTGCCAGCGCAAGGCTTGACCACCATTACATCATTGGCGCCGGTTTCCAGAAGATGATCGATCTTCCCGAGCAATTGCCCGAGTTGGTCAATGACCTTCAGACCTTCGAGCTGGTACCAGTAGTACTCGCCGTCGGTCAGTTCAGGGAACAGGTTGCGCGGCACGCAGATCTCGTAACCGGCCAGAAGACGCGCTTCTTCACGATCATCAAGACCCTTGAGCTTTGCGACCAGGAACTTGTCGTTCCCACGTCCGCTGACCAGCTCAACCTGCTTTACGCTGCCTTCGCGCTTGAGCGTCCAGGTTTTGTACTGCAAGAGGTTTTCAGTCGGATCAGTAAAGGAATACACCTTCACTTCGCCGCGAACGCCATGAACAGAATAAATTTTGCCGATAACGATCAAATCATCAGCATTGGCTGGCGTCGCGTTCATATTGCTCAGGCCGCAGCCTTAGCAGATTCCTTCAGCAACTGAGCAACGCGCTCAGAAGGTTGTGCACCAACGCTCAGCCAGTAGGCTACGCGCTCTTGGTTCACGGACAGACGGACTTCTTGACCACGAGCAACAGGGTTGAAGAAACCAACCTGTTCTTTGTGCGAACCGTCGCGCGGGTTGCGGCTGTCGGTTACGGTCAAGTGGTAGAACGGGCGCTTTTTGGAGCCGCCAAGGGCAAGACGGATGGTTAGCATGTGAACATAGTTCCTGTAGTCGGTGCTGCAAATCTAAATGCACAGCGGGCATAGGTGCCCGAAAGGCCGCATATTCTAAGGAATATCCGGACTTTTGCAAATGTCTTTTTCTGGCGCCTATCGGCGTGCCATCCAGATTTGCGGTAGAGCCGTTGTCTCCAACGGCGAGTCAGCGCCCGCCAAGGCGGGCTACTGCTGGCCCCACGTCCATGTGGGGGCCGCGCCGACAAGACTGTCGGCGCGAATTCTTTACATTTTTGGCATGCCGCCGCCGGGCAACATACCGCCCATGCCGCGCATCATTTTGGCCATACCGCCTTTGGCGGAGAATTTCTTCATCATCTTCTGCATCTGCTTGTGCTGCTTGATCAAGCGGCCGATGTCCTGCACCTGGGTGCCGGAACCCATGGCAATCCGACGCTTGCGCGAACCGCTGATCAGCTCAGGGTCGCGGCGCTCGGCCGGGGTCATGGAGTTGATGATGGCTTCCATCTGCTTGAACTGTTTCTCTGCCGCGCCCTGGGCATTGCCCATTTGCGCCAGGTTGACACCGCCGATGTTCGGCAGCTTGTCCATCAAGCCGCCGAGGCCGCCCATGTTTTTCATCTGTTGCAGCTGATCGCGGAAGTCTTCGAGGTCGAAGCCTTTGCCCTTCTTCAGCTTTTTCGCCAGCTTGTCGGCCTTGTCCTTGTCGAGGGTCTGTTCAGCCTGCTCGATCAGACTGAGCACGTCACCCATGCCGAGGATGCGCGAAGCGATACGCTCGGGATGGAACGGCTCCAGGGCTTCAGTCTTCTCGCCCATACCGATGAACTTGATCGGCTTGCCGGTGATGGAGCGAACCGACAACGCGGCACCGCCACGGGCATCACCGTCGACCTTGGTCAGGATCACCCCGGTCAGCGGCAGCGCATCGCCAAAGGCCTTGGCCGTGTTGGCGGCGTCCTGGCCGGTCATGGCGTCGACCACGAACAGGGTCTCGACCGGCTTGATCGCGGCATGCAGGGCCTTGATCTCGCCCATCATCTCTTCGTCGATGTGCAGGCGACCGGCGGTATCGACGATGACTACGTCGATGAATTTCAGGCGTGCTTCTTTAATGGCGGCTTCGGCGATATCGACCGGCTTCTGGCTCAGGTCGGACGGGAAGAACGTCACGCCAATGTCGTTGGCCAGGGTTTCCAGCTGTTTAATCGCCGCCGGACGGTAGACGTCCGCGGACACCACCATCACCGACTTCTTCTTGCGCTCCTTGAGGAAGCGCGCCAGCTTGCCAGCAGTGGTGGTTTTACCGGCACCCTGCAGACCGGCCATCAGGATCACGGCTGGCGGCACGGCACTCAGGTTCAGATCTTCGTTGGCCTCGCCCATCAGGCTTTCGAGTTCGGCCTGGACGATCTTCACGAACGCCTGGCCCGGCGTCAGGCTGCGCGACACCTCGGTGCCGACAGCGCGCTCCTTGACCGAATTGACGAAGTCCTTGACCACCGGCAGGGCGACGTCGGCTTCGAGCAACGCCATGCGCACTTCACGCAGGGTGTCTTTGATATTGTCTTCAGTCAGCTTGGCTTTGCCGGTGACATGGCGCAGCGTCTGCGAGAGACGGTCGGTTAAGTTTTCAAACATGCGCGATCCTTTCAGGCCCTATGGAGACCGAGGTAATGGCGGCCCAGACCGTGAAAAACATGTGCTCGGCGAGCCTGCGGCGTGGGCAGGTCGCGGATTATAGCGAAGACTGCGTCTGGCGCACACCCGCCGTCTGGTTGTGCGGTCTTTCATGCGACAAGGGTTGTATGCCAAACTCATTCTCTTTCGGGCTTGCCTAACAGGATTTATGCTCCCCTTGTCACCCAGTTTGCTCACGACACTCGCCGCCGCCTGCTTATACGCCGCTGCGACTTTCTACCAAGGCTCTCGCCTGGCCACAGGCGCCAAGGTAAACAAACGCCTGCTGGTCATGCTCGGCATCCTCGCCGTCCTGGCCCACAGCGCGAGCCTGTTCACCCACTTGGTGACGCCGATCGGCCTGGGCCTGGATTTTTTCAGCGCCGCCAGCCTGATTGCCGCCGCAGTAATTGCCCTGACCCTGCTGGCGTGCTCACGCATCCCGGTGGAAAACCTGCTGCTGCTGTTGTTCCCACTGGGACTGGCCACGGTGCTGCTGGCGCAGTTCGCGCCGTCGGGCACGGTGCAGGTGATCGACGAGGAGCCGGGGATTCTCGCCCATATCCTGCTGTCGATCCTGGCCTACGGCATGTTCACCATCGCCGTGTTCCAGGCGCTGCTGGTGCTGGTGCAAGACTATCAACTCAAGCACAAGCACCCCTCAGGGCTGATCAAGAACTTCCCGCCGCTGCAAACCATGGAGAGCCTGCTGTTCGGTTTCCTCTGGGCCGGCTGGACCCTGCTGTCGCTGTCACTGATCTCCGGCTGGTTGTTCGTCGAGAACCTGTTTGCCCAGCACCTGGTGCACAAGACCCTGCTGGCGTGCCTGGCCTGGATCGTCTTCAGCGTGTTGCTGTGGGGCCGCAATCGCCTCGGCTGGCGCGGACACAAGGCCATTCGCTGGACCCTGGCCGGCTTCTGCCTGCTGATGCTGGCCTATTTCGGCAGCAAGCTGGTCCGCGAATTCATCCTGCACATCTGACGGGCATTCGTTATGGATAACCTGCCCATAGGGCCATTGCTCGCCGTGCTGGCCCTGCTGATCCTCTGGTCGGGCCTGTTCACCGCCATCGAAGCGGCGCAACAGCAACTGCTGGCTCAACGCACCGCCTCACGGGCGAACGACAAGCCGGTGGCCAGGCTCAATTTCCCGCTCAGCAGCCTGATTCTGTGCAATACCTTGTGCCGGGCACTGGTGGTGGTCATCAGCACCCTGCTGGCGGTATTCGGCTGGGCCGACAACGGCCCCTGGCTCGCCTGCCTGAGCGCCACGGCGGCCTTGCTGATTTTCGCCGATTACCTGCCGCGCACCCTCGCCAGCCGCTATCCGGATACCATCCTGGCGCTGGGCAACACCCTGCTCGGCGTGCCATTGAAGATCCTCTACCCGCTCGCCTGGCTGCTCAGCAGCATCAGCCTGCTGCTGCTCAAGCCCCTGGCACGCAAACCCAAGGTGGTGCAACAGAGCGAAGACGAGCCACAGCCCACTCCGACAAACGACAACGAGCACGAACATGCCGCCTGTCGCCCCCACGCCCTGGCCGGCATTCATGCGCTGGACAACATCACCGTCAACGACATCCTGGTGCCGCGCAGCGAAGTGGACGGGATCAACCTCGACGATCCGCTCGAAGACATCATCGAACAGCTGCGCACCAACAAACGCACGCGCCTGCCGGTGTTCCACAGCGATATCAACCAGGTCGAGGCGGTACTCAACACCCGGCAGATCCGCCACTTGCTGCCCAATGCCAGCCTGACCAAAGAGGCCTTGCTGGCGGCCTGCCACGAACCGTACTTCGTGCCGGAAAGCACCCCACTGCAACTGCAGCTGCTGAATTTCCACAAACAGCAGCGGCGCCTGGGCATGGTGGTCGACGAATACGGCGAAGTGCAGGGCATCGTGACCCTGGAAGACATCCTCGAGGAAATCGTCGGCGAGTTCGAAAGCCAGCACAGCCTCGACAACCCGCACATTCACCCGCAAGCCGATGGACGGCTGGTGATCGACGGCGCAGCGTCCATCCGCGAGCTGAACAAGACCCTGGGCTGGCACCTGCCCAGCGACGGCCCGAAAACCCTCAACGGCCTGGTGACCGAGGCGCTGGAAACCATTCCGGACTGCCCGGTGTGCCTGAAAATCGGCCGCTATCGGCTGGAGATCCTCGAAACCGAGGAAAACCGCGTCAGCCAGGTGCTGATCTGGCACACCACGTCCGTGCCTGCAATTGGCTGAAAGAGCACTGCACAGCCTCTTGTTGAATCGTTAGCCCCCTTCCTATAATCACGACGCTTACCCAAGCCCCGCCGCAGACCGTGCTACCCGCACCCAGTGTCTTGCGGCCAGTTGCACGACTCTGCGGCGAACGCTCCTACCTGGAGCGCCCTCCGCGCCCCACCCCAACATCCCTGGGTGCTTCAACCATAATAATTCGCTCCTCGCGAGCACATGACTGTCAGGGATAACCGCATGACGACGAGCACCACTTACGGCGAAGCCACACCTTCCCAACCGACTAACTCCGCCACCCGAGTGGCCACCGCGAGTTTTATCGGCACGGCCATCGAGTTCTACGACTTTTATGTCTACGCCACTGCCGCGGCACTGGTGATCGGCCCGGTATTTTTCCCCCAGACTTCCGGCACCGCGCAAATGCTGTCGGCCTTCCTGACCTTCGGCATCGCCTTTCTGGCCCGGCCGTTGGGTTCGGCGCTATTCGGCCACTTCGGTGATCGTATCGGGCGCAAATCGACCCTGGTCGCCTCGCTGCTGCTGATGGGCGTCTGCACCACCTTGATCGGCGTACTCCCGGGTTACGACAGCATTGGCGCCTGGGCGCCGATCCTCCTGTGCGTGCTGCGCTTCGGCCAGGGCCTGGGACTGGGCGGGGAATGGGGTGGCGCTGCCTTGCTGGCCACGGAAAACGCGCCACCGGGCAAACGCGCCTGGTTCGGCATGTTCCCGCAACTGGGTCCTTCGATCGGCTTCCTGGCCGCCAATGGCCTGTTCCTGACCCTGGCCATGACCCTGGACGACGAACAGTTCCGTTCCTGGGGCTGGCGCATTCCGTTCCTGCTCAGCGCCGCACTGGTGATGGTGGGCCTGTATGTGCGCCTCAAGCTGCACGAAACCCCGGTGTTCGCCAACGCCGTGGCACGCCAGGAACGGGTGAAAATCCCACTGGTCGAGCTATTCAGCCAATATTGGGCACCGATGTTGCTGGGCGCAGGCTCGATGGTGGTGTGCTACGCACTGTTCTACATTTCCACCGTGTTCTCCCTGAGCTACGGGGTTTCGACCCTGGGCTACAGCCGCGAAACCTTCCTCGGCCTGCTGTGCTTCGCGGTGCTGTTCATGGCCGCCGCCACCCCACTGTCGGCCTGGGCCAGCGACCGTTACGGACGCAAGCCGGTGCTGATCGTCGGTGGCGTGCTGGCGATTCTGTCGGGGTTCCTGATGGAGCCGCTGCTGACCCAGGGTTCGACCTGGGGCGTGGCGCTGTTCCTGTGCATCGAACTGTTCCTGATGGGCGTGACGTTTGCGCCGATGGGCGCGCTGTTGCCGGAACTGTTTCCGACACACGTGCGCTACACCGGCGCATCGGCAGCCTACAACCTGGGCGGCATTGTCGGAGCCTCGGCGGCGCCGTTCTTTGCGCAGAAACTGGTGGCGATGGGCGGTTTGAGTTATGTCGGCGGGTATGTGTCGGGGGCAGCGGTGCTCAGCTTGATTGCCGTGCTGTGCCTGAAGGAGACGCGTAACAACGATTTGAATCGGGTGGCCTGATAAGACGCCATCGCGGGCAAGCCCGCTCCCACAGGGTTTCTGGTGTACACAAAATTTGTGATCAGCCGAACATCCTGTGGGAGCGGGCTTGCCCGCGATAGCCGCGCTGCAGTTTAGAGTTCTACCACTACAGCCTGAGAAGCGCGGGTTGCTTTAGCCCGGGCCAATTCAATCGACTCATCGCGCGCCAGCGCCACACCCATGCGACGCTGACCGTTCACCTCTGGCTTGCCGAACAAGCGCAACGCGGTATCCGGCTCGCTCAAGGCAGCCCCCAGGTTGGCAAAGGCAGTCTGGGTTGACTGCCCTTCCACCAGAATCACCGCCGAAGCCGAAGGACCGAACTGACGGATCAATGGGATCGGCAGGCCGAGAATTGCCCGGGCGTGCAGCGCGAACTGCGACAGGTCCTGGGAAATCAGAGTCACCAGGCCGGTGTCATGGGGACGCGGCGAGACTTCGCTGAACCACACCTGATCACCCTTGATGAACAGCTCGACGCCAAACAGACCACGCCCACCCAGGGCCTCGGTCACAGCCTTGGCTACCCGCTCGGATTCCGCCAGGGCAATCGGGCTCATGGCTTGTGGCTGCCAGGACTCCTGGTAATCGCCCTTCTCCTGACGGTGACCGACGGGGGCACAGAAAGTGGTGCCGCCAACGTGGCGCACGGTCAGCAGGGTGATTTCGTAGTCGAAGTCGATGAAGCCCTCGACAATCACCCGGCCTTTACCGGCACGCCCACCTTCCTGCGCGTAATCCCAGGCGCTCTGCACGTCATCGGCGCTGCGCAGCAGGCTCTGGCCCTTGCCCGAGGAACTCATCACCGGCTTGACCACACAAGGGAAGCCCAGGTCCTCGACCGCCTTGCGATAGTCTTCGACGGTATCGGCGAAGTGGTACGGGGAAGTTGGCAGGTCGAGCTCTTCGGCGGCCAGGCGACGGATGCCTTCGCGGTTCATGGTCAGTTGCGCGGCACGGGCGGTAGGGATCACGGTGAAGCCTTCGGCCTCCAACTCCACCAGGGTAGCGGTGGCGATGGCTTCGATTTCCGGCACGATGAAGTGCGGCTTCTCGGCTTCGATCACTGCCCGCAGCGCGGCACCGTCGAGCATGTTGATCACGTGGCTGCGGTGCGCCACCTGCATCGCTGGCGCGTCGGCGTAACGATCCACGGCAATCACTTCAACGCCCAGGCGTTGCAGCTCGATCACCACCTCCTTGCCCAACTCACCACAGCCACACAGCAATACGCGGGTCGCGGTTGGCGACAATGGAGTTCCGATACGAGTCATCTGAAGTTCCTCAAAGGAGCGGATCATCGAGGGATATGGCGCAGCGCGCACTTCCCATGGGGAGAAAGCGCGGCATTTTACATGAACCAGCGGCTTTGGCCTTAGCTGACGATCGCCTGTTTGCGCAGGCGCCAGGCCATGATCAGCCACACGGCCGTCACGCCGGCGAACTTAGAGCCCAGGGCGGTGAGCAGCACGCCGGGAGTCAGGGCGTCGATCATGCCGAAGAAAATGAAGGTATCCAGGGGAATGCTCAGCGCCGAACTGATCCACAACCGGTCGTGCAAGGGCCGCTTGGTGATGCTGAACACCAGCCAATCGATGCACTCCGACACTGCAAACGCAGTGGCGCTGGCCAGGGCAATGGAAGGATCGGATGTCAGGTACGACAACACCAGCGCCGCCAGCATGGCAATGATCGCGCCATGGCCGAAGCGGATCTGCACCATGTCGCGCAGCACGAACACCAGCCCACCCCAGGCCGACCAGATGATGTCCAGGTGTGGTGCAGTGGAAAAGGCGTAGTTGATCAGCACGACGCTGCTGATGTAGGCGATCAGGAAGAGCATGGGGCGCGGGGATACCTGGCAGTTTGGCGCATAGGGTACTGCAGCGGCGCGAAGCCGCCAAATCCCAATGCGGCTGTCTGCTGTCTGCTGTCTGCTATCGGTAGGAGCAAGGCTTGCCCGCGATGGGCATAGGTATCTACACAGCTGTGGTGCGATGTTGCGCCTGTGGGCCGACCGGGATGTTGGATTAGACCGCGTGCATATCCATTTTTGCGGTAACGGCCACCTATGGTTCCGCTTTTACAGCGGCTCACTTTTGGAGGAGCCCAAAAGTAAGCAAAAGGCTCTTGCCCC
>NZ_JBIUWJ010000061.1:0-8601 GCF_044743405.1 Pseudomonas sp. NPDC087626
GGAGGGATCGTTCTGATTTTTTGATCCGCTTTGAAAAACGCGGATTTGAAGGTTTACGCCGATTCGAGTCGGCTAATTTTTTGAAGCCTCGAGGGCTTAGGTTTTAGGCTGTTTATTTAGAGGGCTCAGCAACCCTTGAGAAGCGAAATACTTGATTTCGCTCAGTGCCTGGGCAGCATAGCCAATGGTGCTGCTAGCGTCTAGATCAAGATTTTCCGAAAAATATAGCCGCAGGCGGCACGTCAGAACGCTAAGTCGGAGCCTTAAGCACGAGGGCAACAGCAGCGTACCAATCAAACCACCCCTCCCCACTCCAGTGCGTGAAGCACTCGACGAACCTGGTTAGCTCCTATCTCGGTTACACAAAGCATCACTGGTATGGAATGGCCCAAGGATTGGTTGGGTGCTGACATCCAGCGCGTCGCTGCCACTCTACTTTCAAAAACTTCCTGCGCTTTTTGGCAGACGCTGGCAATTCGGTCGAGTCGTTCGGATGCGATCGAATCCAATGGTTTTTGTTGCTGCTTTCGCCGCTTGAGCGTGGTGAGTGAAGTATTGAACAGTATCGCCAAGTGAGCGTCAGAAAGGTTAAAGGCGACGTGGATTGCATCAACCAGGTCAACGGACACTCCAGATTTGATCTGCTGCAGCCGCTCGGACTCCTTCTGTTCATGAGTCTGTGCGCTGAAGTGCCAAAAGGCGTTGGTCAGGCACTGCGTTGATGCGACTGAGGTTTTCATTCTCCCCCACCCCCGAGTTGAATGCGCGCTAAAAGCCTCATAGGAGAAATGGTTGTCCCCCGTCCACTCAGGACCCATTTTGATCTCGGTCAGAGATGCAGGCTGATGATCGGGTTTTGTAAAAAAACCGACGGATGGTATTGGTGTTTTTTACAGAAAATAGCCTCCAGCTAGGCCAGTACCTAGAACAGCGTTATTAGAATCCGTACTCCGTACGGATTCTAATAACGCTGTTCTAGGTACTGAAATGAGACTATCATACGCTCAATCGTACGTAAAGTCTTGCGTACTAGAAAGCATGCTTTATGTGTATTGGTGTATCATGCGTAGGAGATTAAATCATGGCTGCGTTACTGGAACGAGCTGACCAAGCTGTCTCGGTCACCACGATGGTGCGGAGCTTTAGCGCCCGTCTGAAGGAGGTCTCCAGCCGTGCCACGGATCGGTTGGTAATTTTTAAAGATAATGAGCCGGCAGCAGTAATCGTAAATGTGGATGCGTATCAAGAGATGCTCGATGAGCTCGAAGATTTGCGTATCGAAGCGATTGCTCACGAGCGGATGAGTACTTTTGATAAAAGTAAGGCTATCTCCCTTAGCGACATGAAAGCGAGGTATGCCGCCAAGGAGTGAAGATGGCTTGGATAGTTGAGTTTCATCCTGATGTTCAAGACGATCTTGACTATTTAGGTGCGCCGACAGCTTTGCGTCTTCTGAAGACGATTGAGGAGAGAATCGAGAATGGCGAGCCCGATAAGCTGGGTAAGCCGTTGAGAGGAATTCTCTCGGGGTTCAGAAGAATTCGAGTAGGAGATACCAGAATTGTCTATCGAGTGAATAAAGGTGCTCTCGAAGTGCTGATCATTGCGGTAGGAGCTCGGCGTGATAAAGAGGTTTACCAGGCGGCAGAAAAACGCTTGTAAAGCCTGCAGTTTTTGGCGTTTTGTTAAATTTTTGCTCTCAAAAAAGCCCGCTTCGGCGGGCTTTTTGCTGTCGGTTGTTAAGGCATTCCTCCACCTATGTAAGCTGATCCATTCTTAATAACTTACCTTGAAGGTCGGTGAGTCCTCTGGCCTGGCATGGCGCCGGTCGTAGAGCTTGGTCGTGCTGATATTGGCATGCCCGAGCCAGGCCTGGACCTTGGCGATGTCGGCTTCGTGCTCCAGGGCGTTAGTCGCCGCCGTGGCGCGCAGGCCGTGCACGCCAAGGCCGGCGACGACGATCCCGGCGGCCTTGGCGTACTGGCCGACCATGGTATAGATGCCCTCCGCGGAAATCCCCCGCCCGGTCTGCGGCCCGCGCAGCGGGCGAAACAGCGGTGCTTTGTCTTGTCCCAAGTGATGCCCCGACGCCTCGAGGTAGGTGTGCAGGCGCTCGGCTGCGACCGGGTGCAGCGGCACGTAACGCAGTTTGCCGCCCTTGCCGTGGATACGCAGGTGCTGCAGACCGCGGCGCTGCTGCAGGTCATCGGTCTGCAGGCGTGCGGCTTCTTCACGGCGTAAGCCGTGATACAGCAGAACGGCGAGAATCGCCCGATCACGTTGACCTTTGGTCGACGTCGGATCGGGCGCCTCGAGCAGGGCCTTGGCCTGGTAGTCGGCAAGCGCCGGGGTTTTACCCTCAGTGGTTTCCAGCTTCGGTCGTTTAACCCCGTGCACCGGGTTACCGCCGGCAACTGCATTGCGGTCGAGCAGGTGATCGAACAGGCTGGTCAGCGCCGCGAGTTTGCGCCGCTGGGTGGCCGCGGACAGGCCGCGCTGCTCGAACTGGTGGCGCCAGGCAAGGACATGGGCGCGGGTCACTTCGCGAAACTGCTCAGGGGTGTGCAGGCCGACAAACTGGCAGAAATCCTCGAGGTCGCCCTGGTAGGCGCGGCGGGTGCGCGGATTGGCCAGGTTGGCGAACCATTCGACGGCGGCCGGGACCGTGGCCAGGCCGTGGAACTCGGCGGCGGTCAGCCGGCGTGCCGCCGCGACCGAGGGGCTGTCGGCATATGTAGCCGCGGAAACAGCTGTGCTAGAACTCTCCCCGCCGATGACCGAGGATTTGTCGGTATATGGCTCACTCATCCTTGAGCCCCTTGGGGCCGGCCGTCACCTGCTCCACCAGGTCGTCGAGGCGGTCGCGCAGTTTCGGGGTTTTCGACAACACTAGGGTCTGGGTCACCGGGTCCGCCTCGACGATGTACAGGCTGTCGCCGACATCCAGGCCGAGCTCCTGTAGGGCAGCGTCCGGGATGCGTAGGGCGCCGTCGCCATCCCACTCTTCGATGGTGACCTGGATGCTGAGCATGTGCAGTTCCTTAGGCTGAAAAACTCACGATAACCGTTTTTATCGGTAGTTTTAAAAAATCTTCTTCCCGTAAGTCATCTTGGTGGGAGGCAAATTTCTGAAATCATCAGATGTGACTGTGTCAGGAGTCGCACACTGGGCTAGGCGCCAATTGGCTTTTCCTAAGGAAATGGGAAAACTTGTCAAGTAGCTTGACAAGGTTATAAGAATTTGTATAATCTCGGCCCTGTAAAAACCTAGCTATTTTGCATATAGTCAAAAGCTCAAAAAAGCAAGATTATCCAGCTCAAGCTGGAGATTTATTTAGAGAGATAAAGAAATGAGCACGCAAAACGTTTTCGAACTGATCACCAATGATCCGGTTCGCTTCAACATGCTTGCGTTAAAATCTAAACTGGTGATGGTGCTGGTTAACCTAATACAGGGCCAGCAATGGACTCAAGCTGAGGCTGCGCGCAGACTGCATGTCAGTCAGCCACGCATGAGCAACCTATTCAATGGAAGACTGGAAAAGTTTTCCATCGATACCCTGCTCGAAATGATCTTGGGTGTCGGCTACAAACTCGATATGGACTTTGATCCAGGGAACATGCGTGAGCCCTTGGAGCTAAAGCTAAAAAAAGCGATGCTGTAACAGCCATCGCCCTTCATAACCAGCTTACTTCAGCGCTTTTAGGCGCAGTCTACCCTTCCTGATGATCGTCAGATCCTGTCCTTCGGACGTTTTCGTTGCAGCGAGAACGACCCACAGAACCCCCGGCAGCTTGTTGTAGTACACGCAGCGATACGCGGGACTGCCGTTGATCTTCAGTTCGATGACGCCTGGACCGATATTGCCCAGATGCTCGAATTCGATCGTAGGAGCCAGGCCATGCGCAACCAGGTTGAGGTTGTGCAGGAAACTGATCTGGTCATCCAGTGGTAACTTGCCTAGCTCTTTGATAGCCCCTGGGCAGTACCGAATCTCTTTTGGAACAAATTTAGCGTTACATTGATCGTTTACAGCGTTTTTCACATTTTTCATGATGCGACTTACCCCTCATTAGTTTTATTAAGTTATTGACTTTCATGGTCTAACCCCTTTTAGGTTGGTTGGGAGTCCGACTTTTTCGGGCTCCCGACATTTGCTGGGCGTAATTCTCCCAGCGCGCAGAAGCTTATAACTAATGATAAGCATGCGTCAATCTTTAGCATCGGTTTATTTGGCATCGCCTAATTTATATTTTGTCGCCAGAAAAATGGCGGAAAGTACAAGTAGTGCGAATGGCTGCATCGCCGAACTTCAGGTGATTTAGGCTGAATCCCGAGATGAGCCACTGCTTGACGCTGATCGGTGCATTGGCGGCCTGTGAACTGACGTCGAGGCATGAGCCAATTGGCCGTGAGTAACAGCCTTATTCAGGCAATCTCAAAGCGACGCAGTGCTGCAGGTAAAATGATGGCAGGTCGGTACCACACCCTATGGGCAAGAGGTCGGCTCTGCGAAACAAATGGCCTGCCGCTTTAGCTCAGCCGGAAAAGCAGAGCCTTTGAAGAGACCCCTTGCCGAAGCAAGGGGTCATGGGCTTAGAACAAGCCCGACGCCTTAAGTACCAGGATGCCTACCAGGGTCACTTTACCGACCCAATAGAGCACCTGGAGAGCGAAAATAATTTCCATCGCTAATCCTTGTGTTGTTCAAGCGCAATCCCGACCGCCGTAGCAGCGGGTACCTCATGCGCACCAACACCCCACGGGGACCGCTCGTCTGAACTCCGTTATTCACCGTGGAAAAGCGTGATGTAGAGTTGACACCCGTGGCAACCAGCCGTATATTTGACTCGTCTCTTAATCAAATATGTAATAATGCGGTTATTGTATGCACACTTAAAATAAGTATCTCATACTTGTTCGCAAAATGCAATACCTCGCCCTTAGAAAACCGCTCGTTGAGCGGTTTTTTGTTGTCCTGAAAATTCTGAGCATTCCTACCAATCTGCGGCGCGTCATATGACGGAGCGACGTAATTCGCCTGTGCGCAGAAGCCAACTTCTCAAATTGCGAATCTTGTTTAGTCGTCCAGTGCGCTCAGCAGATTTCCCCACGTCGCAGGTCCTTTTGCTTTTGCAGGTGCTTCCTTGCTTTGTGGTTTTGGCTCTGGTTTATGCTCGAGTAACCGCAGGCTATTTCGCAGCTCGCGTACCTCTTCTCGCAGCAATCGCAACTCTTCCAGGAGAGGGTTTAGAGCGTCGGGTGCGAGTGTAGGGAGAACGTCTGGTAGGGGTGTAGGGAGATGTCGGGTTTGTCCAGGCGCTTCGCCATAGACACGAATCATTTCAGACAGGTCAATGACCTTCTGGCCTTTGCCATCTAGCCCAGCTGTTACACGGCCTTTGGCCACTGCTTCATGCAGTGTAGAGCGGTGCAAACCGTAGAGATTTGCCATGCGGCCAATGGTTAGTTTAGTCATGTAGGGCTGTGTCGGGTTCTGTCTGTAGGGTGCCCTACAGTATATCTGCCATTTGTGTGGTTTCGTTTTAGGAATAAATCCGTGGGGGCTAGTTAGCCCCATCTAATCATTCAACGAGTGCTAAGGAGATCTGGTTGAGCCGAGTGTGTGCTGCTTCCCAGCTCTCACCAGGACGAGCGCGTTTGGCAACTTCCGCGTCTGTCAGCTTACGGCTCTTGCCGCTCTTGTGTTTCGTATGCGTGGGTTTGAGTTCTGGTGTGATGGCAAAGAGTAAGTGAGTGACGGTGCGCCCAGTCTTACGCTGGGTGTAGCTCACGCGAATGTCGCTGAACTCGTTAATTTGCGCCACTGCCACGTCGATAACACGCTTTTTAAGACTATCTATGCGCGGATATTCATCGGTCATTCCGAAAGTTTCCTTAAGCCAAGCAATTCCAACCTCACGCTTGCCAATGCTCAGGTATTGCACCAGTAACTCATAAAGGCGTACCGCGTGGACGCTGCTCATACGGCCTATTTTCTCCAGTCGGTAGCTGGTGAACTCGGTTTCTAGCCGGGTTATATAGGGCAGCATGTCGGTCGAAAAGCGCAGCTGAACAGCGCCGGCCCCGTCGATGTAGCTGGCCGTTGAGATCCAACGCACCTTGCTTACACGCTCACAGCCGCTTTCTGGGTGAATATCGTGTACCACGATATGACGATTGAATAGCGTATCCATTGCGGTCTTGAGCTGGTTGTAAACTGCCCCACCTTCCATCTTAAACATAGATGAAAACCGCTTTGCTTCTATTGTGACAAAGTCATCAGTTAACCCCTTCTGTGTTTCGCGGGCCTCCATGATGGCGTACAGGATGATCCGCTGCTCGATCAGATCAAGGCGGTAGCTGGCTTCTACCAGCTTGTTCGACTTCACAACAATCAGCTGCTTCTGCGACGCCATTGAGTAACCCTGTCAGAGATCCGTGGACGTTATTATACAACAATAATTTTTTTGTATGCTATTACCCTAAATCTGTTGGTGAATCACCCTAAATCTGTTGGTGAATCACCCTAAATCTGTTGGTGAATCACCCTAAATCTGTTGGTTTATTTAGGCTGTAAGCCACGTAACCTATGGCCTGCGGCACGGCTAAAAGGTTTAAAAGGTTTAAAAGCATTAAAAACCTAAGCACGAGTTACTCACAGGCATTTTTCCCTCAACAGACTGCCAAGCAGTCTCATGGTTTGCTTCCATAGGGTTTTGGTGGCTCAGCCGATTTTTCCACAGCCTCCACAGCACACAAAACGCCCGCCAATGGTTGTAACGGGTGGCATCGCTGAGGTGGCGGTGGGCACGCCAATAGCGAATGACATGTCCTGCCCCAACCTGAGCTAGTGAATGTGCCCCCTCTGCAGCACAGAACGCGGCCAAGGAGAGCATCCGAGCTCGCTGCTGACGACGGTTATCTTTACCACCCTTGCGCACATAGCCGCGGCTGAAGTTTTCGACTTCTTCGAGTAGCTTCATCCACGGCCTCCAATGTATTCAGCGACCACGTCAATTCGGCCATGACCCAGCTCAGCGCTGATTTGTTCCCGCGCCAATCGATCCTGGTGCTTGTCGACGACACCACCGGCAATCACCGGCGCCAGGTGACCGGTGAGCCTCTGATAGCGCTCGCAAGCATAGGCTGCGCGCAAGTCGTGGTAACCGGTAATACCGACTTGCTGCAGGAGCGCACGGCCCTGGCGCAGGCTGCTTTCGCGAAACTGTTTCCAGTTCTGCTCGACGGGTATCAACGACCGGCCTGCCCCCTGCAGAGTGGCGGCGTTCGCCAGAGCACTCAGCTGCTGTTCCTGGAACACTGGGACGGTTCGTGGTCGTCCGCCCTTGGTGCCGTCGACAATCGTCACCAGGCCGCGCTCACGAGCTTCCTGCAGTGCTTTATGGATATTCAACAGCGCAGCTTCTTTGCTGCGCAGGCCAAATTCTCGCGCCAAGTCAGCCGCCGCGCCCGCTCGCCGCAGGTCATCTCCACACAGTTGCTCAAGGCCGCGTTCGAGCACATTTCGATCCACGCCTAACGGCGGATTGTTGCGCACCGCGCAGCGCTGGGGGATGCCGCAGGCCTTGGTCGGACTGACACTCGACCAGTCGCGCACCAGGTGCAGGACCGTGTTGATAGCACTCACCAGGTTCTGCGCATAAGCGGGTGATAACTCGCCACGCTGCACTTGTGTCGCGAGTTGCTGACCGTAGGCCTGTACCAGTTCTGAATTGATGCGCTCCAACCGGCCGATGCCTTGCGCGCGGGCAGCATCGGCAAATTGAGAAAAACGCTCCGTCAGGGTGGCCGCGCTGGAATACGACAGCTCGCCGCGTTGGGCGGCTCTGTCGAGGGCAATACGGGCCGCCGAAGCCATGTTACGGCTGCCTAATCCATAGTTACGGGACATGGTGGATTCCTCCTGGAATGGAAAGAGATCGAGCAACGGCGCTTGGGCGTGACTCGGGTAGTTGTCTGCTCAGGACCACTGGATTCGGTAAGTTTTATTCGCACTCGATACGTTCGAGGCAACCGTGAGCAGGAGCAGCTGTTGGGGCGGGCGCTGCATTTCTTCCCGTACTTTCCTGAGAACCTTGATTCGGCATTCTTCGAGTGCTGGTCCAGCTAGAGAAACCCTCAGGTACTGGGCTCCCTCTCGATCCGCGACTGCCATCAGGACGTTTTTTTTGTAGGTTGTTGCGATTTTTCCAGCACTTTCACGCGTTGCGTGAAAGGCTGTAGCCCGCGTATAGCGCGGGTTGGGTGGGGGCTGACACCACCCGTCTCTGTGCGAACACAGAGACGGGTGTAAAGCAGGACGAGTCCGACGGACGCGCGGGCGATGACATGCCGCTGACGAGATGAAGAGGTGACGACACGAGTCTCTTCAGATTCAGCCTGCTTTGCAGCGTTGGAAATATCGTTCCGGTCTGCCGAAGACCAGGCGCGTAAGCGCTTAAGAAAGGGAGCCTCACCACGAAAAAGATGAAATTCGGCCGTGGAGGGATCGTTCTGATTTTTTGATCCGCTTTGAAAAACGCGGATTTGAAGGTTTACGCCGATTCGAGTCGGCTAATTTTTTGAAGCCTCGAGGG
>NZ_JBIUWJ010000062.1:0-7880 GCF_044743405.1 Pseudomonas sp. NPDC087626
AAGAGCGTTTTGCTTACTTTTGCGCTGTCCAAAAGTGAGCCGGCCGTCAGGGCGGAACCATAGGAGGCCGTTACCGCAAGAATGGATATGTACTCGGTCTAATCCAACACCCCGGTCGGCCCACAGCCGCAAGCGGGCGCCCGCGATGGTCGTGAACGCTGACACGTATCTCCTGAATAAATGCGGCGCCCTCAGGTTTTTCGCGAGCAAGCTCGCTCCTACAGAAGCCCAATCCCACAGCTCCCTCTATCCCGGCACCAGGTCCGGGCGGATGTACTCGGGCGACAACACGTTCAACCAGAACAGGATCATGTTGACCATGATAGTCACCACCACCAGCAAACCAATGCCCCACACCGCTGCGGCGTACAACAACCCGCGGTCCTGATTCAGGCGCATGAACTTGGGCAACCCGATAAACAGCAGGTAACTGGTGTAGGCACCGGCGAGCATCAGCGCGCTGATGGCCAGCCAGCGGTTGGGGTACAGCGCGCTGATCCCGGACAGGAAAAACGGGGTCGCCACGTACGCCGCAAAGCCGATGCACTGGTTGAGGTTCGGCCGGGCCTCGAAGGCGCGCGACATCCAGCGGATAAACCCGCCCATCAAGGCTGTGCCCAAGACCATCGCCCCGTACATCAGCAGGCACAGTTGCAAGGCGCTGTTGAAGCTCAGTCGCACGGTTTCATCTTCGGCCAGGCTCCAGCCGACCCAGGTGGTGCCGATGAACAGGCACAGGGTCGGCAACAGCGCCAACAGCAGCAGGTGGGCCAGGTAGTGTCTGGGGTGTTGCTCTTCTTCGCTGCGGATCTCGGTCCAGGCAAAGTCCGGATGGGTAAAGAGTCTGACGATATGGGGTTTCATGACTGCCTCCAGTCGGCATCAGCCGCAAACGGCCTCTTATAGGTATGGATGCAAGGCAGCAGTCAGGGTTTCAAGTTTTTAGCCTTGTAGCGCTCGTAACCGACCAACAGCGGCTGGGTGCTTAAGCCGTGGAGCAGAATGCTCAAGGCCACCACCGACAGAGTGAAGTGGGTAGACACCGCCGCCACCTGGGCATCGAGCCCGTGGTTGAGGGCGTAGAACAGGTAAAACAGACTGCCGATCCCGCGAATGCCGAACCAGCCCACCAGCAGGCGCTGGCGCATATCGAGCAGCTTGCCCCAGGGCATCAGCAGCACGCTCAATGGGCGGATCAGCACGAACAGCGCCAGGGCCACGGGCAGGGCGCGCCAGTCCCAGTGCGTGAGCAACACCACGCCCAGCAGCGTCACCAGGAACACCTCCATGGCGCGTTCGACGATGCTGCCGAATGACAACATGTCGCCCATCATGATACCGGCCGCGACCTGGCCGTCCGCCAACGCTTGCCGATCACCGTGGATCGCGTGTTGTGGCTCGACATGCTGATGCCCGACCAGCGGCTGCACCAGGTGTTCGGCCGGCGTACGGGCGCCGGTCAGGCGCACTTCGGCCTGGCGCAAGCCCAGCCCGGCGGCAAATACCGAGAGAAACCCGTAGCCTTCGATCGCCTCGGCCGCCACATAGGCCAGGGCAATCAAGGCCAGGCTCAAGTAGTCGTTGGGGGACAGGGTGCTGTCGTCATTGCGGATGCGCATCGACAGGGTCAGGCGGCCCAGCTCACGGCCCATCCAGTAACCGGTCAACAGCCCTGCAGGCACCGCCCAGAGCAGATCGCGCAGCAGCCATTCGGTCAGCCACGCGCTGTCATCGCGCAGCAGTAGCAAGCCGAGAATCACGAACGGGAACGCCACCCCGTCATTGAGCCCCGACTCGCCCGACAGGCCAAAACGCACCCGATCGTAGTCCTTGGCATCGGTGACTTGCACCAGCGACGCCAGGACCGGGTCGGTCGGAGCGAGGATGGCGCCAATCAGCATCGACACCCCCCACGGCAAACCCAGCAGGTAATGCAGCAACAGGCACACACCGACGATGGTCAACACCATCACCGGCCCGGCCAGGCCGTAGGCAATGCGCCAGGCGCGGTTGGCCAGTGGCAGGCGCAACTTCAGGCCGCCGACAAACAGCGAAAACAGCACTGCGACTTCACTCAGGTGCTCCAGCCAGAAAGACGCCTGGGCGATCTCCAGCTGCAACAGACCCAGGCCCGAGGGCCCGATGGCGACGCCCAGGATCAGGCACACCGCCGAGGTGGTCACCGGCAGCCAACGCAGATAGGAAGAGGTCAGTGCCAGGGTCAGCAAGACCGCCCCCAGCACTGCCATCCATAGAATGAAATTCATCGCCGCACCCTCTATCCCCCTGTGACAACAGGGGGCAACGGGGAATTCAGCGCCGGTTGCGCAAGTAGCGGCCCGTGGTCTTGCTGGCACCCTTCATATCAGGTGGGCCCGTCAGCAAACAGTACCGTCCAGGTGCAAGACCGCACCGGTCACGCTGGCCCCGGCGCTACTGGCCAACAGCAGCAGAGGACCGTTGAGTTGCAACAACCGCTCGTGGTTGGCCCGGTCGACACCCGGGGCGATGACGTTGACCCGAATTCGGTGCGGCGTCAGTGACTCGGCCATCGCCCGGCTCATCCGGATCAGACTGCTGTGGGCCCGCAGGCACGGATTGGGTTCGCTGATAGGTCGCGGTGGCGGGTCGATATTGACGATGCTGCCGCCACGTTCCGCCACTATCATGCGCTGGCTGGTGCACAGTGCGACATCGTTGAACTCGCTGTCATGCTCGCGTTCGGCACTGTTGTTGATCAGCACATCGACGCTGCCGAACCGCACTTGCACCGCATCCAGTGCGGCCTCGATGCTGGCGCGCCGGCGGCTGTCCAGGGGCACGGTCAAGACCTGCGCACCTTCCCATTGCAGGTCTGCCGCCAGTTGCTGGACTTGCCGTGGATGCTGGGCACCGAGCACTACGCGGGCACCGGCACGGCTGATCAGGCGAGCAAAGTGTTCGCCCAGGCGAGTGGCCGCATCGGCCACCAGCACCGTCTTGCCGGCCATGGAGAACGGCTGCAGCAGATCGCTCATGGCCGTACCTCCACCAAGGTCGCGGCGTGCGGCGGCGGGGGGCTTGCCGTCGAGGAATTGATCCCGGCTTCGGCCGCGAGCTGGCGCAGGCTCATCGACTCGAAGCCGTTGCGGGAAATCAGTTTGATGGCGGCCAGGCGGATGTTGGTTTCAGTCATGTTCATGGGCAGGCTCCAGCGCTCATCAAGCGTGGCTAGTGTCGCCCCGCCAGAGGGTGGCGGGGCGGACGCTTATTGCAGGTTGCCGGCGACCGCAATGGTCTGGGCAGTGATGTAGTTCGACTCGGGCGAGCAGAACAGGTACACCGCATCGGCGGCTTCCTGTGGCGTCCCGGCGCGGCCCAGGGGGTTGCGCTGGGAGTGGGACTTGGCCGCTTCCGGGCTGATCCCGACGCGGATGTCCCGGCCTTCGATGTTCACGGTGGCGCCAGCGTTAGCGTCGGCCCGGGTCATGCGGGTCTCGATATAGCCGAACGCCACGGCGTTCACGTTGACCTTGAAGCGGCCCCATTCGCGGGCCAGTGAGCGGGTCATGCCGATCACCCCGGCCTTGGCCGAGGAGTAGTTCATTTGCCCGGCATTGCCGTTGAGGGCCGAGGTCGAGGAAATGTTCACCACTTTGCGGAACACTTCGCGCTCTTGCGCAGCTTCTGCCAGGGCCTGGGCCTTGATGATCGGATAGGCCGCACGCAGGATGCGGAAAGGCGCTGTCAGGTGGCAGTCGAGGATCGCGTGCCACTGCTCGTCGCTCATCTTCTGAATCACGTCGTCCCAGGTGTAGCCGGCGTTGTTGACGATGATGTCGATGCCGTTGAAGTGGTCCATCGCGGTCTTGATATAGCGGTCGGCAAAGTCCGGGGCGCTGACGTTGCCGTGGCAGACGGCGGCTTGGCCACCCATTTGGCGGATCAGCTCCGCGGTTTCGTGGGCCGGGTCGGCATCCAGGTCGTTGATCACGATGCGTGCGCCTTCACTGGCCAGCTTCAGGGCGATCTGTTGCCCGATACCGCGACCGGAGCCGGTGACCAGTGCCACTTTGCCTTCGAGTTTTGCCATGGGTGTAGCTCCTCTGTTATGGGTTGGGTTTACAGGGCGATCACAGCGTCACCAACAATCCTGGTCTCGCCGTATTGGTTGGTGGTGCGGACCTGGACCTTGATGCATTGCTCGCCGTGGGCTTGAAAACGCTCGACCACCGTGCCGGTACAGGTGATCTGGTGACCGAGGTGGGTGATGCCCAGGAAGCGCACGGAAAATTCGCGCAATTGACGCTGATCGACCCACTGGGTCAGCAAACGCCCCAGGTAGGCCATCGACAACATGCCGTGGGCGAAGACATCGGGCATGCCGGCCTTGCGTGCGTAGTCGGTGTCGATGTGAATCGCGTTGTGATCGCCCGAGGCGCCGGCAAACAGCGCCAGGGTGGTGCGGTTGATCGGGTTCAGCGTCAGGGGTGGCAGTTGCTCGCCGACCTTGATTTGTTCCAGGCTGATGGCATTCATAGCTGTTCTCCGCTTCAGCTGTTGCGCTGCACAAGCACGCTGCGCAGGTCGGCGACGTGTTCACCGCGTTGATTGGTGACTCGGGTTTCGCGCACCACAAACTCCAGGGCGCCGGCTTTTTTGTCGTAGATGTCGGCGATCCGCACTTCAAAGCGCAGGGTGTCGCCGGCATAGGCCATGCGGTGATAACGAAAGGACTCTTCGCCGTGCAGGATGCGTGCGGTGACGATGCCCAACTCTTCCCGCCAGGCGTTGGACGGCATCTGCAACTCCAGCGAGAACAGAAAAGTCGGCGGCAGCGGCAAGCTCGGGTGCCCGGCATCGCGGGCGGCCTGTTCGTCGAAATAGATCGGGTTGGTTTCCCCGGTAGCCTTGGCGAAAAAGCGCAGTTGTCCGGCTTCGGCGGTGGCGAGGAAGGCGGGCAGTTGCCGGCCAATGTGGTGCTTGTCGATCATGGCAATGACTCCGTGGTAGGCAGGCCGTGTCAGTTTTTCTGGTACACGGTGACGACACAGGCGCCACCCAGGCCCAGGTTGTGCTGCACCGCGATGCGTGCGCCCTCGACCTGACGCCGGTCGGCGCTGCCACGCAGTTGATGGGTCAGCTCGTAGCACTGGGCCAGGCCGGTGGCGCCCAGCGGGTGGCCCTTGGAAAGCAGGCCGCCGGACGGGTTGGTCACCCATTCGCCGCCATAGGTGTTATCGCCATCGTTGACCAGTTGCTCGGCGCCGCCTTCGGCACACAGGCCCAGGCCCTCGTAGGTCAGCAGTTCGTTTTGCGCAAAACAGTCGTGCAACTCGATCACGTCGATGTCTTTGGGGCCGATCCCGGCCTGGTTGTAGGCCAGTTGCGCGGCCATGCGGGTCATGTCGAAACCCACCACGCGGATCATGTCCTTGGCGTCGTAGGTGCTGGGCAGGTCCGTGGTCAGGGCTTGGCCGGCTATCAGCACGTCAGTACGCAGCCCGTGTTTTTTCGCGAAGGCTTCGGAGACCACAATGCTGGCAGCCGCACCGCAGGTCGGTGGGCAGGCCATCAGGCGGGTCATCACGCCTTCCCACAGCACAGGGGCGCTCAGCACCTCTGCGGCACTGACCACGTTGCGAAACACCGCCAGCGGGTTGTTGGCCGCATGACGGCTGGCCTTGGCGCGAATTTTCGCGAAGGTCTCAAGGCGCGTGCCGTACTTCTGCATGTGGGCGTAGCCGGCTCCGCCGAACTGGCGGATGGCGTTGGGCAGGTCCGGCATGCCCACCAGTTCGTTGGTCACACTCAGGGCCCGTTCGGTGGCCGGTGCACGATCGCTCCAGGCCGACTTCAGTGCGCCGGGGTTCATTTGCTCGAAGCCAAATGCCAAAGCGCATTCCACGGCGCCGCTGGCCACGGCCTGGCGAGCGAGGAACAGAGCCGAGGAGCCGGTCGCGCAGTTGTTGTTGACGTTGATCAGCGGGATGCCGGTCATGCCGACCCGATACAGGGCTTTCTGGCCGCAGGTGGAGTCGCCATAGACGTAGCCGGCATAAGCCTGCTGAACATCGCTCAACTGAAGGCCAGCGTCCGCCAGGGCCAGGCGGATAGCCTGCTCGCCCATTTGGTCGTAGGGGTCGTTGGTTCCGGGCTTCTTGAACTGGATCATGCCGACGCCCGCAACGAATACCTTATTGCTCATCGAGTGGTTCCTTATTGTTGTTCAGGGTTCAGAGCTTGCGCGCGATCATTTCGCGCATGACTTCACTGGTGCCGCCGTAGATCCGGTTGACCCGCATGTCGACAAAGGCCCGGGCGATCGGGTACTCGAGCATGTAGCCGTAGCCGCCGTGCAGCTGGACCATGTCATCGATGCATTTCCACAGGGTTTCGGTGGTGTAGAGCTTGGCGATCGCCGCCTCTTCGAGCGTCAGCCGGCGACGCATGTGTTCGCCCAGGTAGTAATCGACCATCACTCGCATGGCGGTGGCCTGAGCCTTGATGTCAGCGAGTTTGAATTTGCTGTTCTGGAAGTCCCAGACCGTCTGGTTGAAGGCCTTGCGCTGCTTGACGTACTCGAGTGTCTGTTCCAGCAGGCGCTCCAGCTTCGCGGCGGCGGACACGGCAATGGAGAAACGTTCCTGGGGCAGTTCCCCCATCAGGTAGGCAAAGCCCTGGCCCTCTTCACCGAGGCGGTTGGCGACCGGTACCCGCACGTTGTCGAAAAACAGCTCGGCGGTGTCTGCCGCAGGCTGCCCGACTTTCTCCAGCTTGCGTCCGCGCTTGAAACCGGCTCGGCTGGCTTCCACGGCGATCAGGCTGATGCCCTTGGCGCCGGCTGCCGGATCGGTCTTGCACACGACGATCACCAGGTCGGCACTCAAGCCGTTGCTGATGAAGGTCTTGCTGCCATTGATCACGTACTCGTCACCGTCGCGCACGGCACTGGTACGCACGGCCTTGAGGTCACTGCCGGTACCGGGTTCGGTCATGGCGATGGCGAGGATGGTTTCGCCGCTGCAGATCCCGGGGAGCCAGCGTTGTTTTTGTTGTTCGTTGCCGCAACGATTGATGTAAGGGGCGATGACATCCGAATGCATGCCGAAGTAGGCACCGCTGACACCTGCCCGGGCGAACTCTTCGTTGAATACCGCACAGTGGCCGAAGTCGCCGCCACCGCCACCGTATTCGGTAGGCAGGGTGATGCCCAGCAAGCCTTCGCGACCCGCCTTGAGCCAGGTTTCGCGGTCGACCTGGCCGGCCTTGTCCCAGGCGGCTTGGCGCGGCAGGCATTCACGCTCGAAAAAACGCCGCACGGTGGTGCGGAACATTTCATGGTCGTCGCGAAAAACGGTTCGGGCGATATGCACTCTGGGCTCCTCAATGTTCGTCGGCCAGCAGCGATCCGCCATGGCCAGGCGCAGACGCAAAGGCACGTGTTGCGCCTTTGAATTGAGCACTACGATAGGGGGAGGGCACCGAGGCAAACGCCACCCGAGGCGGGTGGCAAAGAGAAAAAACCTGCGCCAGTGCGCTGGGAAAAGGCCGAAGCAAAGCGAGCCGGCAACGATGACGCGTGGATTCAGGATGGCCGCGGCGCTCTCCGGACCTTCGCGAGCAGGCTAGCCCACAGTAAATCTATGGGACGGGGCTTGCCTGGGATGGCCATAGGTATCTACACAACTGTGGTGCGACGTCGCATCTGTGGGCCGACCAGGAAGTTGGATTCGACCGGGTACATATCCATTTCTTCGGTAACGGCCACCTATGGTTCCGCTCTTACAGCGGCTCACTTTTGAGAGCGCAAAAGTAAGCAAAACGCTCTTGCCCCACCACTCGGTGCCTCGCTTAGGCTCGGCATGCCCGTACTCCGACATTGATTTGGGGGGCCGCCG
>NZ_JBIUWJ010000063.1:0-5706 GCF_044743405.1 Pseudomonas sp. NPDC087626
ACGCCGGATAGATGAAAGCAAGCCAAACACGACATCAAAAACAGTATTGCAGAAAAGGGGGTAACCATAGATGTGGGAGCGGGCTTGCCCGCGATGAGGCCAGCAGCTCCAGTACATTTCCCAAGCCTGAAATGCAGAACGCCAACCCGAAGGTTGGCGTTCTGTTCAGCGGGGGCGCGGCTTAGCGCGGCACAACCGGCTTGCGCGCAGGTTTCGGGCCCTTGCCTTTGGCCGCATCCTTACGCTCCTTGGCCGCCTGCTGGTTACGGGCGAACGCCGCAGCCTTGGCCTGTTCACGCTTGTCCCACGGATTGCCACCATCACTGGCACGCGGCGGCAGGCCGGTATGCTGGGTGAGGATCTTGGTGGTCTTTTCCGTCGCCGCCACTTTATGGCTGCCAGCCGGCGTCGAGTTCTTGCGACGGGCACTCTGGTAGCTGTCGCTAGCCGGCTGGTGCAGCGGAATCAACTGGTTCTTGCCCGGCCCGATCAGGTCGGCGCGGCCCATGCGGGTCAGCGCTTCACGCAGCATTGGCCAGCCTTTCGGGTCGTGGTAACGCAAGAACGCCTTGTGCAGGCGACGCTGCTCCTCGCTCTTGACGATGGTCACGCCGTCGCTCTTGTAGGTGACCTTGCGCAGCGGGTTCTTGCCCGAGTGGTACATGGCGGTGGCCGTGGCCATCGGCGACGGGTAGAACGCCTGTACCTGGTCGGCGCGGAATCCGTTGCCCTTGAGCCACAGGGCCAGGTTCATCATGTCTTCGTCGGTGGTGCCCGGGTGGGCCGCGATGAAGTACGGAATCAGGTACTGCTCCTTGCCCGCTTCCTTGGTGTACTTCTCGAACATGCGCTTGAACTTGTCATAGCTGCCGATGCCCGGTTTCATCATCTGGTTGAGCGGACCTTCCTCGGTGTGTTCCGGGGCGATCTTCAGGTAACCACCGACGTGGTGGGTCACCAGTTCCTTGACGTACTCAGGCGACTCGACCGCCAGGTCGTAACGCAGGCCCGAGGCGATCAGGATCTTCTTCACACCCGGCAAGGCGCGTGCGCTGCGATACAGCTGGATCAGCGACGAGTGGTCGGTATTGAGGTTCGGGCAGATGCCCGGGAACACGCAGGATGGCTTGCGGCACGCGGATTCGATTTCCGGGCTCTTGCAGGCGATGCGGTACATGTTCGCGGTCGGCCCGCCAAGGTCGGAAATGACCCCGGTGAAACCCGGCACTTTGTCGCGGATCTCTTCGATTTCGCGAATGATCGACTCTTCGGAACGGTTCTGGATGATCCGGCCTTCGTGCTCGGTAATCGAGCAGAAGGTGCAGCCACCGAAGCAGCCACGCATGATGTTGACCGAGAAGCGGATCATGTCGTAAGCCGGGATCTTCTCCTTGCCGTACGCCGGGTGCGGGACACGGGCGTACGGCATGCCGAACACGTAGTCCATTTCTTCGGTGGTCATCGGAATCGGCGGCGGGTTGAACCAGACGTCGACTTCGCCATGCTTCTGCACCAGCGCACGGGCGTTGCCCGGGTTGGTTTCCAGGTGCAATACCCGGTTGGCGTGGGCGTAGAGCACCGCGTCACCACGGACTTTTTCCACCGATGGCAGGCGAATCACGGTCTTGTCGCGGGTCATGCGCGGGCTGGCCAGGATCTGCACGACTTTAGCTTCGCTCGGATCCTCGACTGGCCCTTTTTCCTGCTCGATGGCGCAGGCTTGGGTGTCCTGGGTGTTGACATACGGGTTGATGATCTTGTCGACCTTGCCCGGACGGTCGATGCGCGTGGAATCGACTTCGTACCAGCCTGCAGGCGTGTCACGACGAATGAACGCAGTACCGCGCACGTCGGTGATGTCTTCGATCTTGTGTCCGTAGGACAGGCGCTGGGCGACTTCGACAATGGCCCGCTCGGCGTTGCCGTACAGCAGGATGTCGGCGCAGGCGTCGATCAGGATCGAGTTGCGCACCCGGTCCTGCCAGTAATCGTAGTGGGCGATGCGGCGCAGGGAAGCTTCGATGCCACCGAGCACGATCGGCACATTCTTGTAGGCTTCCTTGCAGCGCTGGCTGTACACCAGGCTTGCGCGATCCGGACGTTTGCCGGCCATGCCACCTGGGGTGTAGGCGTCGTCGGAACGGATCTTCTTGTCGGCGGTGTAGCGGTTGATCATCGAGTCCATGTTGCCGGCCGCGACACCGAAGAACAGGTTCGGCTCGCCGAGCTTCATGAAATCGTCTTTGGACTGCCAGTTCGGCTGGGCAATGATCCCGACGCGAAAGCCCTGGGACTCCAGCAGCCGGCCGATGATGGCCATGCCGAACGATGGGTGGTCGACGTACGCATCACCGGTAACGATGATGATGTCGCAGGAATCCCAGCCAAGCTGATCCATCTCCTCCCTGCTCATCGGCAGGAATGGCGCAGGACCGAAACATTCGGCCCAGTACTTGGGATAGTCAAATAACGGCTTGGCTGTTTGCATGACGGTGACCGGTGTTGAGATGAAAAATCGCGGGCGCGGAATATAGCACAAATTTTGACCAATTCCGACGGTTATGGTCGGAAATTACGGCGACCCAATCGCGGGCAAGCCCGCTCCCACAGGGATCACACTAACCCTGTGGGAGCGGGCTTGCCCGCGATGAGGCCCTTTCAGGCACTACACAACTTACTCGTCGTCGAAATTGTAGCTGCCCGGCGCGAGGTTTTCGAAGCGCGTGTACTTGCCGATGAACGCCAGTCGTGAGGTGCCGATCGGGCCGTTACGCTGCTTGCCGATGATGATTTCGGCGATGCCCTTGTGCTCGGTTTCCGGGTGATACACCTCGTCCCGGTAAACGAACATGATCACGTCGGCATCCTGCTCGATCGCTCCGGATTCCCGCAAGTCGGAGTTGATTGGCCGTTTGTTCGGTCGTTGCTCCAGGGAGCGGTTGAGCTGGGACAACGCCACTACCGGGCAGTTGAATTCCTTGGCCAGGGCCTTCAAGGAACGGGAAATCTCGGAAATCTCGTTGGTCCGGTTGTCGCCACCCGACCCCGGGATCTGCATCAGCTGCAGGTAGTCGATCATGATCAGCGCGACGTCACCGTGCTCACGCACCAGTCGGCGGGTCCGCGCGCGCATTTCCGAAGGGCTGATACCGGCCGTATCGTCGATGAACAGCTTGCGGTCGTTGAGCAGGTTGACCGCCGAGGTCAGGCGCGGCCAATCGTCGTCGTCCAGGCGACCGGCCCGGACCTTGGTCTGGTCGATACGGCCCAGGGACGACAACATACGCATGATCAGCGATTCGCCTGGCATCTCGAGGGAGTAGACCAGTACGCACTTGTCGCTGCGCAACACGGCGTTTTCCACCAGGTTCATCGCAAAGGTGGTTTTACCCATGGACGGACGGCCAGCGACGATGATCAAGTCAGCCGGTTGCAGGCCGCTGGTTTTCTCGTCGAGGTCGGTGTAGCCGGTGGACAGGCCGGTGATGGCGTTGTCAGTGTTGAACAGGGTGTCGATGCGATCGATGGCCTTGGTCAGCAGGTCATTCACGCTCACCGGGCCGCCGGTTTTAGGCCGGGCCTCGGCGATCTGGAAGATCTGCCGTTCGGCTTCGTCGAGAATCTCTTCAGCCGTACGCCCTTCGGGATTGAAGGCGCTGTCGGCAATTTCGGTGGCGATGCCGATCAACTGCCGCAATGTTGCCCGGGCACGAACGATCTGGGCGTAGGCCTTGATGTTAGCGACCGACGGGGTATTTTTCGCCAGCTCACCCAGATAACCGAGACCTCCCACCTGGGAGGTCTGGCCTTCCTTGTCGAGCTGTTCGGCAAGAGTCACCACGTCGATCGGTGAGTTCTGGTCCGCCAGCTTGGCAATCGCACGGAAAATCAGGCGGTGGTCATGACGATAGAAATCACCGTCCGAGACCTGATCGAGCACGCGTTCCCAGGCGTTGTTGTCCAGCATCAGACCACCGAGTACAGCCTGTTCGGCCTCGATGGAATGGGGCGGCACTTTCAACGCGGCGGTTTGCAGATCGTATTGCTCAGGAGCGGAGATATCGTTCATGGCCACTTGGAATTAGGGGATCGTAGAAAAACAAAAGGCACGACCTGTAAACAGGATCGTGCCCGATGTTAACTGGCTGACACGCGAGGTGCCAGTCAGTTAGGTGCTGCTTAAGCTGCTACCACGACAACGCGTACGGTGGCTTCAACTTCAGCGTGCAGGTGCACGGCTACGTCGAATTCACCTACGTTGCGGATGGTGCCGTTCGGCAGACGAACTTCGCTTTTTGCAACTTCAACGCCAGAGGCGGTCAGTGCATCAGCGATGTCGTGAGTACCGATCGAACCGAACAGCTTGCCTTCGTCACCGGCGGTGGCAGTGATAGTCACTTCCAGCTCAGCCAGTTGGGCAGCGCGGCTTTCAGCCGAAGCTTTTTTGTCTGCAGCCAGTTTTTCCAGCTCAGCACGACGCTCTTCGAACGCAGCCAGGTTGGCAGCGGTCGCAGCGGTAGCTTTGCCGTAAGGCAGCAGGTAGTTACGGCCGTAACCAGCCTTAACGTTCACTTTGTCGCCCAGGTTGCCCAGGTTGGCGACTTTTTCCAGAAGGATCAGTTGCATGTGAAAATCCTCTTAACTTTTAACCTTCACCGTTCGCGTTATCGACGTCTTTCGGCGTCAAACGACCGCGAAAATCAATCAGGCTGTCGACAATGGCCAGGACCACCAGCAACGGATAGATCAGCTGCATAAACAGCAACAGCGTTACGTACAACCCCACCAGCCAAAACTTGGCCAGTCGCTTTTCAGCCACCAGCCCATGAATCAAGGCCAGCCCGGCGAACACCAGCGGTACGCTGCACAACGGCGTCAACATGGCCATCTGGGTACCGAAATTCGGCCCCAGAAGCATGCACGCCAGCAGCAACATCGCCGGCCCCAGCGGGATTCGGATGGCGCGAAACTCGCGACCAAAACCACCGGGGTTGTACAACAACGCCTGCCAGTAGCGCCCGACAATCAGGCTCAGCACACTGACGATTTGCAACAAGGCCGCTATCAGGCCAGTCAGGACCGGTGCAATCAGGGCGGCGAGACGCGCTCGCTCCTCTACCGACAATTGCTGGTAGAGGTCACCGAGGGCCAGCGGCAGGATCTTGACCAGTTCCTGTGCCAGCATCTCGATGTGGGGACGGTAAACCGCACCCAGCACCACCGAAAACACCACTCCCATCGCTACGCTGACCAGCAGCGTGCGGTTCCAGGACTCACTTGCGCGTAAAACCAACGCAAGGCCCGAAGATCCCAGCAGCACCATGAGTGCCCGTGGATCATCGGAATACAGCCACCAAATCAAGGCTGGCAGCATCCCCAGAGCAAGGACGCCCAAGGCGTCCTTCAATCCGCGCCGCAGCAGCACCAGGCTCCCTGCGGCAGCACCCAACCAATACAACAACGGCAATGCCGCGCATCCGGCCACTACGAGAGTGGCCTGCATACGGCCGCGCATGATGAACTCAGCTATGGCACGCATGCATTCAATCCCTTACTACGTGTCGACTGCCCGGTCTCAGCGGCCGTGGCTGTCGGTGTAGGCCAGCAGGGCCAGGAAGCGGGCGCGCTTGATAGCGGTGGCCAGCTGACGCTGATAACGTGCTTTGGTACCGGTGATGCGGCTTGGAACGATTTTGCCGGTCTCGG
>NZ_JBIUWJ010000064.1:0-5276 GCF_044743405.1 Pseudomonas sp. NPDC087626
TTCCCCATGTGAGAGTAGGTCATCGTCAAGATTAAATTCCGAAACCCCTATCTGCGTATGCAGGTAGGGGTTTTGTTTTTGTCCGCGAGAAAGTTGGCGTATAGGGTTTCTATGCAACAGCTCGGGGCATGGCTATCATGCGGGCCTCATTGTGAGGCGATACTTGCATGCTGACGTTGTTAAAACTCTTGAAAGATGGTCGTTTCCATTCCGGGCAAGCGCTTGGCGTTGCTCTGGGGATCAGCCGGAGTGCTGTTTGGAAGCAACTCCAGCATCTCGAGGCGGAGTTGGGTCTCACTATTCATAAGGTGCGCGGTCGCGGCTATCAGTTGCGCGCGCCCCTGACGCTGCTCGATCCGGCCGGGGTCGCTGAGCATTCGCCGTCCAGTCAATGGCCGGTGCTGGTCTTTGACTCGCTTGATTCAACCAATGCCGAAGCCCTGCGTTCAATCGAGCGGGGGATGGCGGCGCCGTTCCTGGTGCTTGCGGAGCGGCAAACGGCCGGTCGTGGTCGCCGGGGTCGCAAGTGGGTCAGTCCCTTTGCCGAAAACCTTTACTACAGCCTAGTGCTGCGTATCGATGGTGGTATGCGCCAGTTGGAGGGCTTGAGCCTGGTGGTAGGCCTTGCCGTGATGCAGACTTTGAGAGACCTGGGCATTGCTGGGGCGGGGTTGAAGTGGCCCAATGATGTACTGGTTGGCGAGAAAAAGATCGCCGGCATATTGTTGGAGTTGGTCGGAGATCCTGCTGATGTGTGCCACGTTGTCCTGGGTGTGGGGATCAACGTGAATATGCAGGAGGCTGATGAGGTCGATCAGCAGTGGACCTCCATGTACTTGGAGGCGGGCAAGGGGTTTGATCGTAATCTGCTGGTGGCACACCTCGGTGGTGTGCTCCAGGAACACCTTAATCGTCACCAGTCTGCAGGTTTTTCGGTGCTGCAGGCGCAGTGGGAGCAAGGTCACCTCTGGCAAGGGCGTGCGGTATCGCTGATTGCCGGGGTGAACCGGATTGATGGTGTGGTGATGGGTATCGACGGGCAAGGTGCGCTGCGCTTGAAAGTCGACGGCGTGGAAAAGGTTTTTAGTGGTGGCGAGCTAAGTTTGAGGCTGCGCGATGATTCTTGAGCTCGACTGTGGGAATAGCTTTATCAAGTGGCGCGTGCTGCATGCAGACGCCACGCATCTGTTTGCCGAGGGTGTGGTGGACTCGGACCTGGCCCTGCTGGAGGGTCTGCGCGGCTGTGTGGGGCTGGATCTCAAGTACTGTCGCCTGGTCAGTGTGCGCACCAATGATGAAACGGCAGCGTTGGTGACGGCATTGGCCGATGCATTTGGTGTTTTCGCGCTGTGTGCGGCGCCGTCCAGGTCGATGTCCGGGGTTGAGAATGGTTACGAGGATTTTCAGCGACTCGGCCTCGATCGCTGGTTGGCCATGCTCGGCGCCTATCACCTGGCCGCAGGGGCCTGTCTGGTACTGGATTTCGGTACGGCACTGACAGCCGACTTCATTGCTGCTGATGGCAAGCACCTGGGGGGCTTCATTTGCCCGGGTATGCCGCTGATGCGTCATCAATTACGCACGCACACCCGGCGCATTCGTTATGACGACATCGCGGCCTCTCGGGCGCTGGAAAGTTTCGCGCCGGGTCGTAATACGGTTGAGGCGGTAGAGCGTGGCTGTTCATTGATGCTGCGTGGGTTTGTCCTGACTCAGCTGGAACTGGCGCGTGAGTACTGGGGCGAAGATTTCAGCGTGTTTCTCACCGGCGGCGACGCGGACCTGGTGTCCGGCGTCGTCCCGCAAGCGCGGGTAGTGCCGGATCTTGTATTCGTGGGTCTGGCCATGGCCTGTCCATTGTCCTGAGGTTCTTATGCGTTGGTTGTTTCTGCTGTTGTTGGTTCTTAACGTCTTCTATTACGTCTGGCATCAGCAGGAGGTGCCCTTGCGTGCCAAGGACGTTACTCCGCTAAGTTTGTATAAGGGGTCGCAGCAGGATATCCGGCTGTTGAGTGAAACCAGGAGCTCCGCAGTGGCGCGCGACACGTCCAGGGCTGAGTCGGCGGATGAGAGCTGCCTGTACCTGGGCGGATTTGCTCGCCAGGAGACGGCCAGGGCATTCGAGGGGCGGCTGGCTGCGCTCGATATCAAGGTGCAACAGCTGGCAACTTCGCTGCCAGATTCAGCCGGCTTCTGGATGCGCGTATCCCCGCAAACCCGGCATTTGGCCGATGACGCTGCCTTGCAGAAGCTTGTTAATGAATTCAATGAGTTAAAACATAAAATAATGCGGTGCGAGGGGGTTGCAACTGCTCAATAGGTTGCATAGAATGGCGCCCGCTACGCAGTGAAGGCCTTTAACGGCAAACATCGCGAAGCACGGTCAACGCAGCTAACCTCAGGTTTTTAATGAGAAAATGCTTGACAGAAGGCTGGCATGATGTAGAATGCCGGCTCGCTTAGGAGGGGTTCCCGAGCGGCCAAAGGGATCAGACTGTAAATCTGACGTCTACGACTTCGAAGGTTCGAATCCTTCCCCCTCCACCATTTTTAGCGTGAGCTGCAAGCTTACGCGGGTATAGTTTAGTGGTAGAACCTCAGCCTTCCAAGCTGATGATGCGGGTTCGATTCCCGCTACCCGCTCCAAGTTTGCAGGTTGTGCAAAGTGTTTCGCTCTTGTAGCTCAGTTGGTAGAGCACACCCTTGGTAAGGGTGAGGTCAGCGGTTCAAATCCGCTCAAGAGCTCCATATGACAAGGCAGATATGAAAATATCTGCCTTTGTTTTAATGGCTAGTGTGACTTGTTTAATTCTTCTCTGTAGGGGTGAATTCGATGGCTAAGGAAAAGTTCGAACGTAATAAGCCGCACGTCAACGTAGGCACCATTGGTCACGTCGACCACGGCAAAACTACTCTGACTGCTGCTCTGACTCGTGTCTGCTCCGAAGTGTTCGGTTCGGCGAAGGTCGACTTCGACAAGATCGATAGCGCCCCTGAAGAAAAAGCTCGTGGCATTACCATTAACACCGCTCACGTTGAGTACGATTCGGCCGTGCGTCACTACGCACACGTGGACTGCCCAGGTCACGCCGACTACGTAAAAAACATGATTACCGGTGCTGCTCAGATGGATGGCGCAATTCTGGTTTGCTCGGCCGCTGATGGTCCGATGCCACAAACCCGTGAGCACATCCTGTTGTCCCGCCAGGTAGGCGTTCCGTACATCGTGGTCTTCCTGAACAAGGCTGACATGGTTGACGACGCTGAGCTGCTGGAGCTGGTTGAGATGGAGGTGCGTGATTTGCTCAGCACCTACGATTTCCCGGGTGACGACACTCCGATCATCATTGGTTCGGCGCTGATGGCGCTGAATGGTCAAGACGACAACGAGATGGGCACTACTGCCGTCAAGAAGTTGGTCGAGACTCTGGATACTTATATTCCGCAGCCTGAGCGTGCTATCGACAAGCCGTTCCTGATGCCAATTGAAGACGTATTCTCGATCTCTGGTCGTGGTACGGTTGTGACTGGTCGTGTAGAGCGTGGCATTGTTCGCATCCAGGAAGAAGTTGAGATCGTTGGTCTTCGTGACACGGTCAAGACAACTTGCACGGGTGTTGAGATGTTCCGCAAGTTGCTGGACGAAGGTCGTGCTGGTGAGAACTGTGGCGTATTGCTGCGTGGCACCAAGCGTGATGACGTTGAGCGTGGTCAGGTCCTGGTCAAGCCGGGTACTGTCAAGCCGCACACCAAGTTTACTGCAGAGGTTTACGTTCTGAGCAAGGAAGAGGGTGGTCGTCATACGCCATTCTTCAAAGGCTACCGTCCACAGTTCTACTTCCGGACCACTGATGTGACCGGTAACTGCGAACTGCCGGAAGGCGTCGAAATGGTAATGCCAGGTGACAACATCCAGATGACTGTCACTCTGATCAAAACCATCGCGATGGAAGATGGTCTGCGTTTCGCTATCCGTGAAGGCGGTCGTACCGTCGGCGCTGGCGTCGTAGCCAAAGTAATCGAGTAAGTTGTTGTAATGTCTTTTTCAGGCCGGCATAATGGTCGGCCTGATTTTGTTTTAGGTCAGTAGCTCAATTGGCAGAGCGACGGTCTCCAAAACCGTAGGTTGGGGGTTCGATTCCCTCCTGACCTGCCAGATTCACTCAGTGTGTCTGGCTTTCTTTTCACAGGATCTTCATAGATGACTCCTAAGGCTGAAGCTCAAGGCTCTCGCTTCGATCTGCTTAAGTGGCTAGTAGTAGCTGCTTTGGTGGTTGTTGGCGTTGTTGGCAATCAGTATTACTCTGCTTCGCCGATCCTGTACCGTGTACTCGCTTTGCTTGCTATTGCTGCTGCAGCTGCCTTTGTAGGCCTGCAAACAGCGAAGGGCAAGTCTTTCTTTGTACTGGTTAAGGAAGCTCGCACCGAGATTCGTAAAGTCGTGTGGCCAACTCGCCAAGAAACCACGCAGACCACCCTGATTGTGGTGGCTGTTGTTCTGGTTATGGCGTTGCTGTTGTGGGGGCTTGATTCCCTGCTCGGTTGGCTTGTTTCCTTGATTGTTGGCTAAGGGTGTCCCGTGGCTAAGCGTTGGTACGTTGTGCATGCTTACTCGGGTTACGAGAAGCATGTCATGCGCTCGTTGGTAGAGCGCGTAAAGCTGGCTGGCATGGAAGATGGCTTCGGCGAAATTCTGGTTCCCACTGAAGAAGTGGTTGAAATGCGTAATGGCCAGAAACGCAAAAGCGAGCGCAAATTCTTCCCTGGTTATGTGCTGGTCCAGATGGATATGAACGAGGGTACTTGGCACTTGGTCAAGGACACTCCTCGGGTGATGGGTTTCATCGGCGGTACCGCTGATAAGCCTGCACCGATCACTGATAAAGAGGCAGAAGCGATTCTGCGTCGTGTTGCTGATGGTAGCGACAAGCCGAAGCCGAAGACGTTGTTCGAGCCGGGCGAAGTGGTTCGTGTCACCGACGGTCCGTTTGCCGATTTCAATGGCACGGTCGAAGAAGTTAACTACGAAAAGAGCCGGATCCAAGTGGCAGTGCTCATTTTCGGTCGCTCTACTCCGGTAGAGCTAGAGTTCAGCCAGGTCGAAAAGGTCTAGCCGAACAAGCATCCCAACCCCGCAGCCCTAGGCTGTGGGGTTTTGTCGTCACTGGGATAAACGCGCAAGTAACCGGGGAGCCTTTCGAGGCGTTTGAACCCGTAATTGGAGTTGCTCTTGGACTAGAAGTTTACAGCTTACATCAAGCTGCAAGTGAAGGCCG
>NZ_JBIUWJ010000065.1:0-4803 GCF_044743405.1 Pseudomonas sp. NPDC087626
CCAGTGGGCCATCGACTACCGCATGCAGTTCAAGCGTGACGTGGTGATCGACCTGGTCTGCTACCGTCGTCGCGGCCACAACGAGGCCGACGAGCCAAGCGGCACCCAGCCGATCATGTATCAGCAGATCACCAAGCAGCGCACCACCCGTGAGCTGTATGCCGATCGCCTGACTCAAAGCGGTGTGCTGGACGCAGAGCGTGTGCAGTCGAAAATCGACGAATACCGCAACGCACTGGACAACGGCCTGCATGTTGTAAAAAGCCTGGTCAAAGAGCCGAACAAAGAGCTGTTCGTGGACTGGCGTCCGTATCTGGGCCATGCCTGGACTGCGCGTCACGACACTCGCTTCGACCTCAAGACCCTGCAGGAACTGTCCGCCAAGCTGCTGGAAATTCCAGAAGGCTTCGTGGTTCAGCGCCAGGTTGCGAAAATCTTCGAAGACCGTCAGAAGATGCAAGCCGGCGGCCTGCCGATCAACTGGGGTTACGCCGAAACCATGGCGTACGCGACCCTGGCGTTCGAAGGTCACCCGATCCGCATGACGGGTCAGGACATCGGTCGCGGTACGTTCTCGCACCGTCACGCCGTGTTGCACAACCAGAAAGACGCGGGGACCTACATCCCGCTGCAGAACCTGTACGAAGGCCAGCCACGTTTCGACCTGTACGATTCGTTCCTGTCCGAGGAAGCCGTACTGGCGTTCGAATACGGTTACTCGACCACCACGCCTGACGCTCTGGAGATCTGGGAAGCCCAGTACGGCGACTTCGCCAACGGTGCCCAGGTGGTTATCGACCAGTTCATCACCAGTGGCGAGCACAAGTGGGGTCGTCTGTGCGGTCTGACCATGCTGCTGCCACACGGTTATGAAGGTCAGGGTCCTGAGCACTCCTCGGCACGTCTGGAGCGTTACCTGCAACTGTGCGCCGAGCACAACATTCAGGTAGCCGTACCGACTACGCCGGCTCAGATCTACCACTTGCTGCGCCGTCAGGTGATTCGCCCGCTGCGCAAGCCATTGATCGTACTGACACCGAAGTCGCTGTTGCGTCACAAGCTGGCCATCTCGACCCTGGAAGACCTGGCCGAAGGTTCGTTCCAGACCGTTATCCCGGAAATCGATGCCCAAGACCCGAAAAAGGTCGAGCGCATTGTTCTGTGTAGCGGCAAGGTCTACTACGACCTGCTGGAAAAACGCCGTGCCGAAGGCCGTGACGATATCGCCGTCGTGCGTCTCGAGCAGCTGTATCCATTCCCTGAGGACGACTTGAACGAAGTCCTGGCGCCTTACACCAACCTCAAGCATATCGTTTGGTGTCAGGAAGAGCCGATGAACCAGGGTGCCTGGTACTGCAGCCAGCACCACATGCGTCGCATCGTTGGCAATCACAACAAGGCACTCGTCCTCGAGTACGCCGGTCGTGAGGCCTCCGCTGCACCGGCTTGTGGTTATGCATCGATGCACGCTGAGCAGCAGGAAAAACTGCTGCAAGACGCCTTTACTGTTTAACGCCTTCGCGCACCTGAAACCGAATTTAAGGAACCACAGACAATGGCTATCGAGATCAAAGCCCCCACTTTCCCGGAATCGGTTGCCGATGGCACCGTTGCCACCTGGCACAAGCAACCGGGCGACGCGGTCAAGCGCGACGACCTGATCGTCGACATCGAAACCGATAAAGTCGTACTGGAAGTGTTGGCTACCGCTGATGGCGTACTGGGCGCTATCGTCAAGAACGAAGGCGACACCGTTCTGTCCGACGAAATCCTGGGCTCCATCGAAGCGGGCGGCGTTGCTGCCGCTCCTGCCGCGGCTCCTGCTGCTGCCGCTCAAGCCGCTGCCCCGGCTGCTGGCGAAGACGACCCTGTTGCCGCTCCAGCTGCGCGCAAGCTGGCTGAAGAGAACGGCATCAACATCGCTTCCGTTGCCGGTACTGGCAAAGGCGGTCGTGTGACCAAGGAAGACGTGGTTGCAGCCGTTGCTGCCAAGAAAGCCGCTCCGGCTGCCGCGCCTGCCAAGGCTGCTGCTCCGGCCGCCGCTGCTCCTGTATTCGCTGCTGGCGATCGCATCGAGAAGCGCGTTCCAATGACCCGCGTGCGTGCCACCGTGGCCAAGCGTCTGGTTGAAGCTCAGTCGAACATGGCGATGCTGACTACTTTCAACGAAGTCGACATGACCGAAGTCATGGCACTGCGTTCGAAGTACAAGGATCTGTTCGAGAAGTCCCACAACGGCGTACGCCTGGGCTTCATGTCGTTCTTCGTGAAAGCGGCTACCGAAGCGCTGAAACGCTTCCCGGCTGTCAACGCTTCGATCGACGGTGCAGACATCGTTTACCACGGCTACGCCGACGTCGGTGTTGCTGTTTCCAGCGACCGCGGCCTGGTGGTTCCGGTTCTGCGTAACGCCGAACTGATGAGCCTGGCTGAAATCGAAGGCGGCATCGCCACCTTCGGCAAGAAAGCCCGTGACGGCAAACTGTCGATGGACGAAATGACCGGTGGTACGTTCACCATCACCAACGGTGGTACTTTCGGTTCGATGATGTCGACTCCGATCGTCAACCCGCCGCAAGCAGCGATCCTGGGCATGCACAACATCCTGCAGCGTCCTATGGCGATCAACGGTCAAGTGGTAATCCGTCCGATGATGTACCTGGCTCTGTCCTACGATCACCGTCTGATCGATGGCAAAGAAGCTGTGACTTTCCTGGTGACCATCAAGAACCTGCTGGAAGACCCGGCTCGTCTTCTACTGGATATCTAAAAAGCAGCGGCAAGCTGCAAGCTGCAAGCCTCAAGCTCAAAGCGAGCGAGCGGCTTCAAGCTTGCCGCTTGCCGCTTGTAGCTTGTTGCTAAAAGGGAACCTTTTATGACTCAGAAATTTGACGTAGTAGTGATCGGCGCGGGCCCTGGCGGTTACGTGGCTGCCATCAAGGCCGCTCAGCTTGGTCTTTCGACGGCCTGCATCGAGAAGTACACCGACAAGGAAGGCAAACTGGCTCTGGGCGGTACTTGCCTGAACGTCGGCTGCATTCCATCCAAGGCGCTGCTGGACAGCTCCTGGAAATTCCACGAAGCACAAGACGGCTTCGCGATCCACGGTATCAACCACGCTGGCGTGACCATGGACGTTCCAGCAATGGTCGGCCGTAAAGCCAACATCGTCAAAGGCCTGACCTCGGGTGTTGCCACCCTGTTCAAGGCCAACGGCGTGACCTCGATCCAGGGCCACGGCAAACTGCTGGCTGGCAAGAAAGTCGAAGTCACCAAGCCTGACGGTTCGGTAGAAATCATCGAAGCCGAGAACGTGATCCTGGCTCCAGGTTCGCGTCCAATCGACATTCCACCGGCTCCGGTTGACCAGAACGTGATCGTCGATTCGACTGGCGCCCTGGAATTCCAAGCTGTGCCAAAACGTCTGGGCGTGATCGGCGCTGGCGTGATCGGCCTGGAACTGGGTTCGGTATGGTCGCGCCTGGGCGCTGAAGTGACTGTCCTGGAAGCCCTGGACACCTTCCTGATGGCTGCTGACGCCGCCGTTTCCAAGGAAGCACTGAAAACCCTGACCAAACAAGGTCTGGACATCAAGCTGGGCGCTCGCGTAACCGGTTCCAAGGTCAACGGCGAAGAAGTAGTCGTGACCTACACCGACGCCAAAGGCGAACAGACCATCACCTTCGACAAGCTGATCGTAGCCGTTGGTCGCCGTCCGGTGACCACTGATCTGCTTTCCGCTGATTGCGGCGTGACCCTCGACGAGCGCGGTTTTGTGCACGTCGACGATCACTGCGCGACCACCGTACCGGGCGTATACGCGATCGGCGACGTGGTTCGCGGCATGATGCTGGCTCACAAGGCCTCGGAAGAGGGCATCATGGTTGTCGAGCGCATCAAGGGCCACAAAGCCCAGATGAACTATGATTTGATCCCTTCGGTTATTTATACTCACCCGGAAATTGCATGGGTCGGTAAAACCGAGCAGGCCTTGAAAGCTGAAGGCGTTGAAGTTAACGTCGGCACTTTCCCGTTCGCAGCCAGTGGCCGTGCCATGGCAGCCAACGATACCGGCGGTTTCGTCAAAGTGATCGCCGATGCCAAGACTGACCGCGTATTGGGCGTCCACGTGATTGGCCCAAGCGCTGCAGAACTGGTCCAGCAGGGCGCAATCGGCATGGAATTCGGCACCAGCGCTGAAGACCTGGGCATGATGGTCTTCTCCCATCCGACCCTGTCCGAAGCCTTGCACGAAGCAGCTCTGGCAGTGAATGGCGGCGCCATTCACATCGCCAACCGCAAGAAGCGTTAAGACAATAAGAAACCACGGCGGTATGGCCCGTCGTGAGCCTTGCATGCAAGACTCACCGCGGAATATCCGCTGGACGCAGTCTTGCGTAGCCTAGGCTACGCAAGCAGCAGTCACAGGTGGTGCGGCACTCCACAGTGCAGCACCGAATGCGCAGTACCTAACGAAGACGGTAATAAGCATGAATCTTCACGAGTATCAGGGTAAGCAGCTGTTCGCTGAGTACGGCCTGCCAGTATCCACCGGTTACGCGGTAGACACCCCGGAAGCAGCAGCAGAAGCTTGCGACAAAATCGGCGGCAGCGAGTGGGTTGTCAAAGCCCAGGTCCACGCCGGTGGTCGCGGTAAAGCGGGCGGCGTAAAGCTGGTTCGCAGCAAAGAAGACGCTAAGGCATTCGCACAGCAGTGGCTGGGCAAGCGTCTGGTGACTTACCAGACTGACGCCAATGGTCAGCCAGTCACCAAGATCCTGGTTGAATCGTGCACTGATATCG
>NZ_JBIUWJ010000066.1:0-4436 GCF_044743405.1 Pseudomonas sp. NPDC087626
GTCAGCGTCACGGTGTAGGTGACTTCACCGCCTTCGGCGACAGTGGATTTATCCACCGTCAGGGTGGCTTTCACCTCAGTGAGGGTGTCGCCAACTTTGACCACAGCCTCGTCGCCAAGCATCAGGTTCTCGAACGACTGACCTGGAACTGTTGCGTCAGTGACGCTCAGCTTGATGGTTTCGCCGTCTTTGTAGACGTCATCGCCTTGCGCTTTCAGCTCGTACGGCACGCTGGTGGTGCCGGCTTTGATCACCACGGTCGCGCCGTTGCTCAAGGTCACGGTCAGGTCTTGCTTGAGTTCCTGATCGACTTTGACGGTGAACTTCGGAGCAGCGTTTTCCAGTACATCGCCGTTGCTTTCGATGGTGACGGTGATTTTGTCGCCTTGGCCCGATGGCTCGTCGGTGACCGAAGTGGTCAACGTCGTGTCGCCCAGTGTCAGCTTCTCGAAGTTGTTAGCCGAGACAGATTCCAGCTTGTTGACGATCGCGTCCTGGCCGCCGGTGAAGATGTTGTCTTTGGCGGTAACCACTGCAGTACCGGTGGTGCTGTTGGCCGGGATCTTGATCTCGGTACCGTCGGTGAGCTTGAAGGTCAACTCGCCGTGGCTGGCCATTGGCATGCCAGCAGCGTTGGTCAGCGTCACGGTGTAGGTGACTTCGCCGCCTTCGGCGACGGTGGATTTATCCACAGTCAGGGTGGCTTTCACCTCAGTGAGGGTGTCTCCAACCTTGACCACAGCCTCGTCGCCGAGCACCAGGTTCTCGAACGATTTACCTGGAACCGTTGCGTCAGTGACGCTGAGTTTGATGGTTTCGCCGTCTTTGTAGACATCGTCGCCTTGGGCTTTCAGTTCGTACGGCACGCTGGTGGTGCCGGCTTTGATCACCACGGTTGCACCGTTGCTCAGGGTGACGGTCAGGTCTTGTTTCAGTTCCTGATCGACCTTGACGGTGAACTTCGGTGCCGCGTTTTCTAGCACATCGCCGTTGCTTTCGATGGTGACGGTGATCTTGTCGCCTTCGTTGGCTGGGTCTTTTGGATCGCCCGAACCTGGCTCGTCCGTCACGCTGGTAGTCAGCGTGGTATCGCCCAAGGTCAGTTTTTCGAAGTTGTTAGCCGAAACCGACTCGAGTTTGTTGACGATCGCATCCTGACCACCGGTGAAGATGTTGTCTTTGGCGGTGACAGTTGCGCTGGCCGAAGTCCCGTTCGCAGGAACGGTGATCTTGGTGCCGTCGGACAGAGTGAAGACCAGCGGACCATGGCTCGCCATCGGCATGCCAGCAGCATTGGTCAGGGTCACGGTGTAAGTAACTTCACCACCTTCGGCGACGGTGGATTTATCCACAGTCAGGGTGGCTTTCACCTCAGTGAGGGTGTCGCCGATGGTGACTTGGGCTTTGTCGCCCAGCACCAGGTTTTCGAAGGACTTGCCCGGAACCGTTGCGTCAGTGACGCTGAGCTTGATGGTTTCGCCGTCTTTGTAGACGTCGTCGCCCTGGGCTTTCAGCTCGTATGGAACGCTGGTGGTGCCAGCCTTGATGACCACGGTCGCGCCGTTGCTCAGGGTCACGGTCAGGTCTTGTTTCAGCTCCTGATCGACTTTCACCGTGAACTTAGGCGCAGCGTTTTCCAGCACATCGCCGTTGCTTTCGATGGTGACGGTGATCTTGTCGCCTTGGCCCGCTGGCTCGTCAGTAACGGTGGTGGTGTATTGGTCTTTGCCGAGGGTCAGCTTCTCGAAGTTGTTGGCCGAAACCGACTCGAGCTTGTTGACGATCGCGTCCTGGCCACCGGTGAAGATGTTGTCTTTGGCGGTGACCACGGCAGTGCCGCTGGTGCTGTTGGCCGGGATCTTGATCTCGGTGCCGTCGGTGAGTTTGAAGGTCAACTCGCCGTGGCTCGCCATCGGCATGCCAGCGGCGTTGGTCAGGGTCACGGTGTAGGTGACTTCACCGCCTTCGGCGACAGTGGATTTATCCACAGTCAGGGTAGCTTTCACCTCAGTGAGGGTGTCGCCCACCTTGACCACAGCCTCGTCGCCGAGCACCAGGTTCTCGAAGGACTTGCCTGGAACCGTTGCGTCAGTGACGCTCAGTTTGATGGTTTCGCCGTCTTTGTAGACGTCATCGCCCTGGGCTTTCAGCTCGTACGGAACGCTGGTGGTGCCGGCTTTGATCACGACGGTTGCGCCGTTGCTCAGGGTGACGGTCAGGTCTTGCTTCAGTTCCTGATCGACTTTGACGGTGAACTTCGGTGCAGCGTTTTCCAGTACGTCACCGTTGCTTTCGATGGTGACGGTGATTTTGTCGCCTTCGTTAGCTGGGTCTTTTGGATCGCCCGAACCTGGCTCGTCGGTGACCGAAGTGGTCAACGTCGTGTCGCCGAGGGTCAGCTTCTCGAAGTTGTTCGAGGAGACCGACTCGAGTTTATTGACGATCGCATCCTGACCACCGGTGAAGATGTTGTCTTTGGCGGTGACCACAGCCGTGCCGGTGGTGCTGTTGGCCGGGATCTTGATCTCGGTGCCGTCGGTGAGCTTGAAGGTCAACTCGCCGTGGCTCGCCATCGGCATGCCAGCAGCATTGGTCAGGGTCACGGTGTAAGTAACTTCACCGCCTTCGGCGACAGTGGTTTTATCCACAGTCAGTGTGGCTTTCACCTCGGTGAGAGTGTCACCCACCTTGACCACAGCCTCGTCGCCGAGCACCAGGTTTTCGAACGACTGACCTGGAACCATTGCGTCAGTGACGCTGAGCTTGATGGTTTCGCCGTCTTTGTAGACGTCATCGCCCTGGGCTTTCAGCTCGTACGGCACGCTGGTGGTGCCCGCTTTGATCACCACGGTCGCGCCGTTGCTCAGGGTGACGGTCAGGTCTTGCTTGAGTTCCTGATCGACTTTGACGGTGAACTTCGGAGCAGCGTTTTCCAGTACATCGCCGTTGCTTTCGATGGTGACGGTGATTTTGTCGCCTTGGCCCGATGGCTCGTCGGTGACCGAAGTGGTCAACGTCGTGTCGCCCAGTGTCAGCTTCTCGAAGTTGTTAGCCGAAACCGACTCGAGCTTGTTGACGATCGCGTCCTGGCCGCCGGTGAAGATGTTGTCTTTGGCGGTAACCACTGCAGTACCGCTGGTGCTGTTTGCCGGGATCTTGATCTCGGTACCGTCGGTGAGCTTGAAGGTCAACTCGCCGTGGCTGGCCATTGGCATGCCAGCAGCGTTGGTCAGCGTCACGGTGTAGGTGACTTCGCCGCCTTCGGCGACAGTGGATTTATCCACAGTCAGGGTGGCCTTCACCTCAGTGAGGGTGTCGCCAACCTTGACCACAGCCTCGTCGCCGAGCACCAGGTTCTCGAAGGACTTGCCTGGAACTGTTGCGTCAGTGACGCTCAGTTTGATGGTTTCGCCATCTTTGTAGACATCGTCGCCTTGCGCTTTCAGCTCGTACGGCACGCTGGTGGTGCCAGCCTTGATCACCACGGTCGCGCCGTTGCTCAAGGTCACGGTCAGGTCTTGTTTCAGTTCCTGATCGACTTTCACCGTGAACTTCGGTGCAGCGTTTTCCAGCACGTCGCCGTTGCTTTCGATGGTGACGGTGATTTTGTCGCCTTGGCCCGATGGCTCGTCGGTGACGGTGGTGGTGTATTGGTCTTCGCCGAGGGTCAACTTCTCGAAGTTGTTGGCCGAGACGGATTCCAGCTTGTTGACGATCGCGTCCTGGCCGCCGGTGAAGATGTTGTCTTTGGCGGTGACCACAGCCGTACCACTGGTGCTATTGGCCGGAATCTTGATCTCGGTGCCGTCGGTGAGCTTGAAGGTCAACTCGCCGTGGCTCGCCATCGGCATGCCAGCAGCATTGGTCAGGGTCACGGTGTAAGTAACTTCACCGCCTTCGGCGACAGTGGTTTTATCCACAGTCAGTGTGGCTTTCACCTCGGTGAGAGTGTCACCCACCTTGACCACAGCCTCGTCGCCGAGCACCAGGTTTTCGAACGACTGACCTGGAACCGTTGCGTCAGTGACGCTGAGCTTGATGGTTTCGCCGTCTTTGTAGACGTCATCGCCCTGGGCTTTAAGTTCGTACGGCACGCTGGTGGTGCCAGCCTTGATCACCACGGTCGCGCCGTTGCTCAGGGTCACGGTCAGGTCTTGTTTCAGCTCCTGATCGACTTTCACCGTGAACTTAGGCGCAGCGTTTTCCAGCACATCGCCGTTGCTTTCGATGGTGACGGTGATTTTGTCGCCTTGGCCCGATGGCTCGTCGGTGACGGTGGTGGTGTATTGGTCTTCGCCGAGGGTCAACTTCTCGAAGTTGTTGGCCGAGACGGATTCCAGCTTGTTGACGATTGCATCCTGGCCGCCGGTGAAGATGTTGTCTTTGGCGGTGACGACTGCAGTACCGCTGGTGCCGTTAGCCGGGATTTTCACCAC
>NZ_JBIUWJ010000067.1:0-2443 GCF_044743405.1 Pseudomonas sp. NPDC087626
TGCTTTGAGCAGATTCGAACTTTCGGTTCGTTTCGTCTTCACACACCGCAATCTGATGCTTCTTTCGAAGTAGTCAAATTGCTTGGGTGTTATATGGTCAAGCCTCACGGGCAATTAGTATTGGTTAGCTCAACGCCTCACAGCGCTTACACACCCAACCTATCAACGTCGTAGTCTTCGACGGCCCTTCAGGGGACTCAAGGTCCCAGTGAGATCTCATCTTGAGGCTAGTTTCCCGCTTAGATGCTTTCAGCGGTTATCTATTCCGAACATAGCTACCCGGCAATGCCACTGGCGTGACAACCGGAACACCAGAGGTTCGTCCACTCCGGTCCTCTCGTACTAGGAGCAGCCCCTCTCAAATCTCAAACGTCCACGGCAGATAGGGACCGAACTGTCTCACGACGTTCTAAACCCAGCTCGCGTACCACTTTAAATGGCGAACAGCCATACCCTTGGGACCGGCTTCAGCCCCAGGATGTGATGAGCCGACATCGAGGTGCCAAACACCGCCGTCGATATGAACTCTTGGGCGGTATCAGCCTGTTATCCCCGGAGTACCTTTTATCCGTTGAGCGATGGCCCTTCCATACAGAACCACCGGATCACTAAGACCTACTTTCGTACCTGCTCGACGTGTCTGTCTCGCAGTCAAGCGCGCTTTTGCCTTTATACTCTACGACCGATTTCCGACCGGTCTGAGCGCACCTTCGTACTCCTCCGTTACTCTTTAGGAGGAGACCGCCCCAGTCAAACTACCCACCATACACTGTCCTCGATCCGGATAACGGACCTGAGTTAGAACCTCAAAGTTGCCAGGGTGGTATTTCAAGGTTGGCTCCACGCAGACTGGCGTCCACGCTTCAAAGCCTCCCACCTATCCTACACAAGCAAATTCAAAGTCCAGTGCAAAGCTATAGTAAAGGTTCACGGGGTCTTTCCGTCTAGCCGCGGATACACTGCATCTTCACAGCGATTTCAATTTCACTGAGTCTCGGGTGGAGACAGCGCCGCCATCGTTACGCCATTCGTGCAGGTCGGAACTTACCCGACAAGGAATTTCGCTACCTTAGGACCGTTATAGTTACGGCCGCCGTTTACCGGGGCTTCGATCAAGAGCTTCGCGTTAGCTAACCCCATCAATTAACCTTCCGGCACCGGGCAGGCGTCACACCCTATACGTCCACTTTCGTGTTTGCAGAGTGCTGTGTTTTTAATAAACAGTCGCAGCGGCCTGGTATCTTCGACCGGCGTGGGCTTACGGAGCAAGTCCTTCACCCTCACCGGCGCACCTTCTCCCGAAGTTACGGTGCCATTTTGCCTAGTTCCTTCACCCGAGTTCTCTCAAGCGCCTTGGTATTCTCTACCCAACCACCTGTGTCGGTTTGGGGTACGGTTCCTGGTTACCTGAAGCTTAGAAGCTTTTCTTGGAAGCATGGCATCAACCACTTCGTGTTCTAAAAGAACACTCGTCATCAGCTCTCGGCCTTAGAATCCCGGATTTACCTAAGATTCCAGCCTACCACCTTAAACTTGGACAACCAACGCCAAGCTGGCCTAGCCTTCTCCGTCCCTCCATCGCAATAACCAGAAGTACAGGAATATTAACCTGTTTTCCATCGACTACGCTTTTCAGCCTCGCCTTAGGGACCGACTAACCCTGCGTCGATTAACGTTGCGCAGGAAACCTTGGTCTTTCGGCGTGGGTGTTTTTCACACCCATTGTCGTTACTCATGTCAGCATTCGCACTTCTGATACCTCCAGCAAGCTTCTCAACTCACCTTCACAGGCTTACAGAACGCTCCTCTACCGCATCACCTAAGTGATACCCGTAGCTTCGGTGTATGGTTTGAGCCCCGTTACATCTTCCGCGCAGGCCGACTCGACTAGTGAGCTATTACGCTTTCTTTAAAGGGTGGCTGCTTCTAAGCCAACCTCCTAGCTGTCTAAGCCTTCCCACATCGTTTCCCACTTAACCATAACTTTGGGACCTTAGCTGACGGTCTGGGTTGTTTCCCTTTTCACGACGGACGTTAGCACCCGCCGTGTGTCTCCCATGCTCGGCACTTGTAGGTATTCGGAGTTTGCATCGGTTTGGTAAGTCGGGATGACCCCCTAGCCGAAACAGTGCTCTACCCCCTACAGTGATACATGAGGCGCTACCTAAATAGCTTTCGAGGAGAACCAGCTATCTCCGAGCTTGATTAGCCTTTCACTCCGATCCACAGGTCATCCGCTAACTTTTCAACGGTAGTCGGTTCGGTCCTCCAGTTAGTGTTACCCAACCTTCAACCTGCCCATGGATAGATCGCCCGGTTTCGGGTCTATTCCCAGCGACTAGACGCCCTATTAAGACTCGCTTTCGCTACGCCTCCCCTATTCGGTTAAGCTCGCCACTGAAAATAAGTCGCTGACCCATTATACAAAAGGTACGCAGTCACC
>NZ_JBIUWJ010000068.1:0-3887 GCF_044743405.1 Pseudomonas sp. NPDC087626
GTGCTTGGCGACGAGGCAGTGGTCAAGGTTGGCGACACCCTCACCGAGGTGAAAGCCACCCTGACTGTGGATAAATCCACTGTCGCCGAGGGCGGTGAAGTTACTTACACCGTGACCCTGACCAACGCTGCCGGCATGCCGATGGCGAGCCATGGTCCTCTGGAGTTCACGCTGACCGATGGCACCGTGGTGAAAATCCCGGCTAACGGCACCAGCGGTACTGCAGTCGTCACCGCCAAAGACAACATCTTCACCGGCGGCCAGGACGCGATCGTCAACAAACTCGAGTCGGTTTCGGCCAACAACTTCGAGAAGCTGACCTTGGGCGATACCACGCTGACTACCAGCGTGACGGACGAGCCAGGCTCGGGTGATCCAAAAGATCCGGCTAACGAAGGCGACAAGATCACCGTCACCATCGAAAGCAATGGCGATGTACTGGAAAATGCTGCACCGAAGTTCACGGTGAAAGTCGACCAGGAACTCAAGCAAGACCTGACCGTAACCTTGAGCAACGGTGCAACCGTGGTGATCAAAGCCGGCACCACCAGCGTGCCGTACGAGCTGAAAGCCCAGGGCGACGACGTCTACAAAGACGGCGAAACCATCAAGCTGAGCGTCACTGACGCAACGGTTCCAGGCAAGTCCTTCGAGAATCTGGTGCTCGGCGACGAGGCTGTGGTCAAAGTTGGCGACACCCTCACTGAGGTGAAAGCCACCCTGACGGTGGATAAAACCACTGTCGCCGAAGGTGGTGAAGTTACTTACACCGTAACCCTGACCAACGCCGCTGGCATGCCGATGGCCAGCCATGGTCCTCTGGAGTTCACGCTGACCGATGGCACCGTGGTGAAAATCCCGGCTAACGGCACCAGCGGCACTGCCGTGGTCACCGCCAAAGACAACATCTTCACCGGCGGCCAGGATGCGATCGTCAATAAACTCGAGTCGGTCTCCTCGAACAACTTCGAGAAACTGACCCTGGGTGATACCACGCTGACCACTTCGGTCACTGACGAGCCAGGTACTGACGGCGACAAGATCACTGTCACCATCGAAAGCAACGGCGACGTGCTGGAAAACGCTGCACCGAAGTTCACCGTCAAAGTCGATCAGGAACTCAAGCAAGACCTGACCGTGACCTTGAGCAACGGCGCCGTTGTTGTGATCAAAGCTGGCACCACCAGCGTTCCATACGAGCTGAAAGCCCAGGGCGACGACGTCTACAAAGACGGCGAAACCATCAAGCTGAGCGTCACTGACGCAACGGTTCCAGGTAAATCGTTCGAGAACCTGGTGCTTGGCGACGAGGCAGTGGTCAAAGTTGGCGACACCCTCACTGAGGTGAAAGCCACCCTGACGGTGGATAAAACCACTGTCGCTGAAGGTGGTGAAGTCACTTACACCGTGACGCTGACCAACGCCGCCGGCATGCCGATGGCCAGCCACGGCGAGTTGACCTTCAAACTCACCGACGGCACCGAGATCAAGATCCCGGCCAACAGCACCACCGGCACGGCCGTGGTCACCGCCAAAGACAACATCTTCACCGGCGGCCAGGACGCGATCGTCAACAAGCTCGAGTCGGTTTCGGCTAACAACTTCGAGAAGCTGACACTGGGCGACACGACGTTGACCACTTCGGTCACCGACGAGCCTGGTTCGGGCGATCCAAAAGACCCGGCTAACGAAGGCGACAAGATCACCGTCACCATCGAAAGCAACGGCGATGTGCTGGAAAACGCTGCGCCTAAGTTCACCGCCAAAGTCGATCAGGAACTCAAGCAAGACCTGACCGTCACCCTGAGCAACGGCGCGACCGTGGTGATCAAAGCGGGCACCACCAGCGTGCCGTACGAACTGAAAGCCCAGGGCGACGACGTCTACAAAGACGGCGAAACCATCAAGCTCAGCGTCACTGACGCAACGGTTCCGGGCAAGTCGTTCGAAAACCTGGTGCTCGGCGACGAGGCTGTGGTCAAGGTGGGCGACACCCTCACTGAGGTGAAAGCCACCCTGACTGTGGATAAATCCACCGTCGCCGAAGGTGGTGAAGTCACCTACACCGTGACCCTGACCAACGCTGCTGGCATGCCAATGGCCAGCCACGGAGAGTTGACCTTCACACTCACCGACGGCACCGAGATCAAGATCCCGGCTAACGGCACCACCGGCACTGCAGTGGTCACCGCCAAAGACAACATCTTCACCGGCGGCCAGGATGCGATCGTCAACAAGCTCGAGTCGGTTTCGGCTAACAATTTCGAGAAGCTGACCCTCGGCGACACGACGTTGACCACTTCGGTCACTGACGAACCAGGCTCGGGCGATCCAAAAGATCCGGCCAACGAAGGCGACAAAATCACCGTCACCATCGAAAGCAACGGCGACGTGCTGGAAAACGCTGCGCCGAAGTTCACCGTCAAAGTCGATCAGGAACTGAAACAAGACCTGACCGTCACCCTGAGCAACGGTGCAACCGTGGTGATCAAGGCCGGCACCACCAGCGTGCCGTACGAACTGAAAGCCCAGGGCGACGACGTCTACAAAGACGGCGAAACCATCAAACTGAGCGTCACTGACGCAACGGTTCCAGGTCAGTCGTTCGAAAACCTGGTGCTTGGCGACGAGGCAGTGGTCAAGGTTGGCGACACCCTCACCGAGGTGAAAGCCACCCTGACTGTGGATAAATCCACTGTCGCCGAAGGTGGTGACGTCACTTACACCGTGACCCTGACCAACGCTGCCGGCATGCCGATGGCGAGCCATGGTCCTCTGGAGTTCACGCTGACCGATGGCACCGTGGTGAAAATCCCGGCTAACGGCACCAGCGGTACTGCAGTCGTCACCGCCAAAGACAACATCTTCACCGGCGGCCAGGATGCAATCGTCAACAAACTCGAGTCGGTTTCGGCCAACAACTTCGAGAAGCTGACCTTGGGCGATACCACGCTGACTACCAGCGTGACGGACGAGCCAGGCTCGGGTGATCCAAAAGATCCGGCTAACGAAGGCGACAAGATCACCGTCACCATCGAAAGCAATGGCGATGTACTGGAAAATGCTGCACCGAAGTTCACCGTCAAAGTGGATCAGGAACTCAAGCAAGACCTGACCGTAACCTTGAGCAACGGTGCAACCGTGGTGATCAAAGCCGGCACCACCAGCGTGCCGTACGAGCTGAAAGCCCAGGGCGACGACGTCTACAAAGACGGCGAAACCATCAAGCTGAGCGTCACTGACGCAACGGTTCCAGGCAAGTCCTTCGAGAATCTGGTGCTCGGCGACGAGGCTGTGGTCAAAGTTGGCGACACCCTCACTGAGGTGAAAGCCACCCTGACGGTGGATAAATCCACCGTCGCTGAGGGCGGTGAAGTCACCTACACCGTGACCCTGACCAACGCTGCTGGCATGCCGATGGCGAGCCACGGCGAGTTGACCTTCAAACTCACCGACGGCACCGAGATCAAGATCCCGGCTAACGGCACCAGTGGCACTGCCGTGGTCACCGCCAAAGACAACATCTTCACCGGCGGTCAGGATGCGATCGTCAACAAACTCGAGTCGGTTTCGGCCAACAACTTCGAGAAGCTGACCCTCGGCAAAGACCAGTTCACCACCACTGTCACTGACGAGCCAGGTACTGACGGCGACAAGATCACTGTCACCATCGAAAGCAACGGCGATGTGCTGGAAAACGCTGCTCCGAAGTTCACGGTGAAAGTCGACCAGGAACTCAAGCAAGACCTGACCGTCACCCTGAGCAACGGCGCGACCGTCGTGATCAAAGCCGGCACCACCAGCGTTCCATACGAGCTGAAAGCCCAAGGCGACGACGTTTACAAAGACGGCGAAACCATCAAGCTCAGCGTCACTGACGCAACAGT
>NZ_JBIUWJ010000069.1:0-2303 GCF_044743405.1 Pseudomonas sp. NPDC087626
CAGGAAGCTCGTCGTAAGCGGCAGGCGAAGCTGAAACAATGAGGCTTTGGCAATGCAATACAATCTCACCAGGATCGACCCGGATGCTCCTAACGAGCAGTACCCGATCGGCGAGCGGGAAACCGTTTCCGATCCGTTAGAAGATCAAGTCCACAAAAACATCTACATGGGCAAGCTCGAAGACGTGCTGAACGGCGCGGTCAACTGGGGACGTAAGAACTCCCTGTGGCCGTACAACTTCGGCCTTTCGTGCTGCTACGTGGAAATGACCACTGCCTTCACGGCGCCCCACGACATCGCGCGCTTTGGCGCCGAGGTTATCCGGGCATCGCCGCGCCAGGCGGATTTCATGGTTATCGCCGGTACCTGCTTCATCAAGATGGCGCCGATCATTCAGCGTCTCTACGAGCAAATGCTCGAGCCGAAGTGGGTAATCTCCATGGGCTCGTGCGCCAACTCCGGTGGCATGTACGACATCTACTCCGTGGTTCAGGGAGTGGACAAGTTCCTGCCCGTGGACGTCTACGTGCCTGGCTGCCCGCCCCGCCCTGAAGCTTTCCTGCAAGGCCTGATGCTGCTGCAGGAGTCGATTGGCCAAGAGCGTCGCCCGCTTTCCTGGGTCGTCGGCGATCAAGGCGTGTACCGCGCCGAGATGCCTTCGCAAAAGGAACAGCGCCGCGAACAGCGAATCGCAGTCACCAACCTGCGCAGCCCCGACGAAGTCTGATCCAGATCTGTTCCTGCAAAGAAACCGAAAACTGGCTTCATTCTTTACGTTGACCGAAAGCGATAAATAACCATGACTACAGGCAGTGCTCTGTACATCCCGCCTTACAAGGCAGACGACCAGGATGTGGTCGTCGAACTGAACAACCGCTTTGGCCCTGAGGCATTCACTGCCCAGCCTACCCGCACCGGCATGCCGGTGCTTTGGGTTGCCCGTGCCAAACTCGTCGAAGTCCTGACCTTCCTGCGCAACCTCCCCAAGCCGTACGTCATGCTCTATGACCTGCATGGCGTGGACGAGCGTCTGCGCACCAAGCGTCAAGGGCTGCCTGGCGGCGTCGACTTCACCGTGTTCTACCACCTGATGTCGATCGAACGTAATAGTGACGTAATGATCAAGGTCGCCTTGTCCGAGAGCGACCTCAGCGTGCCGTCCGTCACCAGCATCTGGCCCAACGCCAACTGGTACGAACGTGAAGTCTGGGACATGTACGGCATCGACTTCAAAGGTCACCCGCACCTGTCGCGCATCATGATGCCGCCGACCTGGGAAGGTCACCCGCTGCGCAAGGACTTCCCGGCCCGTGCCACCGAGTTCGACCCGTTCAGCCTGACCCTGGCCAAGCAACAGCTTGAGGAAGAAGCCGCGCGCTTCAAGCCTGAAGACTGGGGCATGAAACGTTCCGGGGCGAATGAGGACTACATGTTCCTCAACCTGGGTCCCAACCACCCTTCGGCTCACGGTGCGTTCCGCATCATCCTGCAGCTGGACGGCGAAGAGATCGTCGACTGCGTACCGGACATCGGCTACCACCACCGTGGTGCCGAGAAAATGGCCGAGCGTCAGTCCTGGCACAGCTTCATCCCGTACACCGACCGTATCGACTACCTCGGCGGCGTGATGAACAACCTGCCGTACGTGCTCTCGGTCGAGAAGCTGGCCGGCATCAAGGTGCCCGAGAAGGTCGACGTCATCCGCATCATGATGGCCGAGTTCTTCCGGATCACCAGCCACCTGCTGTTCCTGGGTACCTACATCCAGGACGTCGGCGCCATGACCCCGGTGTTCTTCACCTTCACCGACCGCCAGAAGGCGTACACGGTGATCGAAGCCATTACCGGCTTTCGCCTGCACCCAGCCTGGTACCGCATCGGCGGTGTCGCCCACGACCTGCCACGCGGCTGGGAAAAACTGGTCAAGGACTTCGTTGAATGGCTGCCAAAGCGCCTCGACGAGTACACCAAGGCCGCCCTGCAGAACAGCATCCTCAAGGGCCGGACCATCGGCGTCGCTGCCTACAACACCAAAGAGGCCCTGGAATGGGGCGTCACCGGTGCCGGCCTGCGTTCCACCGGTTGCGATTTCGACCTGCGCAAGGCGCGTCCGTACTCGGGCTACGAGAACTTCGAGTTCGAAGTCCCGCTGGCAGCCAATGGCGATGCCTACGACCGCTGCATGGTGCGCGTCGAAGAAATGCGCCAGAGCATCAAGATCATCGACCAGTGCATGCGCAACATGCCGGAAGGCCCGTACAAGGCGGATCACCCGCTGACCACGACGCCTCCTAAAGAGCGCA
>NZ_JBIUWJ010000070.1:0-118 GCF_044743405.1 Pseudomonas sp. NPDC087626
TCGCGGGCAAGCCCGCTCCCACATCTATGGTTACCCCCTTTTCTGCAATACTGTTTTTGATGTCGTGTTTGGCTTGCTTTCATCTATCCGGCGTCTGAGTGGGGCTGCTACCCCGCGC
>NZ_JBIUWJ010000070.1:212-1666 GCF_044743405.1 Pseudomonas sp. NPDC087626
ACGTGGTTGGAGTGATGGTGGGTCGCTATCAAATGGCGGACCCACTCCGCCAGCACGCCTTTCTGTCGATCCAGATGCATCAAGTAAACCCGGGCGCATCTATGGTTACCCCCTTTTCTGCAATACTGTTTTTGATGTCGTGTTTGGCTTGCTTTCATCTATCCGGCGTCTGAGTGGGGCTGCTACCCCGCGCCTCGATGAGAATCGATGCCCAACGATCCTGATTAGTGAAACGGCCTTTCAGCCGTGTGGGAGCCCAGGGTTGTCGTCAGGCCGGTTGGCCGTTCACGTCATCAGTTATCCAGCATCGCAAAACCAGGTGGGTTGGTGCTCGGGTGACAGCGGGGTCAGGCGTTCATCGCGCTTGGCCCCGCATCGAATACAGTGTGGTGTGCCGCAATTGCCCAAGCGATCCTCGCCAACTTGTTGGCTAGCGCGCAGACCACGTGGTTGGAGTGATGGTGGGTCGCTATCAAATGGCGGACCCACTCCGCCAGCACGCCTTTCTGTCGATCCAGATGCATCAAGTAAACCCGGGCGCACTGGATCAGCAGCCGTCTCTGGTTTCTGTCTCCACGTTTGCTGATACCTAAAAGTACAGTTTTCCCGCCCGTTGAATGCTGTTTGGGGACCAGGCCGATCGAGGCTGAATAGCCTCGGCCACATTTGAACTGCTTGCCATCACCCAACTCGGCAGCCAAGGCGCTGGAGGTGATCGGGCCGACGCACGGAATTGTCATCAAACGAGCAGCCAGATCATCTTCAGCGGCTTGGCATTCCAGTTCTTTGTCCAAGGATTTGATCTGTTCGTGCAAGTAATCAAAGTGGTCATGCATCCGTATCAGCAGCTTTTTGATCGGGTCGGGAAGTGAACTCGCCTCAAGCAGCGCCGTGAGTTCGTTGATCGACTTGAACCCCGGGGCCAAGCTGATCCCGACTTCCAGAAGTGCTGCGTGAATCCGATTGACGGTCGCGGTACGGTCTTTGATGAACGAATCACGCGTCGTATTGAGCATGGCCAGCGCCTGTTGAGCCTGTGTTTTGGCAGGAACAAAACGCATCGATGGACGGGTTGCCGCCTCGCAAATCGCCTCGGCATCGGCGAAGTCGTTTTTGTTGCTTTTGACATAAGGGCGCACAAGGTGCGGCGCAATCAGCTTTGCCGTGTGTCCAAACTTTGCAGCCTGCTGCGCCATGAAGTGAGCGCCGCCACAGGCCTCCATCACAACCGTGCAGGGCTCGAGATTGGCCAAATGTTGGACAAGTGCTACGCGAGTGAATTTTTTGCGGTAAAGCTCATGACCTCGTTCATCTTGGGCGTGAAGATGAAAGGAGTTTTTACCCAGGTCGATGGCGGCGATAGCTACTTTGTTCATGACAATGGTCTCCGGTGAGCCCCCAGTGAAAGCTTAGTGGGCTATCACTGGGGGCGGCGGGGGTAACCATTTCATTAG
>NZ_JBIUWJ010000071.1:0-1403 GCF_044743405.1 Pseudomonas sp. NPDC087626
GGCGCTGCCGCGGTTTAACGGTTCAAATATTCAGAGGATCCAGCTATGAGTAGCGGACGTATCGTTCAAATCATCGGCGCCGTTATCGACGTGGAATTTCCACGCGACAGCGTACCGAGCATCTACAACGCGCTGACAGTTCAAAGCGCGGCCGCAACCACTCTGGAAGTTCAGCAACAGCTGGGCGACGGCGTGGTTCGTACCATTGCGATGGGCTCCACCGAGGGCTTGAAGCGTGGTCTGGACGTCATCGACTCCGGCGCAGCCATTTCCGTACCAGTCGGTAAAGCGACCCTGGGCCGGATCATGGACGTTCTGGGCAACCCGATCGACGAAGCAGGTCCAATCGACACCGAAGAGCGCTGGGGCATTCACCGTCCTGCGCCAACCTTCGCAGAACAAGCGGGCGGCAACGACCTGCTGGAAACCGGCATCAAGGTTATCGACCTGGTTTGCCCGTTCGCCAAGGGCGGTAAAGTTGGTCTGTTCGGTGGTGCCGGTGTAGGCAAAACCGTAAACATGATGGAACTGATCCGTAACATCGCCATCGAGCACAGCGGTTATTCCGTGTTCGCCGGTGTGGGTGAGCGTACTCGTGAGGGTAACGACTTCTACCACGAGATGAAGGACTCCAACGTTCTGGACAAAGTGGCACTGGTTTACGGTCAAATGAACGAGCCGCCGGGTAACCGTCTGCGCGTAGCACTGACTGGCCTGACCATGGCCGAGAAGTTCCGTGACGAAGGTAACGACGTTCTGCTGTTCGTCGACAACATCTATCGTTACACCCTGGCCGGTACTGAAGTATCCGCACTGCTGGGCCGTATGCCTTCTGCAGTAGGTTACCAGCCGACCCTGGCTGAAGAGATGGGTACTCTGCAAGAGCGCATCACTTCGACCAAAAACGGTTCGATCACCTCGATCCAAGCGGTATACGTACCTGCGGATGACTTGACTGACCCGTCGCCAGCGACCACCTTCGCCCACTTGGACGCCACCGTCGTTCTGTCCCGTGACATCGCTTCCCTGGGTATCTACCCAGCGGTAGACCCACTGGACTCGACTTCGCGTCAGTTGGACCCGAACGTGATCGGTCAGGACCACTACGACACCGCTCGCGGCGTACAGTATGTTCTGCAGCGTTACAAAGAACTGAAGGACATCATCGCGATCCTGGGTATGGACGAGCTGTCGGAAGCCGACAAGCAGTTGGTAAACCGTGCTCGTAAGATCCAGCGTTTCTTGTCGCAGCCGTTCTTCGTGGCTGAAGTCTTCACCGGTGCTTCGGGTAAATACGTTTCCCTGAAAGACACCATTGCTGGCTTCAAGGCATCCTCAACGGTGACTACGACCACCTGCCAGAACATGCGTTCTACATGGTTGGCGGCATCGAAGAAGGGATG
>NZ_JBIUWJ010000072.1:0-1246 GCF_044743405.1 Pseudomonas sp. NPDC087626
AGGCGTGCTGAAAATCGTCAAGGTTTACCTGGCAATCCGTCGCCGAATCCAGCCGGGCGACACGATGGCGGGTAGTCACGGGTCCCATGGTGTGCTCTCCGGGATCATGCCGGTTGAAGACATGCCGCACGATGCCAATGGCACTCCGGTCGACGTGGTCCTCAACCCACTGGGCGTACCTTCGCGTATGAACGTTGGTCAGATTCTTGAAACCCACCTGGGCCTCGCGGCCAAGGGTCTGGGCGAGAAGATCAACCGCATGATCGAAGAGCAGCGTAAAGTTGCCGAGCTGCGCAAGTTCCTGCACGAGATCTACAACGAGATCGGCGGGCGCCAGGAAAGTCTCGATGACTTCTCCGACCAGGAAATCCTGGATCTGGCGAAAAACCTGCGTGGCGGCGTACCAATGGCCACTCCAGTGTTCGACGGTGCCAAGGAAAGCGAAATCAAGGCCATGCTGAAACTGGCAGACCTGCCAGAAAGCGGCCAGATGCAGCTGACCGACGGCCGTACCGGCAACAAGTTCGAGCGCCCGGTTACCGTTGGCTACATGTACATGCTGAAGCTGAACCACTTGGTAGACGACAAGATGCACGCTCGTTCTACCGGTTCGTACAGCCTGGTTACCCAGCAGCCGCTGGGTGGTAAGGCGCAGTTCGGTGGTCAGCGTTTCGGGGAGATGGAGGTCTGGGCACTGGAAGCATACGGTGCTGCATACACTCTGCAAGAAATGCTCACAGTGAAGTCGGACGATGTGAACGGCCGGACCAAGATGTACAAAAACATCGTGGACGGCGATCACCGTATGGAGCCGGGCATGCCCGAGTCCTTCAACGTGTTGATCAAAGAAATTCGTTCCCTCGGCATCGATATCGATCTGGAAACCGAATAACACGTGACGTGAATCGAGAGCGGGGCGCGATTGCCCGCTCTCTGCTCCGCCAGGAGGAAAGGCCTTGAAAGACCTACTGAATTTGCTGAAAAACCAGGGTCAAGTCGAAGAGTTCGACGCCATCCGTATCGGATTGGCATCGCCTGAGATGATCCGTTCGTGGTCGTTCGGTGTAGTTAAAAAGCCGGCAACCATCACCTACCGTACGTTCAAACCTGAGCGTGACGGCCTGTTCTGCGCCAAGATCTTTGGCCCGGTAAAGGATTACGAGTGCCTGTGCGGTAAGTACAAGCGCTTGAAGCACCGTGGTGTGATCTGCGAGAAGTGCGGCGTTGAAGTTGCACTGGCAAAAGT
>NZ_JBIUWJ010000073.1:0-1028 GCF_044743405.1 Pseudomonas sp. NPDC087626
TGTTGGTAGTGATCGAGCATCATCTTGTGGGTTTCACGGCCGACGCCGGACTTCTTGTAGCCACCGAACGCGGCGTGCGCCGGGTACAGGTGGTAGCAATTGGTCCACACGCGACCGGCCTTGATCGCTCGGCCCATGCGGTAGGCGCGGTTGATGTCGCGGGTCCAGAGACCGGCACCGAGGCCGAACTCGGTGTCGTTGGCAATGGCCAGGGCTTCGGCTTCGTCCTTGAAGGTGGTGATGCTCACCACTGGACCGAAGATTTCTTCCTGGAACACGCGCATTTTGTTGGTGCCCTTGAGCAAGGTCGGCTGGATGTAATAGCCGGTCGCCAGGTTACCCTCGAGTTTTTCCACCTTGCCACCGGTCAGCAGCTCGGCGCCTTCGCCCTTGGCGATCTCCAGGTAGGAGAGAATCTTGTCGAATTGCTGCTCGGAAGCCTGGGCGCCGACCATGGTGTCGGTGTCGAGCGGGTCGCCGCGCTTGATTTGCAGGACCTTCTTCATCACGACTTTCATGAAGTCGTCGTAGATCGACTCTTGCACCAGGGCGCGAGACGGGCAGGTGCAGACTTCACCCTGGTTGAAGAACGCCAGCACCAGGCCTTCGGCGGCTTTTTCGATGAACGATTCTTCGGCTTGCATGATGTCGGCGAAGAAGATGTTCGGCGACTTGCCGCCCAGTTCCACGGTCGACGGAATGATGTTTTCGGCGGCGCATTTCATGATGTGCGAGCCGACCGGGGTCGAGCCGGTGAACGCGATCTTGGCGATGCGTTTGCTGGTGGCCAGGGCTTCGCCGGCTTCTTTGCCGAACCCTTGCACCACGTTCAACACGCCCGGTGGCAGCAGGTCGCCGATCAGTTCCAGCAGCACGCTGATGCCCAGCGGCGTTTGTTCGGCCGGCTTGAGCACCACGCAGTTACCGGCAGCCAGGGCCGGCGCGAGTTTCCAGGCGGCCATCAGGATCGGGAAGTTCCACGGGATGATCTGGCCGACCACGCCCAGCGGTTCGTGGAAGTGATAGGC